>JAPWTX010000028.1 GCA_028275825.1 Ignisphaera sp. | reverse complement strand
AGCCTACCTCCAAACACTTGGCAAGGGAGTTGTTTATGTGATCTCAGATTCCAGCCCCTTCATAAACTCAATGATTGATCTGGGTGACAATAAGCTTCTCCCACTGCTCTTAGCTAATGGCAGAGGTATTTACATAGCTTATGAGCAGGTTGCTAAAACTCCTTACACTGCTTTCAGAAGCACTATTACAAGGTTTTACACTGCTATCTTTGGAACATGGCTCAGGTATCCCATGGCCATGGCCATCGGGCTCTCCATCTACTGGATCTCAAAGTCTTTACTCAAAAATGCTCTGCTGCTCACTAAAAGCATTTTTTCTCAGCCCTTCGTAGCTGTTTCTAGTTTCATATAGGTTTATAAGGTTTGTTGATACTTCCCCTATTGGGGAGATGCCTCGAGATGCGGGTGTATCGCGAAGACCCAAGAGAGGTGGGTTTGAGGAGGAGCCAGGATGCGGGGGTTACCCTACAGCAGTGACCCGGAGAAAATGGTGGAGGGGGAGCTGTGGGCAGGGGTCACCCCGAGCGGGCGGAGCCCTGTGATATGGATTCCGATGAAAGGGGTCTCGAGGGCTGTGAAGCCAAGGGTAGAGGGCTTGATACCAAACAATATCAAGCCCGATGAAACCCGAACCCCATTCAAGACTACTTTAGGTGTGTAAGGAGGTTAGAGATGTCTAGAAAGAGTGATGATGGTAGAGAGCCTATAGCGAAGGTGCTAGAGTTTGTAAAGAGCTTTGTAGTTGGTTACGAGGATTTGTTGAAGCTCATGCTTGTAGCTGTGCTTACAAAGGGCCATATACTAATTGAGGGGGTTCCTGGCACAGGAAAGACAACTATTGCTAAGCTCTTTGCTATGTCTATTGGAGGCACTTTCAAAAGGGTTCAGATGACTCCAGACCTCCTCCCAGCAGATATTCTTGGCTCTTACTACTTCGATATTAGGAAAGGTGAGTGGGTATTTAGGCAAGGCCCAGTGTTTGCAAACGTTGTTTTTGTTGATGAGCTCAATAGAGCGCCTCCACGAACCCAAACAGCTCTTTTAGAGGCTATGCAGGAGAGGCAGGTCACTATAGATGGTGTTACACATAGGCTTCCCAACATCTTTCTGGTTATAGCCACACAAATGCCTGTGGGTAGCGAGGGTACTTATTCACTTACACCGGTGCTTATAGATAGGTTTGCATACTCCTACACTACGAAATACTTTGAGAGTGAAGATGAGGAGATGAAGATAGTTTTGAAGGCTGAGGAGATAGAGAGTCTTGCCAGCATCAATCCCATTGGATTGGAAGCTATTGAGAGGGCTTGTGAGGAGTGTTCAAAGATCTATGTTTCAGAAAATGTGCTTAGATATATTGTCAAGCTGGTGAAGTTTGTGAGACAACAGGATGAGGTTCTTCTGCCTCCATCCCCCAGGGCAAGCATATGGCTTTATAGAGGGAGCAGGGCTATGGCCTGTATTGAGGGAGAGAGCTATGTTGTTCCTGACTATGTGAAGTGGCTGGCTAGATATGTTCTACTGCATAGGATAGTTATTAAGCCTTCTTACCAGGTTGAGGGGGTGAAGCCAATGGATATCGTTGAGAGAGCTCTTCAGAGTGTTGAGGTTCCTAAGTAATGAGGATAAGGCTCACAGAAAGGGGTCTGCTACTCCTAAGTATTATGCTATCACTTGTGGTGGTCTCCACAGCTGTGAGCGATGTGATTATGTTGGGCATAGCTATGGTGATAGGGGTTGCCATTTTCTCGGACCTTATCTACACATCTGTAGGTGTTGTTAGGAGTAGGTGTTATTGTGTTGGGTGTGGGAAGAGGTACAGGCTGTGGGTTTGGGAGGAGAAGGAGCTGGTTTTACACATCCTGTGCAGGAAGCATGTTAGTGCTGTGCATCTACCTAAATGGGCTCAGGTACAGGAGGCTCAATATGGTAGTGGTGAGGTGCGTATTAGGATTAAAACTGCGTTTGATTATTATGGGAGTTATAGGCTCTCTGTCACTGTTGAGAAGCCCAGTTTTCTATGGCTATACACTGTTCTTGAGGATGTTGATACTGGCATTGAGCTTGTTGTATATCCCGAGGCCCTTTACTGGGTTTTGAGGGTGCTGGGGGTATTAGGGCTCTATATAAAGGGTTTTGCAGAGCCCTCAATGCAACAGCTATTGCCTACTTCAACTGATTTTGGTGAGTACACTGGTTCCAGAGAGTATGTAAGTGGGGTTCCTCTTAGGAGGGTTGATTGGAGAGCTACAGCAAAGTTTAGCAGGCTTTACATAAAGCTTTTCTCTGTTGGGGGAGAAGCTAGCCAGGTACTGGCTTTTGATAGGAGGTGCATTGGGAGATATACTTGCGACAGAATTGCATCAGCCCTGCTCACCACAGCAATGGCCTTGGCTAGGAGTGGCTCACAGACATCTCTATGCTATGTAGATGAATGGAGGTGTAATGTTTTTGACAGAGGTGAAGAGCTTTTGCTACACACATTGAATGCAGTGTTTCAGCTCAATGTTGTTGACTATGGTCAGCTCTACGAGTTTGTAGAGCCACCCATTGTTAATGTCTTGCAAAAGCTTTTGAAGGTGCGTAGCAGTGAAGGCTTCGAGGTTATGGGGGATGCCATCTACATAATCTCTAACCTCTTTCACGACACTGAAAAGATTTTTGATATTGGTAGAAGGGCTGTGCAGAAGGGAATTCGATGCAGTGTTCTAACCTCTGCTAGGCCATGGATAGATGCTAGTAGCTCTAGTGAAGAAAGCGCTATTAAGAAGAGTCATAGAAATGTTGTTAGGGCTTTGAAGTCTGTTGGGGTAGATGTGATAGAGATGGATGTTAGAAGAGCTAGAGGTGCTACTTGGTGAAATTCATAGCTGTGCTACTCATCGTAGCTATGATTGTTCCTCAGGTGGCAGATCCCTGCAGCCCTGACGCAATCTCTAAGGTTGTCAGGGGTTTGGAGGAGCTGAGCCAGAGCTATGTCAATGTAACATCAGCTGTGCGTTACGCAGATGAGTGGCTAAAGGCCTGTGGTGAAGGGAATTATACAGAGGCTGTGAAGGCCTATACCAATGTTAGTGAGGAGGTTATGAGGCTGAGTATTTTCAGAGATTCGTCGAGGCTGGGCATGCTTCTCTACAAGGCCTTGACAACACTTGTTTTCGTACTCATACCTATAGCTATATACTTGCTTCTTCCAAGGGTGTATCTGTATCTGTGGTACTCATCTAAGAAGAGGTGGTTTGTGGTGAAGAGAAAGTGATTTTAGATGAGGAGGTGTTTGCTGTTATACTAGCACTGGCTATAGTGGCGTCCTCGATAGGAATAGCTCTTACGTGGAGACCTTTTGGCGAAAGGTTTGTTGCTATAGGGCTCTTGGACGAGTCGTGCAAAATAGGTGTGTATCCAAAAACTGCTGCATTAAATCAGAGCCTCAAGCTCTGCATCTATGTCTATAACCATATGGGTAAGCCCATAGCGTATCAGGTCATGTACAAAGTTGCTTTAAATACTTCTCAGCTCCCTACAACGTCAGCACCTTCAGTAGCGAAGCCTTTGGGTAAATGGCTCGGCGCTCTTGATAATGATAGAGATGAGCAGTTTTTTGCTTTTGTTAGGATTCCCTGGGATAGGGGGTTGCTTGGGAGGAACATCTCTCTAGTTTTTGAGCTATGGGTTTTCAACACAACAACTGGTTCCTGGATGTATAGTGGTGTGTGGGGTCATATATGGGTAGAGGTAGTGGGGTAGAGACCCTGGAGAGCTATGTGAAGAGGTTAAAGGGGAAAAGCCTCTTTAACACAATTAGAGCTGTGTATATGCAGATCGCCAGAGGCGTACTAGAGCTAGAGGATCCCAGCCCACCAAAGAGCTTCACAGAATACATGCTTAGACCAGACTACAGCCTCTGGCTCTACACAGTCACAGCACTATTATTAGCAACACTCTTATGCATAGCAATACCCGTAAAAGTGCTAGAACCCTTTAGGTGGTTCCTTGGAACACTATTCACACTATTTATACCTGGCTATGTAACTGTGGAAGCTCTTTACCCAGATGAAAACTCCCTCAAGCCACTGGAGAGAGTAGCTCTCTCAATAGGGCTCTCACTAGCCATAACACCACTGCTCGGACTTCTACTAAACTACACACCATGGGGCATAAGACTAGGACCCGTTACAACAGCTCTATCACTATATACCACAATAGTGATGATCATTGCTAGCTATAGGAAATATGAGCTGGTAAGGCTTGTGAGTAGAGCAAGAAAAAAGTTATAGGTTATCTTCTTCTAAGTAAGTACCCTAGCACGCCTGCTAAAACACCTATCACTATCGCTATAACTACTGTTATAGTCCAGTTAGTCACAGTCTGCGTTACCGTTATTGGCGTTGTCACTGCAACAGTTGTTGGGACAGGTACCGAAGTTGTTGTGACAACAGTTGTTGGCACCTTGGTGACAACTGTTGTTGGAACAGTTGTTGTGACCCCCGTCGTTGTTGTCGCCACTGTTGTCATTGTTCTGGTTTCATAACGCGTTGTAGTGAATGTTGTTGGAACTGTTGTTGTGTAGGGGGAGGTGCTGGTAAATGTTATTGTGACTGGAGAGGTTGTGACAACTGTTGTTGGAACTGTTGTAACTATGGTTGTCGGCATGGTTGTTGTAACGACGCTAGTCACCGTTGTTGGTGTGGTCACCGTGGAAATCACGCTTGTTACAAGAGTTACTGGGGAAACAACAAGAGTTGTTGTAACAGTTGATAGTGTTGTTATAGTGTATGTGGCTGTTTTAGTTAATGTATAATAGTAATAGTAGGGGATGTAGTAATAGTAATAGTAGTAACCATCGCTTGCAAAGCTTAGATATGGCATGTTTAAGGAATTTCCAATGAGGACTATTGCTAGAATTACTAGTGGTAGCGTTAGCAATAGGGCTTTGCCACGACTATTCACAGTCATAAACTCCACCTACTTGATAAAAGTGTGAGAGGAGATATATATAAACTTTTCGGTAGTGTTATGCATTTTCAGAAAACTAAAAGTGGGTTGATTGGTGAACATCTTTGAGAATATCGGCACAGCATTTAATAGGGAGGATGACGCTTTTTGCCAGGGGTTTTGCTAGAGGTGGTGCTACATATGTTGTTGTCGGTGTTTTGCTGGGTCTTTCAATGCTTTTGCTAGCTGTGTACTCTATCAATGTTTTTGTAGGCTATGCATATGTTACTATTGGTAGGGTTAGTTTTTGGATTGAAAAACCTCTCGAAGCTGTTGCAAGGTCTTTGGCTATAGCATCCCTTGTCCTAGCACTCATATCGCTAATCTTATTAACATTTACACTAGGTTTTAGACCCATACTTTCTATTTCTTACGCTGCCCTGGTTCTACTCTCTTTTTTCCTCAGCCCACCTCTAGTACTAATACCTTTAGCAATACTATTGATAGTGTCGCTATCTGCTATGAGGGGTTGTAGCAGTTGTTTGAATGGGTTTGTTATGGGTCTCATATATTCAATTGCTGGTGTGGAGATTGTTGTTTTGCT
The DNA here is from genome assembly GCA_028275825.1 of Ignisphaera sp. Classification (GTDB taxonomy): domain Archaea; phylum Thermoproteota; class Thermoprotei_A; order Sulfolobales; family Ignisphaeraceae; genus Ignisphaera. Next base: position 23,752 of record JAPWTX010000028.1, on the reverse strand, counting down.
ATATAATGTAGCACTTTTAGCGGGTTTTAGGCTGCCTTGGCTTAGTAGCATTGTTTCCTTTGAGCTCTGTTCCTGGGCTCTTCTCTGGCCTTTGGCAATAGCAATTCTGTTGCTATCCTCAGCTATTCTGTTACTCAGATTTGGATTGGGTATTGGGGGTGGTGATGTTGCTAGGGGTAGTAGTGCTGGTGGCGCCATCTTTGCTGTAGCTTCAGTGATGCTGGCAACGATAATGGGGCTCGTGGGCTATATGCCGACTGTGAATAGCTATGGAGCTCCGCTGAATGTGGACTGGGCTTTTTACTACGATGCTTTGCAGAGGATGCTTGCTTCTTCAAATCCTTTTGCAGAGGCTTTCAGGGCATGGCCTGTTTATGGTGATAGACCTCTGTACATGATTCTACTCTACATAGTTTCGAAGACTCTCTCCATAGACCCAAAGACGCTGTGTCTATATCACAACATTTTCTTGTTTCAGCTCTATGCGCTATCCACTTACTTCATGACGAGGAAGCTTTTGGGAGAGTATATAGCTAGATATGCAGCTCTAATAGCTGTTGCAACACCTAACATAGCGAGTTTTGTTTATGGTGGGTTTCAGGCAGATCTCTTCACTTTATCGCTTATGCAATTCGCTATTGGATTGGCCTACACCCCTAGCCTGCGATCCCTAGTCGCAGTGTCAATGCTTTCACTTGTAGCGCTACTAACGCATGTATATACATGGGTTCACTTCGCAGCTCTCTTCATAGTCAATGCCGTTGCAATGCTTGTGCTAAGCCTCTATAGAAGGGATTTTGATAGGAGGAGTGTTATAATGATGCTTTCCATGGTGCTGCTAGTTGTTGTGGGTGTAGTGAGCGATGCTGGTGTAAGTTTTTTCCTCGGTAAGCTGAGGCTCATAAGCATAGAGTATTTCTGGAACCAAGTTGTGAGCGGGTTGAAGAGCTTAAAGCAGCTCAACTTCCATAGGCTTTGGAGCGACATGGAGTTCTACATGAACATATATACAGGAGGTTCTCTTAACAACCCCCTATACTGGCTGCTCTTCGCAATATCAACACTTCTAACACCAATAAATACTGGCATCATTTCCTACACCTACGCATCAACAGCAATAGCTGTGGCTATGTTCGCCATAAACCCGCTCTACGCCTACAGAATGCTCATAAACACGCCAACAGCGCCAATAGTAGCTGCCGGCATGTCGAGGCTAGGCAAGTGGGAAAGAACACTGATAATAGTATCTCTCTACAGCGTGGCGCTTACAAAGACCCTCTCCTTCATACCAGGACTCAAACTACCCTAAAACAATGCACTAAAAACAGCAAAAGATATGCTTGGATTCTCTAAGGATACAGAGCCAAAAATTCTTTCTCCAAGTTCTAAAATATTAGACCCGTGACTTCCAACAGTTTCTCAGTAGATGGAGATTCAATGCCTTTCACTCCTACCGCCATGCTTCATCAATAAACATGTCCAACGACCCATATACATATAGGCTGTAGAAACGCGTAAACAGTGCTACAAAAACCAAATAAATATAGCTAAAGCTTAAAACCATGAATACATATCAACGCAAATAGAAAACAAGCAAGTAGTTATGGAAAAGAGCTGTTTGTCCATTGAATTCTTTTGCTTCTTATCTGCTATGCTATATTAGTTTAGCGTAAAGCTTATTTATTTTTGGTGTTTAGTAATTGAAGTTCGTATGCTTTTATGGTGCTGGTGTGTTTTATGAGTGGCTGGTTTTTTGAAAAGGTTTTTGAGCGTGTTGTGGAGGGCAGGGTTGTGGGTTGTGGGAGGCTTTGTAATGACTTTGTTGAGGTTCCATTTGTTGTTGCAGAGGGTGTGAATTTTCTCTATATAGAGTTTGAATATGATGGTGCTGGATGTAGGCTTATGCTTGGTCTCATGGACTCCACAGGCTCTCTGAGGGGGTGGTGCAGTAGATGCACTGATAAGAGGATCAAGGTGTTTATATCGAGGAGTTCTGCAACTCCTGGACATGTGCCAGGCGATATTGTGGCTGGTGTGTGGAGAGCTATTGTTAGACTCGATAGTGTGTCTAAGGATGGCTGTAACTATAGGCTTAGGGTTGTTGGGTACAATACTGCGCTGGGTGATATGGAGTTTGATTACCTTGGCGATGTTCTCTCTAAGTTAGCTAAGGTGGTGAATCTACAGGAGTTTGGATTGAGATACCCCGAGATCTTTGCTGTGTCTGAGTTTGCCCATTCTTGTAGTGGTAACTGGTTTGAAGAGAGGAGGACTCTGCATAGCCATGGTGGTTCTGGGTGGTATAGGGGTGATCTACATGTGCATACAGTTCATAGCGATGGCAGGAATACTCTCTGTGAATTGCTTTCGCTAGCCGTAAGCAGGGGTCTGGATTTCATAGTGCTAACAGATCATAACACTATTAGCCAGAACACAGAGCTTGTGAAAATGAGGGGGTTTTGCAGGGGGCTCCTAGCAATTCCTGGGATAGAGGTAACGACTTTTTATGGGCATGTGAATGCCCTTGGCATTGACAGGTACATAGATTTTAGGAGAAAGAGCAGAGAGGATTTCGAGAAACTTGTGGATGATATCCACAGCGCTGGGGGTGTAGCCTCAATAAACCATCCAACAATATTTAGAGAGCCCTTCTGCCGCGATTGCCCATTTAGGTATAGGGATTTGCGACATTTTGACGCTGTTGAGGTGTGGAATGGTCCATGGCATCTATTCAATAACGAGTCTCTATCCTGGTGGCACACCATAGTTGCAGAGGGGTACAGAGTTACAGCAGTTGGTGGAAGTGACTATCATGGCTCAAACCTTGCACGCCTTGGCGAGCCAACAACATGGGTTTATGCAGAGAGCCTTAACCCCGAAGGTATTTTGAGGGGTATAAGAATGGGGAAGGTGATCATAACGCACAGACCCGAAGGTCCAATCATAGAGGTGAAAGCCATTGATAATTCAGGCAGAGTACACACAATAGGCGATGAGATTGCTGAATCTGTTGCTAAGTGGATAGAGCTTGAGGTAAGCATTGAAATGGCTAAAAAGTATACATTCAGGATTCTAACAGAAAGAAATGTGCATAAAATTGTGGATATAGATAGCAACGAGTTTAAACATAGAGAGAGAATAGATGTTAGAGATGCAAAGCTTATAAGGATTGAGATAGGCAAATATCGAAACCCACATGAATTAATACCGCAGAACTCTGATGATATTCTCGCACTTACAAACCCAATTTATATAACAACTGAGAGCCTCACCCTCTAGTGCTGGGAGGAGGTTAAGTCAATGCCTTTAGTATTAGCCACAATCTCATATCTATCTAATGTTCTGCTTCTCTCAAAATTTTTCATGGGTCTTTTTCTTAGCGTTGTTACTACTCTCTATTTTGTTAACAGGTTTTGATCCATCAATTCTCTCAATAGCTGCATCTTTCAATCTGTGTAGAGTCTTCATAGACTCTGTTATGCTAAGCTAAGTATTTAAGTAGTTGCTATATTTATTCTGCTCTGAGTAGGGGGTTTGTGTTTGGTGGAGTGTTTAAGGGTTTTGGTTACTGGTGGGGCAGGGTTTATAGGTAGTCACCTCGTTAAAGTCCTTCTCAGAGCAGGTCACTTTGTTAGGGTGCTAGACAATTTCTCCACAGGCTCCATGGATAATATAGTGGATGTCGCTAGAGATGTAGAGATTGTTGTTGGCGATGTTAGAGATTATAGTGTTGTTGAGAAGTGTGTTAGGGGTGTGGATGTGGTTATTCACTTAGCTGCTTTGATAGATGTTGCTGAGTCTATTGAAAGACCTGACCTATACTTCGAGGTAAACGTTATTGGCACTCATAACATTGCTAAGGCATGTAGAGGTGTTAATGTCTTGATCTTTGCATCCTCAAGTTCTGTCTATGGAGATCCCTTGAAGATCCCCATACCAGAGGATCACTTGCTATCGCCCAGATCCCCCTATGCAGCCTCTAAAGCTGCTGGTGAAGCTCTTATCCAAGCATTCTCAAGCATCTATGGCTATAGACCCATTATTCTAAGGATATTCAATGTTTATGGACCCAAGCAGAGCAGGGCATACGCAGGCGTGGTCATAGAGTTTATAAGAAGGGTTCTCAGGAGAGAGCCTCCAATTATCTATGGAGATGGCGAGCAGACTAGAGACTTTATACACATTAGCGACGTTATAGACGCTATCATGAAGGCTATGAGTATTGAGAGAGCTAGAGGAGTGTTTAACATTGGTAGTGGAAAAGCTGTGACAATAAATCAGCTAGCAAAGCTCATACTCAAGACCCTGAACAGAGAAGACCTCAAACCAGTCTATGCACCACCAAGACCAGGAGACATAAAACATTCCATAGCTGACATTACAAAGTCCAGGAAAATCCTGGGCTTCGAGCCTAAGATAAGCCTCGAGGAGGGGATAAAAACCCTCATAAGTGTAATTGCAAATTCTTAGCCTTCTCCCAATTCTAAAAGAACATCGGTTCTAGGGCATTTCGCTAGCTCTCTACACCCATTCAAGATTCTATACATCGCAAGAGAAGCAATAGAGTAGTCAGAGACCTATACATACTACTTTTTGGTTCTCGTGGTTACATCTACATGCCTAGGAGCTGCTGTCACAGCTCTTAGAATTCTACAATCCTTGAAAACATTATAAACCTTTCCATCCCTCACCTTAAAAAGCGAGGCTTTTAGCTATAAAACTTTTTATCTCAAACACTAATATAGCATTTTAGGGCTGGTTATGCCTCTTTCGATTAGTAGAGCTGTTAAGATACTGCATGTCGTTGGTGCGGAGTTTAGTGTAGAAGAATTGGCTGCAAAGCTGGGGGTTTTGCCGAAGACTGCTAGGAGATATGCTATGGATTTGGTGAGAATGGGTTTTGTTGTTGAGAGAAGTGGCAACAAATTTGCTGTAACCGATAAAGGGTTTTTCTTGCTGGAGAGTAGCAGTGTTAAAGAGCGTCAGGTAGGGGATAGAGAAGCATATGTTTTTACCGATGAAAATGGTGTGCCGATACCACTTAAAGTGAGCAGCATTGAAAAACTATACATAGCTGTGAAACATGGTCTAATACCTGAAAACATTCTTAGACTCCATCTAGAAAAAGGGTATCTAGCTAAGTGGGTTGCAGAACAACTAAGTGCAAAGCTATTGGCAGAGAGATTGACTAGCGTGAAAACTGTTGAACAACTTGTGAAACTCCTTGAGGAGTACCTAGCCAGCTAAGTCATCAAGTTGTAAGAATGATGCGTTAATGTTTTTAGGTGGAGCATCCACCACCTGTTTTGCACTTCAGAGCTGGGAGGAGGTCAGAGCCCTGAAGCAATTTGTAACAGCTGTTAAAGAAAAGCTCTGTCTTCATTCTTTGCGTAGAATAGCTTTATTGATAGTGTTGCTCACCTCTTTTTAATAGTATTGCTGTGGCTATGAGTGTTGCAAGTAGTGAGAAGAGTGCTGAGATTGTGAGTGTAGCTCTATAAGTTCCAGCAAAGTCCTTTGCAAGTCCTCCTACTACTGGTGCTGTAATTGATGCCAGCATTACAGCTGTGCTTTGTAATCCTAGCAATCTTCCCATCTCTCTTCTGCTAAATAGCCTAGGTATTGTAGTCATGTGGATAATCGGCTCACCAGCATATGCAGATAACCTGCAGTAGAGGAGCGTCATCGCTATGTTTTGAGCTCGTTCGCTAATTGCTATGGGGAGTACTGTAGCAGTTTCTATGAGGTAGGTGATTGGGAGAGCCTTTAGAACATCAACTCTTTCAAGCATTAACCCCCAGATAACAGCTCCCATAACCTGGGCAACACCTCCAAGCATCATAACGCTAGATGCTTCCACTAAAAGCACTTCGCTAATTATTGGTGCAAGAAAGCTTATTATCATCATTGATGAAGAAGCTATGAAAAATATGGGTATGAGAAGCAGCTTAAAGAGTCTTGGAGTTTCTGAAACACCAACTCTTTTCCCATCACCAATAGTTTCAGAAGCTTTTACCCCTCTGAAAATAGTGGCTATGAGTATTGTTGGCATGGTTGATACTAGTGTTAGGAGCAAAAATGTGTTGAACAGGTCCATGCATCTAAATAGTGCTGCTATTATTGGTGGCCACAAAATGAAGGAGAGGTAGTTACCTAGCTGTGCAAAAGCCAGGGCTAGCCCTGGTTTAGAGGGGTATAGTGTAGCCATGAAAGGGTTTATGGAGAGCATGAACCCCGCCATAGCAACACCTCCAAAAACTGAGCTTGCATATAAAAATATTTGTGCAATTCTCCATTCAAACACTCTCATAAACAAAATAAGTATTCCAGAAACTAATTGAGTTGTTGAGGCTATGTAGAGAAGTGTTGAGGCTCCTTTTCTATCATAAACCTTGCCTACTGTAGGTGATATTGTGAGTGAAGTAGCTGATGAGATGGTCATGCTTAGTGCAATAGGTGTTGTAGTGGATAGTGAATAGAAGTTGAGCAAGGGGTTGAAAAACATTGACATAGTGTTCCTCCACCCATTTAAAAGCAGTGTCATCAAACTAAGTATGGCATACACATGCTTACCTCTACCCCTGCTCAACACACTTCCACCACATTGATTACATCAGCTATGGCATTAACAAATCTATATAATCAAAAGTTTTTAAGCTTATGAGTGTTAGCAAAGTAATTCAATTGATGTATCCCTACAAAGTGCTAAGCATGCTGAGCAGCATCTATATAATCATAGCAGCTGTTTTATGGAGTCTTAACCCTGCTGTGATTCAGAGATTTGGAAGGAGGTTGAAGCCTGCAACTATAACAGTATTTAGGGCTCTTGCAGCCCTCGCCCTACTCATACCAATAGCTATTATAAGCTGTTCGAGGAGTGGTATCAATCTTTACGCTCTTTTAGTTGCAGTGGTATCGGGTGTTATAGGGCCTGGTATCGGTGATGCAGCTTATGCAAAGTCCATTCAGCTTGTTGGAGGATCTCTAGCAGCTATAATAGGCTTTACCTATATATTCATAGCCCAGGCACTGGCAGTAGTATTACTAGGAGAGGGGATAGAGCTTGCTGTAGTTGTTGGCAGCATTTTAGCGTTTTTAGGCATTGTAATAGCTCTTTACAATAAGAATCCACACTCTGGCAAAGCCTATTCTTCTGGAGTTCTCTACGCAGTTATAACAGCTATTTCATGGGGGGTAGCATCAGCTCTAATCAAACTAGCCACAACATCTATAGACCCCCTAACACTTGCTATAATAAGGCTCTCTACAGTACTCATAACCCTTGGACCATTCGCTGCACTGCTTGAAAAACCTAGGCTTAGAAAAGAACTGAAGAACCTAGTAATAATCTCCATAACTACAGGAACACTTAGCTGGGGTATAGGACTATACCTCCTCCACTACTCAATAGCAGTAATAGGGGTATCAAAAACAGTTCTAGGCGTGGCCCTAACACCAATACTATCCCAAGCTATAGTAAAGCTAATAGCCAGAGAAGAAGTGGGTCTAAGAAGTGTTGTAGGTGCAATGCTGGTCACCATCGGAATAATTCTCTCATCACTCTAACTCCTCCAGACACCCACCCTAAAACATAAAGCTTTACTCTACAACCATAGCTAGAACCGTTTGTCCCTAGATGCTCATTCTCATCAATTCATGTTTGTTGGATGAACACTTCAACAATATTGTGAGGCTGTTACAGAACTGTTGGTAAGTTTAAATATTTGTGAATATCTGTAGATACTTGGCTCTTAGAGTTAATGTTTAAACACCTCTATACTTTATAGTTTCTCGGATGATCTGCACTGAGTTGATATAGAGATTCGGATGGGTGCCTCGTGGTGTTTGGCTCTACAGACACCTATGGGGTGTGGGTGATGCTAGTGAGCCCACACAGAGGTGCAGCCCTGCTAACGGAAATACAATTCACAGATAACATCGAGTACCGTTAGAGGGGAAACACCCCTTGCATGTTCTTAATGTTTACCACTAGCAATGTGAATAAAGTTTCTTAGCTAATTCAACTATGCTTAGCTCTGCTTTGATATTGTTATTTTTGCTTGGGTTCATTTGATGGCTCTACATGGATAACGATGTCTATACCCTGTTTTTTAAGCTCTTTCTCAATGTTGTCAGCAACACTATGAGCTTTTTCTATGGGTGTACTTGGCTCTACTCTAACAACTACATCTCCTTGGTAAATGTTCTCAATTATCCTCCTAACCCTTATTCTCTCAACATTTGCACCAAAGTCTTTAGCTACTCTGTGGATTCTGTCAATGACATCTATTGGCGCTATATCGCTTACATCAATGACTATCTCTCTAAGGCTCTTGACAAGCTCGTAGAATAAGTATACAGTCAAAGCTATAGCACCAATAAAGTCGATGATGTAGCTTATTGCAGCACCTCCTAACGATGATAGTATGGATATTGTGCTCTCTATAAGCTCTATAGCAGTGAACCCTCCATAGCTATACACTATTGGGTGTAATCTCTTTGTTATCATCACAGCCAATCCGTAGGGGATAATAGCTATAGAAGCGTAGATGGGGGATTCATAGCTAACTCTATAAGCTTTCCCAAAAGAGTCAAACAGATCCACAGTAACTATGCCGGCAACAAAGGAGTAGAGCATTAGCATAGATATAGGACCTCCTATGGCTAGCCTGTAGTGACCATAGTGATGATCTATATCAGGAGGCTCCATACCCTCTCTAAAGAATATGAGAATCATTAGAATAGCAATAGTATTTGCAATAGATGTAGCTGCATCTACAAAAACAGATTTCGACCCCCCTACAACACTCCCATAGATCTTAAGAACCCCACCAACAATGCTCAGCGCAATGAGTATCGTCAATGATTTAACCAGCCTCCACCCATCCACGGTAAGTACCTCAATAATCAACTCAATACGAACAGAAATAAGCTTTACTGAACTTACACAAGGACACTATGTAGAAAAACAACACTCAGTATTTTACATTGCTTCTAAGACCATCCTAGTTCTCTAAACTCCTCAAGAACCCTTAAAAACAATCAAACCTCTTACCCAAATACCACCATAGTATTAGCCCTGTCACCACACATCATAAATAATGACCCAGCCATAGCATCATCAACAAATATTGTTATGAATCTACACAACAACAATGACTGCATTAAAAAATGATAAGCAATATGTATGTTTTCTGAAACAGAATTTAGTTTGGTTTTTAGTTAATTAATTGTAAGTGTTTCTCCTTATTGCTATATCATTTTTAGTATATCCATCTTACGCTATTTTCTGAGGATTTACTTAGGCTTTGTTGCGGATATTTATCTCGTCTTGTAGAGTAGTCAATTATTAATAAGAATATCTCTACATCTCAAAAGCAGGGTAAAGCGATGTATATATAGAGAAAAATTTTTGCTTTAGGTGCGTTCTATCCCAAGAGCTTTAGCCATATCATATATTATTGGCGGTTTCCACCATGTTAACTGAAGCGCTCTCACTATACCTATAACCCAGATAATGAATATGGCGAGGCTTATTAAGGTTGACAACACCCATCCTATGACTGGTATAAACCCTAGAATAATGTTTATGACTCCAGCTATTATAGCTATTATGAAGAATGATAGTGATAGGTATGCCCAGTACTTTGCATATCTATACCCAGGTTTAAGTACTAACACTAGTATTGCCCCAATTATTGAGAGAAGCCATGCTAGAAAGGCCCAGATCTTTTCATCATCACTAATACTGCTAGGCTGCTGAGCCAAGATACCCTCACCTCTCCTCACATTTATATTATAGCTGCAAGCAAATATATCTATTCATGCAGTTTATGCATTTCACAGCGCACTACGCTAGATATCAACAGTGAATAACCAGCTATACATTCAAATACAGCTAGCAGGTTTGAACAAAACCTTGTTGTAATGAGTTAGGTTAACAGTACTTTCATTCATTGAGGATGGTGATGACTATTAGATTTATTCAATCTCTCCATGGATTCAACTATTTGTATGTGGTAAACTTAGTATGGATAAGAATGTTCAAGTCTTTAGCATTGCCTTAACTTTTTCAGCTATTTCCCAAGGGCTTTTAACTACAAGAACCCCCCTCATTTTGGTCAACTTATTTATGTTCTCTAGATCTATTTGCCTTGGGACCAATTTTATTTTCTCCCAGCATCTAACTGCGTTATAGGGACATAGCTTCTCACATATTGTACAACCTGTGCATTTATCTAGATCTATCCTTGGATACCCCTCTACAATTTTAATAGCTTTCGCTGGGCACATGGCGAGGGGCTGACAAGTTGCACAATTCATTGTTGAACACACAGCTCTATTTATATAGCAGGGCGTTTCTGTGACTACAAACCCCTCCTCATTTGCTGTGTCTGTGGGAAGAACTATTATCGGCACAGAACTCTTCTCTGCTTGTGCAAATAATGCTGTCGCCACGTTGTCAGCTATTCCATGCACTATCTTTGCTATAGTGTTAGCTGTAGCAGGCGCTATGATCACAGCCATATACTTCCCCATGTTAACTCTACCCACATAGTACATCCCCTCATCACCAATCAGAAACTCTTCATAGTACCTCCCTGAGGCAATGCTTTTAAGCCTTGGCAAAACACCGAATATTCTGGCAACCTCATAACCCCACTTAGTTAGAAACAGCGTTATTTTGAGCCCAAGTCTATTTTTCATATACTCAACTACATCAACACTTTCCCTAAGATATGCACCACCACCAGTTATAGTCCAGGCAACAGCATCTACCTTCACAAGTTTCACCAGAGCTTTTGTGAAATAAAATTTTATCTAAAAAGAAGTATTAAGATTTTGTGAGCAAGGTGCTGATGATCCATGGCAAGGATACTCATTGTTACAGGAAAACTTGCAGAACCTATTATAAGAAAGGTGTTGGCAGAGACAAGAACAGAGCATGAGGTTGACATAGTTGTTACACCAGTGCAGATAGCTGCCTTTCTCACTGCTGAGTACGTAGCGCAGTACCTTAAGTACCGCAATTTGAAAGGATTTGACTACATACTGCTACCTGGTCTTGCAAGAGGTTCTGGAAGAGTTGTTGAAGAGGTTACTGGTGTAAAGGCTGTTAAGGGTACTGTAAATGCCTATGACATTGGTGAAATACTAAGACTAAGTGATCTAAGCATGCTTTCACCTGATGTACCTGCTGATGAGGTGCTGAGTAGTGCAATTGAGGAGAGGAATAGAGAGATATTGAAGCATTTTGAGGAACTTCTAACAGATGAGAACAGCTTGACTGTAGGAAGACTGAGAGTACCGCTAAGCCCCCCACCAATTAGAGTAGCAACCGAAATTTCTGAAGCCCACCTTCTCAGCAAAGAGATGCTTATTAGTGAAGCTGAGAAATATGCTGAAAATGGTGCCGATATTATTGCATTAGGTTTTGAGGCCCTGCACCCACATCCACACGAGGTTTCTGAAGCTGTAAAGACGCTGAAGGAAAGGATTGGAGCACCAATAGCTGTAGACACATCAATTCCCAGCGAAATCAACTCTGCTCTGCAAGCAGGTGCAGACATGGTTATAAACATCGACTTGACCAACATAGATAAGATTAGATGTGTAGATAGAGATGTAGCTGTTGTCACCATCCCCAGAGATCCTACCACCAATACCATACCTAAGAGACCTGATGCAAGGATGGAGCTCCTTGAAAAGGCTGTAAACGTCATTAGGGGTAGGGGTTTTGAAAAAGTTTTTGCAGACGCTGTTCTAGAACCATTTGGACAAACTTTTTCATCGCTTTTAGCATACCACTTATTTAAGCTGAGAAACCCGCAGACCCCTCTATTTGCTGGTGTAGGTAATGTAGTAGAGCTTGTGGATGCTGATAGCATAGGTGTGAACACATCTCTGGTAATGCTGGCTCAAGAAATTGGTGTGAGCGTTGTGCTAGTTGTTGAAAAGAGTGCAAAGGCTAGGGGATCAACATTGGAAGTAAAAGTAGCTTCGCAAATGGCTACACTTGCCTATTACAAGAACTCTCCTCCAAAGAATTTGGGAATCTCATTGCTCATGCTAAAGGATAAGAAGAGATATGAGGAGGAAATTGAGAAAGATTATGGCATTGTTGTAGAGGCTTTCGAAGATGAAAAACCATACACCCTAGACCCTCTTGGCGTGTTCAAGATTAGGGTAAATCATGAAATCGGATGCATAGAGACCTTATATATAGGCAGAAAAGGTAAGATATTGATCAGAGGCAAAAGCGCTAAAGCAATACAGCACAAAATTATCGAAATGGGTCTTGTTTCACAACTCTCACACGCAATGTACCTTGGAAGAGAGCTGGCAAAAGCTGAAATAGCTTTACAACTAGGTAAAAGCTACATACAGGAAAAACCTCTTTTCACAAAGCCCAGATACATTAAACTATAGTGTTCGTCACCCACTAGTATTCATAGTTAATTGCAAGGTTTTTACAAAAGACAAGTACTTTCAGATGCAAAGCAATAGCGTAATTTGGACTCATCATACAACAGCTTATATTCCTCTGTACACCGAGCTATTCAATGTAATGGGTTCGGATAGCTCATGTCTAGTGATTTAGCTAGTAAATTGAATTTTGTGGATTTTGGCACTATATGCAATAATTGTAGCATGAATTGTTGTAAGAAGTTCTATGCTGTGCTGTTGCCAGAGGAGGAAGAGAAGTTTAGGAATATAGCATTTGATGTAGAAACTCCTTTGGGTAGCGTAAAGGCTATTGGTGCCAGGAATGGCAAACCTTGTGTATTTCTCAATGAAAAAGGTTTTTGCAGAATATACCCTGAAAGACCTTTTGATTGCAGGCTCTGGCCATTGATACTCTACTATGACTTTAGCACAGGAGAAAAGGTTGTTTACCTGGACTTAGAATGCCCAGCTGTGGAAAGGGGGCTTATAAGTAAAGAATTTGTTGAGAGAGCTATGGATGTTTTGAAGAACACTAAGATAGATGAGAATTGGCTTAAGAAATACACCCTTGCACCATGGCCAAACAAATTAAGAGAGATTCAAAGGTTTAAGTAGATTCGATATCAATGCAATGCACTCTTCCATGCATGGAATACCTTTTTACAAATTTCTCTGCAAACAACATTAACACAGGGTCTTTGGTCATCGATACAACAGTATATATTACATTAGCTACATCTTCACAGGAATTTGTATGCATCTTCATAAACTTTCCAATGTGGTCATCCTCAACTGTGGCCCAGTGCCAAGTGCCGTTACCTTGAAACATGTTTATGTGGCTTGGGAAACCGCTTCCAAAACCATAGATCTCTACTTTATTGTTTTGTGAGACAATTATGCGAAGCCCATGCCCATTGTCTCTATTTAGAAACTCTACAAGACTTATTTCGTAACCATTCTTGTCTTTTTTTATTGAAATCATTCTTTGGGGCACAATCCCAACCATGTGAAATAATGCCGGTTCTATATATCACTTTTGCAAAAAGAAATATTACCCTTACGCATATTTAAGAAATTTATATGTTTTACTGTTTTCTACTTCTCTAAGTTAGCTATGAAGAAGCCCTCACTATTATCTATATGTGGAAGTGTTCTTCTGACCTTACTCCAAATAGAGTATGCTTTATAACCTCTAGACACAGGTATTGGTGCATCCATAAGCTTGTGTTCAACACTCATTTTCAGCACGTCTTCTATCACCTCTTCTCCTTCATCTGGCAGTATAGAACATGTTGCGTAGGTTACCCTATCACTATATCTCAAGGCATTCATCAACATCCTTTTCTGAATCTCGCTCATTCTCTTCGGTATTCTGCTATCCCTCAGAATAATTTTTACTGCAGGATCTTTGGATACAGCTCCACTACTACTACAAGGAGCGTCGACAAGGGCAGCGTCTGAGCATCTGCTCAGAGATATTGTTCTGCTATCCCCTAGGACAAGATCAACTCTATTCATATCAACTCCATAAACCTGTAGCAAAAGCTTCATGGCCTCTAACCTCTTTCTAGACATATCAATTGCTATAACCCTAGCCCTATTCTCCGTCAGCTGCATTATTAAAGATGTTTTGATTCCTGGTGCAGCCGCAAAGTCATATATAAGCATGTTTGGCTCTGGTCTAAGCGCTATGACAGTGAGTACACTGGCCTTGTCTTGTACTATTATTGAGCCATTCTTAAATAGGTCAATCCTTCTAATAGGAGTCTTACTTCTGATAACCCTTATAAGAAATGGAATGCTCTTCTCAACCTCATATACAATGCCATTTCTCTCAAGCTCGTGCAATGCCTTATCAACGTCAATCCTAAGGGTATTTATCCTTACCCACACAACCCTTCTATTCATAGCATTCAACATAGCTATAGCTTCATCAACAGGCATCACATTTATCACCTTATCGAAAAGCCACTTTGGATAGGATAGCATTGCCCAAGGCTCCTCAATGTTCGTCAAAACCCTTCCTACACCAGGCAAATCCCGCTCTACACTCTTTCTCAACCTTGAATCCATTCTCTCACCTTCCTCCAAAAGCCATTTGTACAGAAAAAGTCTTGCAAGAACCTTGTGACTATATCTCTTAACCCTACCACCCCTCTCAACAATATAGAGAAGTGTGTAGTAACTTGAAACAAATCTCAGCGCTAACTCAAACAAAAACTCCCTATCCAAAAGAGTTTTGCCACAGCCATGCACTCTACACACATAGGAAAAAGCCCTTCTAACCCCAATGCTCTTTCTCTCAATAACATAAAGAGTATTTGCAAGCACAGCAACTACTCTATCAACATTCATAATACTTCAAGAAACTGAGTTTAAGAAAAAGAGATTTAAAATTCTTTAAAACTTCATAATGCCTTGCGAAAAACCCTCTTCGGATCCTTTAAAAATAGTATAAAGAGCCATACTACAAGCGCTACAAGAAGCAATGAAAATCCTAAAACAGCAGCATCAACGCTAATTTCGATAAACTCCTCACCATTTAGATAACTATAGAGGCTATCTATAAAGAACATCACTGTCGCTCCCCATAGTATTATGGATAAGTAGTTAAGACAGAGATCTTCTCCTCTAGCTCTGTATACATACCACAATACTGTAGTTATTACCGCAGCGTAGCCTAGCACCAACAACCACATTTGTAGACACCTCATAAAAACTTTTTAGCTAGTGCACAAAAAAGTTTTTTTGGTGCACTACAATGGCGTGCTTTATAGTACCCTCAATAATAGCCATAGTAGTATCCATTATTAGAAGAGCTGCAAGAGGGTTTTCGGAGAGGTTTAGGCTTGGGTTGCTAGAGGGTTTGCTGTGGGGTGGTGCAGGCATATTGGCTCTAGAGCATGTGTGGCATGGAGAGGTTGTGCCATGGCCGCCATTCCTAACCGCTATGCAGAGCCCTGCGGAATGGGCTACGGCACTACATGAAATGGCTACGGCTGGCGTCACAATGGCTTTGGCTACAGTAGGTGTATGGGGAGGTATATTGCTATTTGAGAAAATGATTAGAGTTCCTCAGATTCAAAGAATTGCCACTGAGAAGAAAGTGGTTACAACAGCACCCACTAAATGAAGCCATAGCTTTGTCTGAAGGTATTTAAACTCTCTTCATTTTTATCCCAATCCCTTATTTCTTTTCATCAAATTAGTAAAAAATAAATGCTTCCAGACAACTCTATATTTTTACTATCCAGGTGTTAAATGTCAATGTGTTTAGGGGTATTGGCAAAAGTTGTAGAGGTTGGTGATATTATCTCCAAGGTTAGTTTGGGGGGTGCTGTTGTCGAAGTCGTTAATGGTGTTGGTGATTTGCAGCCTGGTGATGTTGTTATAGTGCATGCAGGGCTAATAATACAGAAAGTAACTGCTGAGGATGTGCTTAGCAATCTCTATGCCATTTATGAGCTTCAGAAGACACATTACGAGCTCAATGGATTTGGCTATGAAGAGGCATCTAAAATGGCTCTGGATGATGTTAAGAGGTTTGGGGCTGAGCTTGGTTTAGATCCAAAGAAGATTGAAGAGGCTATAGCCAGCTTTAACGTGGAAGAGGTGGCAAGGTTCTTTACGTAGATTTAGATTATTTAAAGGGATTTTAATGCTCTACAAGATATATGAAAATCTCTTTGCTGTCGAGGATCTGCCCCTTGCTTACCTCTCACTTCCCGAGCTCAAGGCACTACTCTTAGCTGATGTACACCTCGGTTTCGAAGAGTATATGGCTACAAGAGGGGTGTATTTACCTAGGCTACAGCTAAAGAGGGTTATTGAAATCGTTGAAAGAGGCTTAAGTCTGGCAAATGCAGACACGCTGATAATTGTTGGTGATGTTAAGCATCTCTTTGATAAGCTTGGTAGGAAAGAGTCTAGGGATCTCAGTGACTTTCTAACCTATGTTAAAAAGAGGTTTAGTAGAGTTGTACTAGTGCGCGGAAATCACGATAATTTCGTTTACTCACTCTCTATGAGATACGGTATAGAGTTTTATGAGAGCTTTCAAGCGGGTTCAACACTTTTCATACATGGTCATAAAGATTTTCAGCTCGATGGCTACAACCTCATTATCATAGGTCATGAGCATCCAAGTATAGTTTTGAAAGATCCTGTTACGGAGACGGTAACGAAATTTCCATGCTTTCTCAAAGTACCTCTGCAAAACAGCTCAACTCTGGTGATTCTTCCAGCAGCTGGAGCATACCAATCAGGTACAGCTGTATCTACCTCTACACAAAGCTTTCTTTCACCCATAGTGAAGAGGCTTGGAATCCTTGGAGAGGCCATGCCTTACGCTATTGTCGAGACAGAAGGTGTATATGAACTTCCAACGCTTACTACAATAGAGAGACTTCTCTCAGCACTATAAACTCATGATTTAAAAATAGCTTATAAACCCTATTTAAAGTATATAAGCTACGAATTTAAAAGGAAGTTCACTGAGTGTGAGACTATTTCAGATCTAGATTCCTATTATAGGCAATTCTATGAAAAGTACTTGATGGATTTAAGCAACCCCTTTGTACAGGTTAAGGTAGAAAACATAGTGGCTACAGTAACGATTGGGCAACCCATAGACTTAGAGTATATCGATAAAGCATTGCCTAACGTCGAATACGATCCTGAGCAGTTCCCAGGACTTGTACTAAGACTTGAAAATCCAAAGGTAACAGCTCTTGTATTTAGATCTGGAAGAATGGTTGTGACAGGGGCTAAAAGCACCCCCATGCTGATAAGGGCTGTAAAGAGGATCATAAAAATGCTTCTGAAGTACTACGTAACAATAACCTCTAAGCCAAGGATCCAGGTTCAAAACATTGTTGCTTCTGCCAACCTTGGAGCAGAGGTAATGCTTGAGAAAGTAGCCTTCTTACTGGAAAACACAATGTATGAACCTGAGCAGTTCCCAGGGCTTATCTACAGAATGAGTGATCCCCATGTCGTACTCCTCATATTTAGTAGCGGCAAAATGGTGATAACAGGGGCTAAAAGCGAAGATGAGGTATTCTTAGCTGTGAGAAATGTGTATCTAAAGCTAAGAGAACTTGGCTGCTTAAGAGAGGCCAAAAAAGAGGAAGAAATATTGTCTGAAGAGCTTGAGGGTGTTGAGGTAGGAAGATCGAGAAAAAAGATAACTATGAAGGATTTAGAGGTTTAAGGCAGTAAAGTCTTTTGACACATAGCTACGCCCAACTATAACACAACCTCACTACTCTTTTTCGATGCATAGAGACTCCAGATGCTAACAGCGTCAATATCTCCCCCTGCTACTTTCTCGCTAACAAGATCTATTTTTACAGCTGCTGGTACTGCTACCCACTCCCCTAGCAATATAGCTTCGCCAACATTTAGACCTGGTAACTCCTCCATAACATCCTGCATAACGGGTTCACAATACTTTGAAACGTACATCTGATCTTCTGGATGAACAATTCTTAGAATTGCTAAGTTTCCAAGCTGGCTGAGTATGGTTGGATCTAGACCTCTGGGTCTCTGGGAAACCACCACAACGCCTAATCCAAATTTTCTTCCTTCTCTAGCAACCATAGAAGCCCTCTGTTTAGTTGCAGTCTCTTCCCCAGCTGGTATAAATATGTGAGCCTCTTCTATAACAGCTATGATGGGGGTTGGAAAGCCTTTTACACCATTGCTCCATACACTAGCTTTCCTAGCCTCTAAGATTCTTGATAGCCAGTGCGCTATAACTGCATCAGCGTGGTTTAGATGAAGTTCGCTGAGATCAACAGCATTTATTGAGCCTATAGATACCCTCTCCATAACATCACCTGAACTCTCCTTCAAAACCCTTTTTAGAAAGCCTTCATAAACAGTTACAGAGTCTAGAACCTTCTGTGCTGATGAACCATATCTAGCAGCCTTCCCCTGAATGCATCTCTTTAAACCATTGAAAAACTCTTTACTTACCTCCACATCTATGGAATCTAAACACTCCTTTAAAACCATTCTCTGCCTCGTTGCATTTCTCGGTATGTTCAAAAGCCTTGCAAGCTCATCTAATGTTAATCGTGCTGGATCTAGCATAGGCTTGATAACTACTGTATTAGGTAGGGAGAGGTACTCGCCATGATAATCAAATATGATAACAGTTCCACCAAGTTCTGAAACTCTTTTTGAAAGCAGAGCAACAAGGTTGCTCTTCCCCATACCAGTCATAGCAAGTATCCCCAGATGCCTTGAAACAACCTTATTTACATTAATCCTTACCTCTACCTCAGGCTCTCTCAAAAGAGCCCCAACCCTTATATGAGCTGGGGTGCTAGGTGTAAAGATTCTTTCTAGTACAGCCTTTGGAGCTTTGTAAACTTCTGTTCCTGGAGGTGGTGGAACTGGTGGTATGTGCAATTTCATTGAACTGTTATCTATTGAGCCAAGAATCTTTATCCTACCCCTATGGTAGAAAAGTCTCTCACCTACTCTAATACTTTTTACAAGTCTTTCTACATCTCTCGGATCCACAAGATCTCTTGATATAACTAGGCTACCTGTTATTGATGTGGCTACAAATGCTAGCACTCTGTAGCCGTGGTACTCTATATACAAGTATTCCCCCATAGACAAAGGTCTGAAGGCAAGTATCTCAGCTTCGTAAGGCTTGGCTTCACCAACTATGTAGCCAACAATCTCGTTCTCCTTACTAAAATCAACTTCAAATAGCTTTTGCAATGACATATACCCACCTATATAGGTTCCCTGCTATACGGATCTTCCATCACACCTAGAACAGCCACTACTCTCTCCACATCATTGTTGCTAACCTTAGCAATCTGATCTGCTCTCATTAATGGGTATGGATATCCTGAGACTGTAGCTATTGAAAGCACGTCTATTAAGTATCGTATCCTTGGCTCTACAGGTTCATCAAACTCCCCCACAAGCTCTACTCTGTACACCCTTGCATATGGCTCGAACCTCACATAAGACATGTATATAGATGCTTTAATCCCTGTAGTACTTTTCATGCTATGTGTAAACATTTTTGCTGCTAAAGCTATACCCATGTGTTTGGATTGCGTTAAGTTCAAGGGCTTTGTATATCCGGGTAAACCTTCTGTGTATCTCTCAAAATAGTATATATCTCCCTTCACAAAGCCTAGAATATCCTTTGCTGTGGAGTTTTTGGATAGAAATACAAATTTTCGTGGATAGAGGGAGAGGGTTATAAGAAAATTCTTCAACACTTCAGAGACTTTAATTCCTTTAAAGTCTAGAAGCTCATGCTCACTTTCCAACATAGCCCTCCTCAGTTTCGAGAACATCGCTACAGCACTACCATCAACAAGAATGATGTCTGCAGATGTAACGAGTTTTGACATAGCTTCAACTTCTCTAGCTATTGATAGTAGTGAAAGCTCATATTCTATGTTGCTAGTAGAGATCACATCTACATCAGCAATGCCATTGCATTGCTCGCCTCCCTTAGAGTCGATATGTATCCATGCAGTGTTCTGTATGTAGAGTGCATATCCTCTGAACTCCTTATAATTATAGCCACTATCTATAGCAGCTACATTAATTCTCTTCATGTAGGGGTTGCGAACACCTCTATACGGTATCCACAAAGTTTTCACTTCCTTAGCGACATCAATACTTATTACTTCATCAATCTTACTTCTCAGAGAGCCGAAAAGGACTAGTGCTGTATCTAACGCTTGTGTTAGCACGTATCTCAACCAGGTAACACTGGTAGACTACTACTGTATTATTTAAACGACTAGAGGATTATAAGGGAGAGAGGTAACCGAAATTATACTGTGGGTGATGTGATTGGAATAGTGGAATGCAATGAAGAGTGTCTGAATATAGCTAAAAAGTTTCTGGAGCATGTAATGGGATGGTACCATTCATACTTTGCATCATCTTGCATAGAAAAAGGCATTTGCAGAGTACTCGTAGCTAGCGACAAGGAGATGACAATAGGTATTATAGTGTTTTACAAGGCTTTAACAAAGCCTCTTCCAACTATCGTTATATACTATGTCGCTGTAGACAGCAAATTTAGAGGGCGTGGTGTGGGCAAGGCTCTTGTAACTTCAGTTGAAAGCCTTTTTGAAAACAATCAACATATTTTCCTGGCTACAACGAGAGAAAACAATATTCCATCTAGAAAACTGTTTTCAGAACTAAACTATTCTGAGGCATTCATCGAACATCTTGATAATAGAACCTCTAACTTTATTGAGAGACTTGCATGTTCTTATGAAGATGATGTGGTTTTGTATAAAGGCATAAGCGATATAGCCATTCTTGCACATATCAATGAAAACATCTCTATAGCTGAAAGAATATGGAAAAGAGTGTGTTATGAGCCTTGGAAACAGCTTAGAAAAATCTGAATCAAACTCCGTTTCTTTGCCACCATTTCTCGGTAGATGGAGATTCAATGCCTTTCACTCCTACCGCCATGCTTCATCAGTCAACATGTCCAACGACCCATATACACATAGGCTATAGAAACACATAAACAGTGCTACAAAAACCAAATAAATAAAGCTTAAAAACCATGAATACACCAACACAAGCAAATAATTATGGATAGAGAAACAGCTTGGTATCAGATGTGTTATTATCACACCTCTGTCTATGAAGCTGGTTAGTGGTTGTTTACTGGTGGTCTAGGTTTATGAGGTTCTTCGCCATGAACTACACTGTTACGAAACACATTCAGTTAATTTTACTTCCTAGCTTTAGAGGGTCTTTTTGAGTAGTTTGCATATTTCCTATCGTTATATTTGTGGATTTTTCATTGTGTATGGTGAGGAGCTATTATTGTGTTATTGTCTTTTCTTTGTTTTTCTTCTTTAGAGAACGCTATTAAAGCTGGTGTAAAGTCTTTGAGCATGTTCTTCCAGGGACTCTCGCTCTTTTCATAGTACTCAAGATATTGGCTAACCTTATCCTGCATTTCATCAACGTAGCTTGCTATATTCTTTATAACTGTGTAGTCTAGGGGCACAAAAAGAACATATTCTACAGGAGCAATCCACACACCCTTATCCTTAGCTCTTAGCAATGCCTCAACGACTTCTCTATCGCTTGCATTATCCTCTAGCTCTAGCAATGCTGCATAGTGGTGGTCTATATAATGCAATGCGAACAGAGCTTTTATATCATTGTCCTTGATGCAGGTGTATAGTCCATACTCTGAGGAGTCTGGTAGTACGCTATGCACTTCTTCAGATATCTGACATCCAAGGCTTTTCAGATACTCAAAGAATTTAATACCATCATGCACCTCTATAAATGAGACAAGCAATGGCATCACTGGGCTATATTTAGCTACATTCATAGAGTTTAAGAGTTTTTCAGCACTTCTATAGATATAGGTACGGGTGTTGTGCTGTGAGTGCGAAAATGATTGATGTTAGCGGTAAGGAAGAGGTTGGTAGGGAGGCTATTGCAAAGGGGTGTATAAAGCTTAAGAAAGAGACTATTGAGAGAATTAAGAGAGGCGAAGTTGAGAAGGGAAATGTGATAGCAACAACATCGGTAATTGCAATAGAGGCAGCAAAACTCACACACCTACTCCTACCCTTCTGCCATCCAATTAAAATAGATTATGTTGAACCTAAGATAAGCATTGAAAATGATGATATCTGTGTAGAGGTATTGGTAAAAACCAGGGAGAGAACAGGAGTTGAAATGGAGGCCCTCACAGCAGTTTCCATAGCACTTTTGAATATATGGGATATGGTAAAGAGATATGAAAAAGATGAGAAAGGGCAGTATCCATACACAGAAATATCGAGTATAAGAGTTGTTGAAAAAGTGAAAAAAAGTGCAGGACTAGAGGAGACTAGCTACTTCTTTGGCTTATAAAATGGGTGTACAGCGACATCCCTTTTACTCAATATCTCTTCTATTTTCGGTTCTCCACTCATAGCCCTCTTAATAGCTAGCTTAGTAGCCTCATAGTTATACTTAAATACTTTATCAGGGTCTTTAGCAGCTGGATGCACAAAGACACCACATATAATTACAACATCGTCAACAACATCCTTCGGTATCACACCCTCAGCAACAGAGTCAGCAACAGCTTTAGCAACAGCGTACTGAGCAGCTCCAAATACCAGCTCTGCTTGTTTCAAGCTCTTGATGGTCACCTTAGGGACTATGAGTGTAACGGGTTTTACTAAGAGATTTGGTGTGAGTACAGCAAATAGTTTTGTATGTCCATAGGTCTGATGCGCTAAGCCAAATGCAAAACCTATACCAGTAGGTCCATCCTTGTCTCCAATTATTAGATCTATGTGAGCAATCTCAGGCTCTTCACCAACAAGTGCTTCTCCAAATCTCATGCCTATTTTTGACATGGAGCTCACCTGCAGTATATAACCTTTGAGGTTTATATATAAACGTATCGGAAAATATCTGCGTGCCAAAGTTGCATTAGATTTGATTTAGATTTAGAGTATCCTTAGTTGACTCTGATTTATTTCTATTCTTGAAAAACTTGCTAAGCAAATCTATATCATGCAAGCTTCATCACTCAATACAAACTTGTATGAAACTTAAATCAGCAGATGAGCCGAGGTGGTACTTAGAGTTGTTTTCTCAAGCGAATGGCGTTATGTAGTCTCCTGGGTCTCCAAGGTAAAGCCTATACTTTATTCTTCCATTTCTATATTCTATTCTCTCTAGGGATCCCCTGGCAAATACTATTTCTCCTTTCTTTGCAATTTCATTGAACCTCCCTCTAAGTGTGTATATCTCTTCTATCTCTGCCTTAGGCCCTTTGATAATCTCCTCAACACTGGCTCTATATCTGCATGGAGTGTATATAGATTCGCTGTCATCTTCTATTCTGAGCTTTGCCTCAATGATGCCGATTTTTGTACAGGTATAGGTACTATATACATCATCTCCCTGGGGTTCTCTAATTAATCTTATGAAGTACCCCCTGTTTTTGAATAATCCCTCTAAAACTCTTCTGCTCTCTAGATTCACAAAGGTGCTGAATGGTATAGGTGTTTCAAGAGCCCTCTCCTCATATAATTTTTCAATATATTTCCTATCATACCTCCTAAGCCCCAGTCTACCATCATTAATAGCTTCTGTGAGGAATCTGTACATTCTCAAGGCATTGCTCTCACCATAAACAACAACATCTATATCTGATTCCATTGTGTAGAGATCAACTAATACTGAGCCTGATACACCAACTTCCCTAACTCCCCCAACCTCATTAGCTATATCTAGAAACTCCTTTACATCGCAAATCACAGGACTTGAA
>JAPWTX010000026.1 GCA_028275825.1 Ignisphaera sp. | reverse complement strand
CTATTGCGTAGCTTTGGAGTGTGCCATGGAGAATGCTATGCGCTGCCTCATGGTGTAGCAATGCCTTGAGAAACCTCTCCTCAATATCTTTGCAAGCACTATAATCTATGTGAATTCTTGGCCACCCTCTCCAAGCGTCATGAGAGACACTATACTGCCCAATTACACCCACGCCAAGCTCTAGTGCTTCTGAAAGCAAGTAAATGTGCATAAGTTCTTCAGAGCCATATATATAAACCTCCACAAGCTCTGGACCCTCGCCAAATAACCTATATACCTCTACAAGCTCCCCAAGAACTCTTGATACAAAGCCCTGAGGAACTTCACCAACTATAGTGAGGTAGAGAACTGTAGACCCAACCCTTATGAGCTGGTGCATAGAGATCCTTACAATTGTTTTCACTACACCTAAAATATGCTTTAAAGGTGTTTAGCTATAGAATACCTCGATACTACTAGTGGATATAGTTGCATGGGTAATGAACAATCCCATTACTGAAACTAATCCACTTTAATGATGTTACCACAAGTTTAAGAGCCTTAAGATCTTTATCATGGCGTTAAATGGCTTTATGCTGTAATCCACCCTTACATCAACAACTCTATCATATGTCTTTCCATAGAGCGTCTCACCAACAATTAGCATAGCAAGACTCCTATCACCCCTCCTAGACCCACCGAGTCTATGCCCAAGTATAAGAGAGGTAATAAGTGCTTTGACAAGGCTTTTCACATCACAAATATCTTGAGACGTTATGTACTTGCACATCTCCTCTGGTATTGAGCTATCCTTAAGTGTGTTGCCTATGCAAATGGCATTGCCATCAACATACTCGCTAGTGAAGGGCGGTGCCCTGCTTCCAGTATAGGTAAATGGATCGCCATTTGCTTTCAACACAGCCACCTGTCTATACTCTCTATACGCATCCCCACTAAGCGCTGTTTTCACAGCTTCTGCAGAGCTCATGCCCATGCCCAGTTTCTCAAGTATTTCAATACCGAGAGAGGGATTTGCATATGCTTGAACAGCAACAGCTCCAACACCAGCTCTAGCCCACAAAACCTTTGCACCAACACCAACACCTCCAGATACACTGGCAACAGCTAGCAAACCCCTTTCCCGAGTCCTCAACATAATGGTGTACGTCGTTATAGTATCACCTACAACACTGAGTACAGGTAAATGGTGATATCATAGCGTTGTAAAAGCTTTTAGGCTTTTCTTAGAGACTTTTCTACCCTGCGGAGGTGTTTACCATAGGGAGGAGGTAAGAGTAGTTAAATTGAAAAAAGATGTGGTGTTTAATGCTATTGAAGCTCTACAGCTTCTGCTAAGTACTGCTTTTTATAGTGTACAACCTGTTTTTCTCCTAAAATTCTAAACCTCCCTTCGAGAACTATGTCTTCCGAGCTCTTGCCTACCATAACCCTGTAGTCCCCTGGCTCTATGACTAAGCTCATACTTCTATCGTAAAATGCTAGAGCTTCTGTTGGTATTCTGAATAACACCCTCTTCGCTTTTCCAGGCTCTAGATAGATCTTCTTAAAGGCTTTGAGCTCTTTTACTGGTCTTGCAACTTCTGCAAACTCCTTTGATATATATACCTGAACCACTTCCTTTCCAGCAACTTTCCCAACATTCTCTATAGTCACCTCTACCTCCACAAAGCCAAATGGCTTCACCTCAGGGGTTCTAACAACAAGATCTCTATATCTGAACTCTGTATAGCTAAGCCCAAAGCCAAATGGGAAGAGGGGCTTTGAATCAACATCTATGTAATTCCTAAATGAAGATGGTTTTCTGGAGTAGTAAACAGGTACTTGCCCAACAGTCTTTGGCACTGATACTGGTAGCCTCCCACTAGGATTAACGTCGCCAAATATTATATCTGCTATTGCATTGCCCCCCTCCTCTCCAGGGAACCACGCCTCAAGCACAGCATTAACATATGGCAGTACGCCTGTTATTGCCAGGGGTCTGCCATTTATGAGTACCAATACCATGGGTTTGCCAATTCTGTGAAGCTCCTTTATGAGCTCTTCTTGAACCCCGGGAAGACCTAGGCTCGCTCTATCAACACCCTCACCTGACGTGTGCTGCACCACCTCCTTCTTTAGACCAAACCATGAGGGGTCTAAACCACTCTTCTCACCCATAACTGCTATAATAACATCCGCCTCTCTCGCAATCCTCAGCGCTTCTTCAAAGCCACTCCTATCCTGAGAATCTATATCGCACCCCTTCGCATAGAGCACCTTTGCCTCCTTAGACACCTTGTTCCTAATGCCCTCGAGGACTGTGACCACCTTAACAGAGGTAATACTCTTACCCAGATGCGCATCGTAGTGATAATCTCCCAACATGTTCCTAGGCTCGTTAGCACTGGGCCCAATCACTGCTATGGCCCTTAGGTTCTTTGATAGTGGCAGTAGCCCATCGTTTTTGAGCAGCACTATAGCCTCTCTTGCAGCTTCTAATGCTAGCAATCTATGCTCCTCATTGTCAAGCACCTCAGGCACTTTGAACTCATCTACATATGGGTTTTCAAAGAGTCCTAGAGCCTCCTTAAGCCTCAAAACCCTCTCAACAGCTCTATCGAGTAACGACTCTGATATCATACCCTCCTTAACAGCTTGCACAATCTCGTCAAAGCATATTATGTCTGGAAACACTATATCTACTCCTGACTCCAAAGCCAACTTAAAAGACTCTACACAGCTCTTTGCAACCCTGTGTATCATGTTGAGCTGTGTAACAGCACCATAATCTGATACCACAACGCCTTCAAAACCCCATTGACTTCTCAAAACATCTGTTAAAAGCCATTTATTAGCATGGCATGGAACCCCATCTATCTCATGATATGCAGGCATAACTGCAAGTGCCTTACCAACCCTTATAGCTACCTCAAATGTGTAGAGATGCTGCTCTAGAAACTCCCTTGAACCGAGGTGAACTTGTGCAATGTTTCTACCACCCTCTGGAAAACCATGTCCAGCAAAATGCTTCGTAGTAGCAATAACACCTCTCTTCAGATCATCACCTTGAAGCCCTGAGACATAGGCAAGTCCTATTGAGGCTACAAGATATGGGTCCTCGCCATAAGTCTCCTCACACCTGCCCCATCTAGGGTCTCGGCAAAGATCTAGAACTGGGGATAGACAGTGTCTAGATCCTATACACAGAACTTGTTGTCTTATAGCAGAAGCAACTCTATAAACAAGCTCGGGGCTCCATGTAGAGGCAAGGGCTATTGCCTGTGGAAAAACTGTAGCTGTGGGGGTAAGTAGTCCTGCTAAGCACTCCTCATGAATTATTGCAGGTATTCCTAACCTCGTTCTCTCAACCAAGAACTTTTGCACCTTATTAGCAATCTTAGCAGCTTCTCTTGGCGACAAACCTATTCCAGAGCCCCCAATGCGAGTAATTTCACCAATACCATGCATGAGAAGTGACTTTGCCTTCTCTTCAGAAAACTCCTTTCCCTCCAATAACCTGTCTACAGGTATGGATTGCAACTGAGCAACCTTTTCCTCTATACTCATCTTACTCAGCAAGAACTTAATCTTATTAGATGCTACACTCATATAAACACACCACACCCTTTGAATTGCTAAGAGAAAATTAAAAAGCATTGTTGCAGAACACAGCAAAGCTTTTCATCATAGAGAGTATGAAGCTGTATAACGAGCAATTACAGCATAGCCATTTTCATCCCTATAGCAGCTGAGTCAAAGATATTTAAAACTAGAAGCAATATTGTATGCCGAGGTGGGGTGCACTGAATATAGTAGTTTTAATCAAGCCTGCGCCAGATATAACCAAGGCTAAGTTTGATATCGAGAGGGGGACTGTTGATAGGAGTTCAACTACCCTAGAAATAAACCCCTTTGATCTTTATGCAATTGAGGTTGCTAAGAGGATTAAGAGGCTTTTTGGAGGAACGATAACCTCTTTATCCATGGCACCTCCGCATGCAGAGCCCGCACTAAGAGATGCAATTGCTAGGGGTGTTGATAGAGCTATTCTGCTTAGCGATAAGAGATTTGCTGGTGCAGATACTCTAGCTACTTCATATACCCTTGCCGCAGCTATAAGAAAGCTGGGATCATTTGACATTATTTTATGTGGTGAGAAGTCTGTTGATGGCGACACTGCACATGTTGGCCCTGAGGTTGCTGAACACCTAAAGATTCCACATATATCCTTTGTTATCAGAGTTGTGGATATTACTAGGGATAGAATCATTGTAGAGGCTGATTATGGCGATGCTTACTATACTGTTGATTTAAAGCTCCCAGCACTAATAGCTCTCTCACGACCAGTGATATTTAAGGAAGAGTTTGTAGAGCCTTCGATGCCGAAGATAAGCGATGTTCTGAGGGCTAAAAGAGCTAAGATAGAGGTCTGGAATGCTGATTACCTTAGTGACGTAGCAGATGTAGGCAGGTTTGGTTTAGCAGGTTCACCAACTAGGGTTGTGAAGGCATATTACGCACTTGAGAAGGGAAGAATGGCGAGATTTGTTAAAGGTGACGAAAGTATAATAACATTGTTAAACACTTTGAAGGAGCTGGGTGTTATTCAATGAGCTGGCGTGGCATTCTTGTGTATGCTGAAAACTATAGCGGAAGTATTCATAGAGCCTCCTTCGAGTTGCTAGGAAAGGCGAGGGGGTTACTGCCTAAAATTGGTGGAGTGCTACATGCAGCAATAGTAACAAGCGAAGAGAATGCTGAAAAGCATTCTAAGGAGCTAATAGCTTTCGGAGCTGATGAGGTTCTAGAGTACATAGTTAAAGAGAGGTTTTTGCCTAATCCAGTAGTGCATAGAAATGCTTTGATTGATGCCATAAGCTATGCAAAACCTAAGCTAGTTTTAGTCCCTGCAACTCCATGGGGTAGGAGTATAGCGCCTCGCGTTGCCGCAGCTATTAGAACTGGCATTACAGCAGACTGCCTGGATGTATATGTTGATGATGCTGGAGATATAGTGCAGGTGAGACCTGCCTTCACAGGGAACATAATTGCGCATATAAAGACCTTGACAAGCCCTGTAATGGCTACAGTAAGACCTGGTGTGTTTCCCTTACCTCAGCCAGACTATAGTAGGAAAGGAGAGGCCATAGCTAAAAATCTTAGCCTTTCTGAAGACGATGATGTAAGGGTTGTAGGGGTTTCCAAGAGGAAGACCGTAAAGCTCTCTGAAGCCACTATAATAGTTTCCATAGGTAAGGGTGTGAGAAGTAAGGAGGATATAAAGCTATTTGAAGAGCTTGCAAAAGCTCTCAATGCTCAGCTAGCTTGTAGCAGGCCCTTGGTTGACATGGGCTGGATGGAGAGAGATAGACAGGTAGGGTTCAGCGGTAATATAGTTAGACCAAGGCTCTACATAGCCCTGGGAATCTCAGGTGCTCCACAGCACATAGCGGGAATGAAAGACTCGCAATACATTATCGCAGTAAATACAGATCCAAGTGCACCTATTGCAAAATACTGTGATCTGTTTGTTGTTGGAGACATCTACGATATTGCTAAAAAGCTATTACAGGCTCTAGAGGGTTTTAAGGAGGTGAAGTAAAGTGAGTGCATTACCAAGACCCATTATTAATGAGCTTAGAGCTGTTGTTGGAGATACATGGGTTGTTGTAGAGGAGAAGGCTATAGAGAGGTATCTCTATGACGAAACTGCTTATGGTGTTAGACCACAGCCTATTAAAGATGTTATTGTTGTAAAGCCTGGTAGCACAGAAGAGGTTGCAGAAGTTCTTAGAATAGCTAACAAGTATAAAGTGCCTGTATATGTTAGGGGTGGTGGGACTGGGTTGGTTGGAGGGGCTATACCGATAAAGCCGGGCATAGTAATGTCTTTGGAGAGAATGGATAAAGTGATAATAGATTCTGAAAACATGGTTGCAGAGGTTGAGGCTGGGGCGTCTTTTGGAAAACTCCTTGAAGAAGCTGATAAACACAACCTTATGTTTCCTGCTCACCCAGGTGATGAAGGTGCATCTGTAGGCGGTTTGATAGCTTGTAATGCTGGTGGTTCTAGAGCTGTTAAAACAGGTGTTGTGAGGAGCTATGTCCTAGGTTTAGAGGTCGTGCTCCCCAGTGGAGAGGTTCTGAAACTTGGTGCAAAAACCATAAAGAACAATTTTGGCTATAACCTAGCACACCTATTCATAGGTAGCGAAGGTATTCTGGGTGTTATAACGAGAGCATATCTAAGGCTCTATCCGAAGTGGGGCTATACAGCAACAGTCATAATACCTTTTGACAGTAGGGTGAAGGCTTTTAGAGCAGCTAAAAAGCTCCTCTTCTCAGGCTTCATACCCCTAGCTCTAGAGTACTTCGATAGAAGAGTTATTGAGACTTCTGCAAAGTACCTTGGACTTCAGTGGCCCATTAAAGAGGGTGACTATTTCTTAATGATAATGCTGGCAGAGGCTTTGGAGGATACACTATTCCTAGAACTAGAGTATCTGGATAGAGTTGCAAGGGAGGAGGAATCTTTAGAGCCATTTGCTACACAGAGAGATGATGAACAGAAAACCTTGCTCAAGATTAGGAGCGAGATATTCTCTTCATTGAAGAGTGAGACATTTGATATCCTCGATACAACAGTACCCCTAGGCAATGTAGATAGGTTTATTGAGAATATCATAGATGTGGAAAAGAGGTATGGAATATGGCTTCCTGTCTATGGTCATGTGGGGGATGGAAATGTGCATGTACATGTATTGAACTATCAAGGCTTTAGCAGAGATCAGCTTGAGAAGATAACTGAGGAAGTATATAATGCTGCACTTATGCTTGGAGGGGTGATAACGGGAGAACATGGAATCGGGTATATTAGGAGAAAGTATGTGAAGAGGCTTCTAGGCGATACATGGATAGAGACTATGAGGAAACTGAAGGCTGTTCTAGACCCAAACAACGTGCTCAATCCAGGCAAGGTGTTACCCGAAGAGTGAGATTCTATGAAGGTGCGTTTTCCCTATGGAAAGAGCTATATAGAGCTAGATTTACCTGAGAAAACCACTGTACTGTACTCAATGCTCCCCAGAGGTTTTTACGTTAAAGAGGTGGAAAAGCTAGTTAGAGAAAGCCTTAGAAAACCTATTGGTTCTGAGCCGTTGCATATCCTAGCATCAAAAAAACGAAAGGTAGTAATATTGATCACAGATAAGACCAGAGCAACACCAAATAGATTACTTCTTGAAGCTCTATTAAGTGAGCTTAGAGCTGTAGGTATAGAAAGAAGCTCTGTAGAGATTGTGATTGCTACAGGTCTGCACAAACCCCATGCGAGGGAAGAGATGGAGGAGCTTGTTGGAAAAAGTATAGTTGAGGAATACACAATATATAGTCACAATTCTGACGATGACAAGTCTATGGTGTACCTGGGGAGAACAAGCTATGGAACAGAGGTCTACATCAATAAATCTGTTTTTGATGCAGAGCTTATTATAGGTGTTGGACTTATAGAGCCTCACTTCTTTGCTGGGTACAGTGGTGGGAGGAAGCTCATCTTACCTGGTGTTTCAGCTACAAAAACTGTTTATCAAAATCATGGCTACAAAATGCTCTCACATCCAAAAGCCGACTATGGCTTCCTCGAGGGAAACCCTGTTCATGAAGATATGGTTGAGGCTTCTAAACTTGTTAAGAACTATAGGTTCATTGTTCACGTACTTTTAGATAAAGAGAAAAGGGTGTTTAGTGTAGTTGCTGGAAGTCCTTATGAGGCGCATGAGCATGGCGTCAGGGAGCTGGATAGGTATGTAAAAGTAGAAGCGCCTTTTGAAGCTGACCTCACAATAGTTACTAACGGTGGTTACCCACTCGATAGAGACCTTTACCAGGCTGTAAAGGGCATGGCCACAGCTTCTAGAGTTACTAGAAAAGGTGGCTACATAGTTATGCTTTCTGAGTGCATAGATGGCGTTGGTCATGAGTACTTCAGGGAACTTGCATCAATAAGTAGAAAACCTGAGGAAATACTTGACTACATAAAGAGGTATGAGCCTTTAAGAGATCAGTGGGAAGTGCAAAAACTTGAACAGGTGTTGCTAAAGAACAGAGTTGTTGTAGTTACAAAGAATATCAAGCATAGCGTTCTAGAGGAAATGAACCTAGTACCTGCATCAACAGCTGAAGAGGCCTTGGAGATAGCTTGTAGAGAAACCCCTTGCAAACATGTCATGGCACTTCCTGAAGGACCATACATAATTCCTATGCCACCATAGAGTTGAAGGCTAAATTCATGAGAGTTTTTGAGTATTAGTAGAAATACATTTCACCACCTGTAGTAAGTCAGAAGCTGTGATTTTCATGATTTACACACTTGTAGGGTTATTTAAAGGCGATAAATTCTCTTATGGCAGAGCACTGGTTTCACCAAAATACCTACCTAGCTTTGCATCTATGAGAATAGGCTATGAACTTAACTGTAGAGAAAAACTTGAAAAGGCATTTACAGTGGAGATCCCGCACATCGGGAAAGTTTTGGTGGATGCTATATGCACTGTTGAGAGCGCTATTATAAGCAATGGATTTATTGAAAGATCAGCTGTTTTTCATTTAGTTGACGAACCTTTTCTCAGAAAACTAGAGTGTGACGTGATACTAGGACTTGATACAATTATTTGGTGGGGTCTTATAGTAGATGAAGTGAATGGTAAGGTGTATAGCACTATAGCAAAGCGTTTCCCCACCATCAATATTTATCGATAGTTTCAAGTTTAATAAAGTTTATGAAACTAAATCCTGGACACAGGTCATAAACTTTATTCACACCTTAATGAACTTGTCTGAAACACACTACTAGTACTACATTTACGGATGTGGCCTTGAATAGATGTATAGAACCTATGAACCTCTAAGGGGGCTTCACCCTTTAGTGTGGGGAGGGGTTGAGGCATTATGGTGATTTGTCAATGACTTTTTGTAGTGAGGAGGCCTCAAGGTTTTGAAATTGCTGATGTCTGGTAATAACAAGGGTGTTAATATAAAAACTTATATATACCTCGAAACTAGGAATACATTGTGTGAAGAGGTATGGCTAGAGTTGTCCTGGGTTTAAATCTGAGCTGGGCTGTAAAGAGATGGCCATTGCCAGAGGACTGGGCTGAGATAAGCGCTAAGCTTGATGTCAAGTATGTTCAGTTCTCCTTTGATTTGCTGGATCCAAGATCTACTCAAGATGCTGTTGAGTACATGGCGTGGCTTGTAGTGGATGCCATAAAGAGGTATGGTGTGGCAATTCACTCGACATTTACGGGACTTGGCGCTTATTCCT
Organism: Ignisphaera sp.; assembly: GCA_028275825.1. Lineage (GTDB taxonomy): Archaea > Thermoproteota > Thermoprotei_A > Sulfolobales > Ignisphaeraceae > Ignisphaera. The sequence goes on along the minus strand of JAPWTX010000026.1, from coordinate 20,208 downwards.
TTAATCTGTTATCCCATCCAGACCCTGTTATGAGACAAGATGCATTAGACTGGTATATGAAGGCAGTTGACTTCACTGCAAAGATAGGTGTTAAGGCAACGGGTGGGCACATAGCTGCAAAGAGTGTTAAAGATTATGGAGATCCTTCTAGGAGATCATACATAGACTCTGCTCTGTTTGATTTGGTGAACGCCTTGAGGAGGTATGCTCAGGCAAAGGGCTTGGAAATGATTCTTTGGGAGCCTATGCCAGTGCCTAGAGAGACTCCATGGACAATGGCTGAGACAGATGAGGTTTTGAAGAAAGCCAATGTAGGACCAGGAGTGGCTGTAAAGCTCAATATAGATGTTGGTCATCAATGCACCTTAAGAGGTATTGAGGCAGATCCATATGAATGGCTAAAGAGATTTGCACCCCAGTCTCCATCGATACACATACAGCAGACAGATGGCAAAGCTGATAGACACTGGCCATTTACTGAAGAGTACAATAGAATGGGCATTATAAAGCCTGAGAAACTTGTTGAGTCAATAGATGCTTCAGGAGCAAAAGAAGTATACCTCCTTCTAGAATACATACCCCCATTTGAAGCTCCAGACAATGAAGTGCTGACAAATCTAGAGAAATCTATAAAATACTTGAAGCAGTACATACCAACAGCATAAACTCAATTCACTCTTTTTCTACAATTAAAAAGCCCTTGTTCTTTAAGGTAAAAAGGGGGTTTGTGGAATCAGCAGGGTAACTCTTTATCATTGCATCAATCGAAGCCGGGTTGTCATCATCAATCAATATATTTGCTTAGCAATGCTTTTTAATGTTTCTGTAGAAACAACTACTATAATCTAGTGTAATGGTGTTTGAAGCAAGGGTGCGGATCTTGGAGGAGGCCCCAAATATTATAAGTGATGAGTTTTTGTGCAGAGGTAGAAGGGTTTCGTTATATAGAAGGGTTGTGATGTATAGGGGTAGGAGACTTGAGAAGGATTTAGTGAGGTTTGGAAAGGCTGTTGTTATAGTGCCTGTTCTTGATGATGGCAGAATTGTTTTTGTGAAACAATGGAGGGCTGCTGCAAATGCCTGGCTTTTAGAGCTTCCTGCTGGTAGGGTTGAGCTTGGTGAGGATTTGAAAGAGGCTGCACAAAGAGAGCTTAGAGAGGAAACAGGTTATATAGCAGAAGAGCTTACACAAATTGCAAATGTCCATGTATCTCCCGGCTATAGTGATGAAATACAGACAATTTTTGTTGCTAGAAAGCTGAAGCATGTAGGGGCTTCACCAGAGGCTGGGGAAATCTTACATGTTGTATTCATGAGGCCTGAAGAATTTCTATCCACAGTGAATACAAGTGCTATTGTAGATCTGAAGAGTCTTGCCGCTACCCTCCTATACATGAAATTATTTCTGACTTGACAACACTAACCTTATTAATTTTCTAGAGAAGAGGTAACACTATGGTGCGCAGTACTTGATTACAGAACTTGTGCTAACCTTATTCATATTATCATTTCTACTGATATTCGTAGGTGTGCTACTCATATTCCTAAGTACACTAAGGAAAGGACTCAAAGAGTATAAGGAGGATGAGGATAGGATTAGAGGTGGTGCTATATTAGTTATTGGACCACTACCCATCGTTATAGGCACAGACAGAAAAATTGTAAAAACCTTGATAGTATTAGCAATAGCCCTAACAGTAACCAGTGTACTGCTTTTCTTAATACTTAACTGGAGTATAATGCAATCAATTGCTAGCAAATTACCAACACTCTGTATTATGAGAATGCAAACTCTGGTGATAATCAGCAGGTAAACAGATATAAACCATTCATCTCTAGATGCTCATCCTCATCATTTCATGCTTATTTGGCGCATCCCACTCACCTCTTCATGGATAGCACAGCTACCTCTAGAGTGAGCTCACAGAACATCGGGGCTAATGGCACGAACCCTTTAGAAGTTGGTCAACTAATTTATCGGGGCATTACTCCCCATCAATATTCAATAATAAAAAGAATCAGAACTTATAAACTTACTACTAGATCATTAACTCTGAAAGAGCTTCAAGATAGCATTAAGATATTAAGCTACGTGGTCATGGCATATGAAGGTTTTTCACATAGGGCTCCTTTTAATCCTCATAGGCTTTATAATGGCTTTTGCAACAGTCCTTCTACTGGTTCTCACACCCATATTACAACAATTGTCTCAAAACACTGCTGTAGTTGGTGGTGGAGGCTGTGTAATTATATTCTTTATACCCATATGTTTTGGATTCGGTCCACAGGTATTCATATGGCCGTTGATTATAGCAGCCCTAGTGCTAGCTATAGCTACTATGGTAATAGGGTATCTGATTTATAGATGGAGTGTTAAGACTGTTGAGGAGCTGAAGAGGGTATAAGCAAAGCTTGTGTGATAATAGCTTTGATTGCAAGCATACTTGCTGGAGGAAGTTCTATTAGAATAGGGTTTGGAATTGACAAATGCTTTTATAGCACGCATTCCAAGCCCCTAATCCTTCACATTGTTGAGAGACTTAGAAACTCTAGACTATTTGAAGAGGTTTATGTTTTTGTATCTTATAGAAACGCTCAACATGCTTGGGAACTAGGACTGAACACAGCTATTGATGTTATAGAATGCGGGCCTCTGTCTGCAATTTATCAACTGATTAAAATGTTTAAGGAGGTTTTTGTTGTTGCATGCGATATGCCATTCATTAGTATTAACAATATTGAGAGACTTCTTTTGCAGTGCAGCGAGGATGCTGTTGCCTGTATTCCTCGGTGGAGCTCTACAAAGTTTCTCGAACCTCTATACGCTATTTATAGGAGAGATGCTGCAGACTTGTTTGAGAAATGCTTTGCCTTAGGAGAGTTGAGTATAGCTAAATGTATAGCAGGTTTAAATAAGGTGAGGTTTGTGAATGTTGAAAGCATTTTTATAGAACCTCATAAAGAGTTTTTCAATGTAAATACCTTTGAGGAGCTAAAGCTTGTTGGTGATACACATCCTTGGCTAGTGAGGTAATCGTTGCGCGAAAAAGAGCTTGTGAAGAGGCTTTAAAAAGAGTTGTGGAGTTAAAGCCTCGTATAATGGGTATTGGCACGGGATCCACGGTAGAGTTGTTTGTAGAAGTGCTTAGTAAGAGGAGGGAGAATTTAAGGGAAACAGCTTATGTATGCTCTTCTCTCCACACATGCCACATACTTTCTGAAAAAGGATTCACAGTTCTTCACCTAGGTTCTACAACCTCCATTGATGTCTATGTCGATGGAGCTGACGAAGTTGATTCAGAGCTCAACATGATTAAAGGTGGTGGAGCTGCAGCAACCCTTGAGAAGATACTTGCCTACGGCTCTAAATATAGAATATATGTAATTGACTATACAAAGCTTGTAAAGAAACTAGGCGAAAAGCATGCCATACCTGTAGAGGTTTTGCCAGAAGCTCTAGGAATTGTCTTGACAAGACTCAGAATGCTGGGGCTAAACATATCCATAAGAACCCTTACCTCTGGTAAATATGGCTTTGTTATGTCAGATACAAGAGGTGTTATAATCGATGTCAAGCCCCCTAATTGGTGGAGCCCTAGAGATTTAGAAAAAGTGATTAGAAGTATTCCAGGTGTTGTAGAAACAGGTCTATTTATAGATCTAGCTGATGAGGTTTTTGTTGGGTATCCAGATAGAGTGGAGGTATTGAGGAAACCAAGAAAAAACAATTTTAGGGCAGAAGAGTTTTAGAGTCTTTATAGAAATATTTGACGTTGAATAAGGACTGTCTAAGTAGTCTGCTCAAAGCCTTTCGCAGCTGTTTCTAGTTTCACACAGGTTTATAAGGTTGCATTATTACACATCTTGATGAGATTCCCTGTGAGGGGTGAAGAGCCTGCAAGGGCTCTCCCCAAGGGCAGCAGCCCAAGATGTGGGGTCCCCGGGGTGGCCCTGAACGCCCCCAAGGCATATGCAGACCCAAGGAGCGGTGCAGGGGAAAGGAGATGATGCGATGAAAACATCAAACCACATGAACTTATATGAGAGCTGAACCCCTAAAATGGCTTGGTTTAAGTACCTGTACACACGGCTGAAACTGGTTTTGTTTTAAGTTGCTCTCTAACCATCAATATGAACATGAGGGCTCCTATGAAGTAATCCACCTCCTCTTTTGTATTGTAGATGTAAAAGCTGGCTCTTACACTACCAAACCTTTTTAACCTCTCCTCAACGCTCTTCGGCATCTCGACGGGTAGAGAGTCTTCATGGCTTATCCTCAGGCTGTAGTGAAGTGGGTGAGCACAATGCATACCAGACCTCACAGCAATGCCTAGATAATCTAGTGCTTGTGCAACTATGTGGAAGTGCAGATTCCTTATGTTAAACGCTATTACGGCTGTCTTATCCTCTGGGTTCCTAGGTCCATAGTACCTAACTTCTTCTCCTAGTTCCTCAGAAAGCCTCTTCAAGGCATAGCCAACTAATTCAATCTCATGCTTTCTAACATTCTCCATACCTATTTTCATGAGGTATTCAGCAGCTTTTGCAAGTCCTATAGCAGCTTCTATATTTGGGGTGCCTGCTTCGAATCTCCAGGGAGGTTCTAGCCATGTTACATCATCTAGAGTTACATCCCTTATGGTATCTCCACCAACCTTAAACGGCTTTAGCTCCTGTAAAGCATCTTTTCTACCCCACAAAACACCACTTCCGGTAGGGCCCAGCATCTTGTGACCACTAAATGCTAAGAAATCTACTCCCAGCTCCCTAACATTGGTAGGTATGTGGGGAACACTTTGTGCACCATCTGCTACCACAAGCGCCCCTACCTCTCTAGCCCTCTTCACAATCCTCTTAACATCATTTATTGTCCCCAGCACATTACTTGCAATAGGGAATGCGACAACTTTTGTCTTCTCAGTTATAACCTCATCTAGTTGACTATAGTCTAGATACCCCTCTTTTACAACACCTATATACTTAACCCTAGCCCCTTTAACCTCTGCTATGCGTCTCCAAGGAAGCATAGAGCTGTGGTGATCCATAATAGTAACCACTATCTCATCACCTTCCCCCACATTGTACAACCCCCATGAGTATGCAACAAGATTAAGACCCTCTGTTGTATTACTAACAAATACTATCTCATCCCAGGAGTATGCATTGATAAACCTGGCCAAAACCTCATGAGCTTCCTCATACATCTGACTAGCCTCTTGACTAAGCGTGTGAAAACCTCTATGAACATTAGCATAGTGATTCCTATAGAAATCAGCAATAGCCTCTATTACCTGTACAGGCTTCAAAGTTGAAGCTGCATTATCGAAATACACAAGCCTTCTACCATGTATTTCCCTGCCAAGTATCGGAAAATCCCTTCTAATAGACTCCACATCAAACAAAAGCACCACCTAACAATATTCACAATCCACTTCTCTCCTCTTAAACATTTATTAGCTTTGATGAATGCTGATCACATTGAACATGGATGACATATGGCTTTCCAACCTCCTCCCCACCATAAAGGACAGAAAGCTCCTAAGCAGTTCATCGGTTCCGTTTGTCTCTAGATGTACATCCTCATTAATTCATATTTACTTGTTGTATCCAGGGGCTTCCACCTCGCCCACAGGGCTCTATAGACCACTGTGGGGTCATGGGCGGCTGTCGAGCCCAATGGAACAATGTCCCCATAGCCTAAGTTGCTTCAGAAAATGCAAATAAGACCAGGGTTCATAAACTTAACTTTTAAACATCAAACACAGAACAGCACACCTTCTAGTTTTCGTGCTTGCATCACTATGTACAGAGGTGACGACTCATTACCAAAAACAGATTCAGAACGCAAGTATCTCCATTTCCCACCTTAAAAAGATGGGACTTTAAGTTGTACTTGTGATTGCAGTAGCATGGTTTATGGATATGAGTAGTCTTATATTTATGGCTATTTAGATTTATTTAATTTCAGGACTATGAGAAGAGTTGCAGGTCATTACAATCCATAGTCTTGCTAACAACTTTAGATCCCCCGAGAACAACTCAGGAATATTGGTAAGGAGAATTAGGGGGGTTGCAATGAACTGAAAATGATATTAGATAACTATGAAATGCTTGAACCGTAGTTCTCAAGCGAAAAGCTGGTGTGGCAAGAAGTGCTACAATATTTTTATACTGATTCCTTGCAGTATTATTGTGTGAGGTGGTTTTCATGTCTAAAGGCCCCAAGATAGCGTTCATTGGTGCAGGAAGTGCTAGGTGGACTAGCAGAATCTTAATGGACATATTTCTAAATAAAGACTTGCACAACTCTGAGATATGGCTTATGGATATAGATGATTATAGGCTTCAGATTATAGGAACCTATGCTAAGAGATATGTTGAGGAGCTGAAGCTCCCTATAAAGGTGTTTGCCACTAAGGATAGGAGGGAGGCTATTGAGAATGCTGATTTTGTTATATCCACGGTGCTAACAAGGGGTTATACGTATTATGAGACTATGAGGGAGATATCTGAGAGATATGGCTATAAATATGGTATAAACTCTGTTGAATGGAATTATGTTGGAGATTATCACACTATATGGGGGTACTACCAGTTCAAGGTTCACCTAGAGATTGCTAGGGATATAGAAGAGCTAGCTCCAAATGCATGGTTCTTCATAATATCTAATCCTGTGTTTGAGCTAACAACACTTGTTGGTAGAGAAACCAAAGTGAAGGTAGCCGGTATATGCCATGGCTTTCTAGGGTTTAGGGCAGCATTAGAAATACTTGCTATGAGGTTAGCTAAGGAGAAACTGGGAAAGAGTATAACGTCTTTGTGCGCAATGCATGATCCTGAATGTTACAAAACTTTACTAAGTTTAATAGACTTTGATGAACTTGACTTTGAAATGAAAGGATTTAACCATGTTATCTGGCTAACGAGGTTTAGGTATGGTGGTGATAATGCTTATAAATATGTTGATGAGTGGATTAAGGAGGATGCTGAGGAGTATTGGCGTGTTTGGAGAGAACATACAACAAATCCTTGGGATGTGGATTTAGCTCCAGCTGCAATAGACATGTATAAAACTTATGGATATTTACCAATAGGAGATTCTGTTAGAGGTGGCACGTGGAAGTATCACTGGGATCTAAAAACAAAGCAATACTGGTATGGTCCATATGGAGGGCCAGACTCAGAAATTGGTGATGCTATAAGAGTTTTGACCGTGAGGAGATCTGTACAAGAAATGGCTAGCATAGCTTTCGACACCTCAACACCAATTTCACATAGAGACCCCTTGAGACCTAGTGGCGAAGTTGTAGTGCATCTAATTGACGCAATATACAACAACAAGCCTTCAGAACACTATGAACTGCCATCTCCAGTTCCTCAAGCAAAACGCTTGAAAGCACCAATATATGCAAACATACTTAACAACGGCACGTTAACAGGAATACCAAATGATGTTGCTGTTGAAATCCCTGTTAGAGTTGATGGAAAGGGCATTCATCCCAAACCAGTAGAGCCTCTACCACCAAAGGTATACAAGTATGCTATACTCCATAGACTTATGAGGGCTGAGTGGGCTATTCAAGCGTTTTTAGAGGGTGGTAGAGACCATTTATTCAACTGGCTAATAGTTGATGTGAGGACAAACAGTGTTCAACAAGTAAATGATGTTATAGATGCAATACTTAAAATGCCTGGAAATGAAGAAATGGCAAAACACTACAGCTAAAACAAAACACATTTTTACAGATCGTTGGTAGTGTTAAAAATGGTTTTGTTCTGTTCTTTTCAGCTCTTCTACTAGTTTTTACATATTTCTATTGCAACAACATAGTTTTCTCTGTAGGCTGTTACAGAGTTGATGGTAAGTTTAGGTATCTGTGAATATCTGTAGATACCTGGCTCTTAGAGTTAATGTTTAAATAGCTCTATAATTACCATAATTTCTTGGATGATCCGCACTGCGGTGACATATAGAGATTCAGATGGGGGCCTCGTGGCGTTTGGCTCTACAGACACCCATGGGGTGTGGGTGAAGCTGGTGAGCCCACACAGAGGTCAACCCATCTAACGGAATCACAATTCACAGATAACATCGAGTACCGTTAGCGGGGAAACGCATCAACACCTGTCTTTTGCGAATTTCTCTGTCGGTAGTGCACCAACTTAAAACTTTTTGAAAAACTCCAAATAAATCCATAAAGTGCAGAATTTTAGCAAGGATAAGAATACCATAACCTTTGCTATGTTTATCACTGCATTTATACGTTTTCATGCTACATACATTACTCAGAAATATCCTTGTTTGGAGGTGCTAAAATATGGGTGAGGAAATGGTTGCATTCTATCGCATTAAGAAGATTAAGTACAATGATAGGATATACTATTACCTATATAAAGAATGGTATGACCCCGAAGCCAAGAAGAGGCGCTCAAAGCTGATTGGTCGTTGCGATGAGTTGGAGGAGGTCGTTAAACAATTTAAAGCGATGGAGAGCCAATGGTGCGGGGGGTGGGATTTGAACCCACGCAGGCCTACGCCATCGGGTCCTGAGCCCGACCCCTTTGACCTGGCTCGGGCACCCCCGCTACCATCTATGTTTATATGTTTTCAGATTTGAAAAGCTTTAATTGTAATTGTTTATGTCATTTGATCAAGAATTTTCACAATTTTTTCTCTATTGTTGAAGTGTTTTAAGGCTTTTATATAGAATTGTATGGCGTCTCTAATAAATTCTGATCTGCTTTTATAATTAAATTTTCTACAGAGTTGTTCTACCTCATTTAGTGTTTCCATGTCTAGTTTTAATGAAATAACTTTTGTAATTGCAACATTTAGTTCTATTATTGTATCTCTAGATGTGTTTTTGGCGTTTGAAGGGTCTCTCAAAATAGCTTCCCCATTTTATTGGTAATTGTGGGGTAAGGCACTTATAAATATTTGTGATTTGTCTTCAGTGTATTTTGTGAGGTTCGTTTTAGAAAGTAATTCAATGAGGCATTATTCTAAAATCAAATATTTTATTAATGGTATTACTATAGGAATATATAAGAAATACTTAAAAATTTATTGCATTGTAAAATAATATGAGAGTGCTTATAAGCTTTTGCCTTATTTGGTATTTAGCTTATATATTTTCATGAAGCTGAAGCTTGTGGAGTGGGAACAGTTAATGAGAACATCTATAGAGGGCTTACTTGAATACCTTATTGTAAAGGCTTTAGCAGGTAAAGATAACGTGATAAAGGCTTTGACAGATTACTTCGTTTATGGTGAAAGTCCTAGTGTTATAGCGTTGAAATATGACCTTAGCAAGCATCAAGTAAGAGGCTATGCACAAAGAATTGTTGAAAAGACAGGTTCTGTAACACGAGCTAAGGTTATTTTGAAATATGCAACACCAATAATTTTGAAGATAAAGCCTATTACAAGGAGTTTGAACAACTCCTTCATAAAGTGTCTTTTATGTGGTGAGGAACTTCCATTTCAAATAGCAGAAGATCATATTAAAAAGAAGCACATGCCCATTGTTGAAGACTACCTCCAGTCTACAGTAGAGTTGATGCGCAAAAACATCATAATGGATCATTCATGAGCAGAAACCTTTATTAATTCCTTAAAATCTTCTCTACTTAATGCTTAGAGTTATAGATATTACAGAGTTTTCAAGGTACATACTTAGGGGTAAAAGACTTGCTATAATTATTTCGATAATCACTAGAAATTGTAAAAATACATGTCCTTTCAAATACATACAAGTGTTGAATAGTAGTATTGAGAATGGCGTTGCTGAATTACTAAAGCAAGTAGAATCAAATAATGAGATAACATGCATCATAAGCCTATGTAAAATTAATGCAGTTAAAAATAAAAACATAGCTTTATGCAGCCTCAGTTCAGATATATCCAAACATAGATATGATGAGGCATTGAAGTGCATTTCTTTTTCAGATGCATTAATTATGATAACCAAAGATATGAAAACCGAAAAGCTACTTGCTAACTTTTTATGCATAGCACAATTAGAAGGTATAGAGACAGTTTTATTAAACATCTCCAATAACATTACTTGAGTTGCTTAGCCATAAGATAAGCATCTTCACCATCTAAATAATACTCAGAAATTGTTTGAATTATTGTGAAACCAAATTTCTTGTACAGATTAATTGCAGCTATATTACTTACCCTAACTTCAAGATATGCTTCAAAAACATCATAAGTCTTGCTCAAAACACCTAAAACTGTTGATAAAAGATAGGATGCCACCCCCCTACCTCTATAACCCTCCCTTACAGCAAGACTCACTATATGCCCCTTCTTAACCTTCTTATCATGCTGAAAAAATGAGGTTCCTTCCTCAATACGCGTTAAAATATATCCAACAACCTTTTCCCCAATTTCAGCAACATAAAATGTATCATCAAATTTAGTTAAATGCTCAATCCAGAAGGATAATGGGTAATGCTCTGGAAGGCACTCAATATTTATGGCAATAATATAATCTAGGTCTCTCTCTGTAGCAGGTCTTATCTTGATAAGCAACTCTTCTGTGCTCATATCACACACAACAACAGATTTTTAAAACGAGGCTAAATAATTTTATAAACGAGGTCATATAGCTCTTGGAATCAAATGTACCGCTTTCTGAAGCAAGAGTTTTATGAATAGGATGTTGAGTAATCACTAGAAGACAGAAAGTCATTGTAACACTGGTTTTCTCAACAGTTCTGTGGCTGGCTAATGTGAAGGGTGAGTAGATACAGAAAGCCTTTGAATCTCTTGAAGCATATCCTCCCCATCCTTTATTGTGGAGAACCTAAATAAATTCATTATAAAGCTTCTTCTTTTTGCACATAGCTTACAGTGTTTTCAACGTATTGATTCTATGTTTTTCTTGCTCTTCTCTTCTAATTCTTTAATTCTCTGTTCAAACTCCTTAACAGTAGAGGCTACGGCTTTTTCAAGATCTTTTTGATCTAAATAAAGCACCATGTTTTTAAAGAATTTTAGTGCACAGCTCTTGGAGTGAAAATGCAGCTCTCTTCCTCCTAAAACCAGCTTTATACCCTGACCTTCAAAAAATATTCTGTTACAGACAATGCACCTAATGCTCTTTGTAGGCAGTGCTCTCACCTACTTCTTTCAATACTAGCTAGATATTTATCTAGTTCCAGATTTTTTATAATCTGCTCAGCTTTTTTAGTTGCTTCCTCAAGACTTGTTGCAGTTACATTAAGATAAATCTTAGTATCTTTAACCCTGAATCTATACCTCACACCAGGTAATCCTTCATATCTATAGATTTCAACAAGTTCTAGCTCTACCTTCACATAATTACACCATGTAAACAATATATTATGGTGTCATAAAATCTTTTTATGCTAGGTTAGAGAATGCGGTGTTACTTCTTTGATTGCTTGTTCAAGTATTTCTAAGCCTTTCATAGCTTCATCCTCTGATATAATTATTGGTGGAGCTATCCTTATGCTGCTCTTGCCACATCCAAGCAGAACTAAACCCCTCTTTAGCGCCTCATATAAAACTCTATTTCTAGTTTTTTCATCATGCTCTTTACTCTTTCTATCTTTAACAAATTCTATCCCCCAAGCAAGCCCCAATCCTCTTACATCACCTACAACACTATATCTATTTTTCAATTCAAAAAGCTTTTCCTTAAACACTTTCTCGAGTAATGCAACATGAGGTAAAAGCTTCTCTACAACTTCTACAGTCCTTAATGCAACCATCGAGGCTAGCGCATGCCCCCCAAAGGTATTGCTATGAGCACCTGGAGCAAAATCTAACTCAGCCCTAAATATTGTCGCCCCAATTGGAATAACACCACCACCCAATGCTTTAGCCATTGCTATAATATCAGGAGCAACATTAAAGTGTTCAATCGCAAACATTTTTCCTGTTCTTCCTAACGCCATCTGAACTTCGTCATCTACCAGCATGATATTATACTTCTTAGCAAGCTTATACAATTCACCAAAGAAACCTCTTGGAGGGACCACATATCCTCCTTCACCCTGTATTGGCTCAAAGAATATGCCTGCAACTTCATCTGCTGATGCAAGGTGTTGAAAGATCCAGTAATCTATGTACTCAATAACCATGTTGATTAATTCATCTGGATATTCATAACCATCAATATGCCATGGATTTCTATAAGGATTGGGATATGGCACATGAATTACACCACCAATCATAGGCATATAGCTCCTCCTTTGTATAGGTTTTGAAGCTGTGAGGCTCAAAGACCCCATGGTTCTTCCATGAAAAGCTCCTATGAATGCTATAAAGTACTTTCTACCAGTTGAATGCCTAAGAAGCTTTATTGCAGCTTCGATAGCCTCTGTACCACTGTTACAGAGAAAAACCTTTTTATTAAATGCACCAGGAGATATCCTCGTGAGTTTTTCAGCTAAAGCAACTTGATATGGATTAAAAAAGTCAGTGCCAGCTGCATGAGTTAATACATTCAGCATTTCGATTACAATACTCTTTACCTCAGGATGTATAGGATAACCCAGATTTGAAACTGATATTGATGAGGAAAAATCTAGGTACACATTACCATCAACATCCTGAAGCCATACACCTTCACCCCGTTCAATGACTAGCGGTATGTTCTTAGGATCATGAGTTGTTGTAGCAACATAACGCTTGTGTTTTTCTATAATCTCCCTGGCTCTAGGTCCTGGAGGCTCTACATATATTTTGGGTTCTTTAATCACCATTGTAAAACACCTTAAAATCTGCCCTTAATGAGGTATTGACTGCAGTAATATTAATTAATGTTTCATATAAGCTTTTGAGTTAGTAAAAGCTGTATTTTTCAGGGTGAGAAGAGTTATGGTTTTGCTGAGCTCTGGTCTTGTAATAGCAGGTGCTTATGCAGATAAAATTAGGAGAACATTATTTGCTCAGTTAAGAGATTATCTTAAGAAGGATAAGGAATGGGGGCAGAAAATAGCATATGCAGCAGCGCAACTAAATAGACTGGTATATACAGTATTGGTGGAGCAACTCAAAGTAGATAAGGGTGATGTAGTTAGAGTTAGAATAGAATATGACATAGATGAATCAGGTAAAAACATTAATTGGAAGTGGGATACCCTAGTTATAGAAGCGTTTAAGAGAGTGCCAAAAGATCAAATAGATTCCATAGTTAAGCAAGTTCTGGTCAAGGTGAGTGAATTAACAGTAGCAGCCGTAGAATATAGCGTAGCTCGGTTAGGTGAAACAGCTGATGGCGATATAGTTTTTGCTGTCAAGTTAGGAGACAAAGAGGTTGGTGCAGCCATAGTAACACCAGTTAATGAAACTCTAGCAGTATTAAAAAGAGGGGCTGTATTAGAGCCTACACCAGCAATATTTGAAAGAACGAAGCTAGAAATACAGCCAGGTAAGAGTTTAGAAGAGTCATTGAAGACAGTGCTTTCAACAGTTATGCAAACAGCTAGGCATGTAAGCTATGATGAGTCACTTAAAATGGTGAATATAGTTAGGGAGAGAATTTCAGCTACGCCAATGGCTAAGTTTGAAGAAGTAGAAGAAGAATGACTTTTGAATAAGAGCATCACTTAAAGGAGCTGTTTTTTGATGACTTTTTCTTGACTATAAGTGTAAATCCCTTCCTATCTACTACCTCCACATCATCTCCAGGCTCTATCACCTCATCACTTTCAGCAAACCAGTATTCTCCTTCATAAAGAACCCTTCCTCTTTTTCCAGGTTCTATACGCTCTACAGCCTTACCTAATCTATTAGATATTGTTTGTACTGCACTCTTCCTTTTTCTTCCAGATTCTAACGCCTTGTATAATACAAGTGAGAATATTGTAGCAAGACCGCCACCAAGTACTAGAGCAAGGTTTCTCAGACTTTCTATGGCGGTAGGGGTTATCTGAGTTGCAGGTGATATTGGCATTAGCAGTATTCCAAAGGTTAATGCTATTATGCCGCCTATTCCCAGTATACCGTGACCTGGATATATGAACTCTATGGCAATGAGTAAAGATCCTAGTGCAATCAATAATATAGAAATTGTATTAATGTTTACAGATCCTCCTAGTAATGCTAGTAATAGAAAGACTATTGTTAGTGGCAATATATCTATTCTACCAGATAGCAAGGCTATAAACGTTCCAAAAAACCCTAAAAACCATAGAATAGAGTTTATTGTAGAGTCTCTAAGGTATGAATAGATCTGGATATAGAGTGAAGGGCTATACTCCTCATATCCACCTATATGAAGTGTGACATTCTTTACAGTATTCTCATACCTTATGGTAATAGTTCTACCATTTAATTTGTTTATAAAGTCGTTTAAATCCACAGCAACAAGGTCTGCAACACCTTCCTTAACAGCTTCCTCGCCTTTGAGCACCAAGTTTTTTGTAATAAATAGTTGCACCGCTGTAGAATTTCTTCCCCTAGCCTCAGCGTAACGTGTCGCCATAGCAACAACACTATTGATTATCTTGCTCTCATTTATAAACTCATACTGACCCGTAACAGGATTTATTGTTATAGGCTGTGAGGCTCCTATAACACCATAAGGTGAGATCCCTATAACGTGCATAGGCTGAACGATTATGCTAGCAGCACTTAATGCCTTATCATATATGTATCCCAGTACCGGGACTTTGGAATTCAGGAACATGTTTGCGATATTGATCATGGAGTCCATGTAACCACCATAACTATTCACCAAAACTATCAATGGTACCCCTCTTTGTTCTGCCAATGACAATGCATCTCTAACATAAATCTCTGTTGGTATATCTATAGTTCCCATAGATCCTTCCAATCTTATGAGTATTGCTATAGCATTACCTTCACTATTCTGGCATTGTACATCAGCTTGTATTTGTGAAAATGTGAGGAGAAATATTGCTAAGATTACAATTGAAAAGATATGTTTATAATTTAATTTGCTTACCTTAATCATGATTTCTTTACTCCCCTATTCTTTTGCAGAGCTGCTTTCTTGAGGCTTTGCCTTTTCAATAGCTAATGCTGAAGTTATAGCTTCAGCAGCTGTTCTTGAAGACACACTTTCAGTTATTACTATCACATTCTTTTCCTTCGCTATGTCAACATATGTTTGCAGTTCTCTGAGCCTCAATGCAATAGGGTGTCTCTCATATGTTAATGCTGCTTCAGAAAGTATTTGAGCAGCACTTCTTTCCGCTTCTGCCTCAATTATTCTAGCTCTCCTAATTCTTTCTGCTTCTGCTTGGTAAGCCATTGCTCTAATCATTCCTTCAGGTAGCTCAACAGCTTTTAATGTGACCATAGACACCTTTACACCCCATGGCTCTGTAATTTCGTCAATTATATTCTGTATTCTCTTATTGATCTCCTCCCTTTTTGTCAAAATCTCGTCTAGCTCTAGTTGCCCTATCACATCCCTAATTGTCGTTTGCCCAAGCATTGCTATCGCATAGTTATAGTCTCGCATCTTCATTACCGCTTTTTCAGGGTCCATTACCCTATAGTAAACCACAGCATCAATACGTACAGTCACATTATCTTTTGTTATCACCTCCTGTTTGGGTACATCAACTGTATTTATTCTAGTATCAACAACTATACCCCTATCTATGAATGGTACTAGAAAGACAATGCCAGGACCTCTAATACCTACATATTTGCCGAGCCTCAAGATTATCATCCTTTCCCACTCTTTCACAACTTTAACAGACTTAGAGAGGATCACCATTACAATAATTAGAAGTATAAATAGACCAACAATTTCTACAGGGCCAAGTGGCATAATCTTCCCTCTTATAACTGAAATTTTACTTAAATTTGGTATATTAGTTTCAATGAAAATAAGCTTCTAATCCAAGTCTATTCAAGTTTTAGTTTTGAGATGTAATAATCAAGGATATCAGAATGTTGCTCTGCAATTGTTTTAAATTCATCCTGTTCAACAATAGTGTAGGGTATTACATCCTTTATCGAATCTAGTCCATGTAGCATCATTACAAGTCTGTATATACCTATTCCGACGCCTGCTGTAGGTGGCATACCATATTCTAAAGCTCTTACATAATCTTTGTCCATAGGATGATGTTCTACTTCTCCAAATTTTTCCCTACTCTTTATTCTAAGCTCTTCTTCCTTACTAAAGAAGTGAAACTGCACTATTGGATTATTGAGCTCACTATATCCATTACCTACTTCTAAACCTCCAATGTAGATCTCAAATCTTTCAGCATATTCAGGGTTTTCTCTAGAAGGTCTTGCCAATGGTGATACATCTCTTGGAAATAGTGTTATAAATGTTGGTTGTTGAATTTTCTGTTGTGCAACTTTTTCAAATATCTTTTCAAGTAGCTTGCCCTTCCTGGGGTCATCTACCTTTATGTCAAGTTCTTTAGCTATTTTAAGAATTTCTTCATAGCTTCTACCCTTAATCTTTACATCGCCAAAAATTTCTATAGCCTCTTCCAGAGGTATTCTTCTCCAAGGTGGTGCAAAGTTTAGTATGACCTTTTCATTATTTTTCTCTACCTCAATTTTGTAATCGCCATACACAGCTTTTACAGCGTATGAAACCATGTCCTCTACTAGTTTCATCATACCATTCCAGTCTGTAAATGCCTGGTATATTTCTATTTGAATGAATTCTGGATAATGCTGAGCATCGATATCTTCATTTCGGAAACAAACTGCTATTTCATATACTTTAAAGAAATTTGCCACAACAGATCTCTTAAGATAGGTTTCAGGAGCGATGCTCAAATATACATCTCTATTAAGAGCGTACATCCTGGTTATGAAAGGTCTTGCAAGAGCACCTCCATAAACTGGTTGCAGTTTTGGTGTGTGGATTTCTATGAAGCCTTTAGAATCGAGGAAATCTCTAAATGATTTTTCAATTCTATACATGGCTACTATAGCATCTCTAATCTTTTTATTCAGCATCATGTCAAGGTACCTCAATCTATACCTCTTTTCAGCATCCGCAAGCCCATGCCACTTCTCAGGGTAATCCCTCCATGTTATTGCTAAGACCTTGAAGTTCTCAACAAGTATTGAAAGTTCCCCCCTCAGCGTCTTCATAGGTCTTCCAACAACGCCCACAATGTCACCAACATTAAGTATATCAACAATTTTCCACAGCTTTTCCCCAACAATATCATGCCTAAATACAAGCTGAATTTGCGCTGTACCGTCATCAAGTATCATAAAAGCTATTTTACCATGTTTTCTAATTCCAAGAATCCTTCCAGCAACAGAGTATCTATCTTGAGACTCTTCACCATTCTTCAAATAAGCATATTTCCCTCTAATTTTAGCCAAAGATTCATTAGTTTCAAAAACATATTCAGTGATGTAAGGATCCACACCTAACGCTACAAACTGCCAAAATCTGTGCCTCTGAGACATTGTGTTAACCTCGACATAATCCTCATTCAAAAAATTTTTAAGCTTCATAAAAATTTATGAAACAAATTCTAATCTAAACTAGTGACACAGTTTGGCTGCTCTTCATAATCCCATCTAGTGAAAACAATCCCATCATAATCCAGTAGCAGGTTTCTGCTTATTAATCCGGAAGCTATCACAGAAATTTTATGTCTGTAGTGCCATGGATTCCTTCACCGAAAATTGTTGTAGAGTATCTGAAGCATGCTCTTGGAATAAATAGGGAAGATGTGGTAGTTGATCTAGGATGTGGCGATGGAAGGATTTTGCTGGAATTTGCAAAAAGTGGTGCTACTACTATATGCATAGAGATTGATAGAACTCTGTGTAACATTACTGAAGTGACATTTAATATTCATGGTTTGAGAGATAGAGTGAAAATAGTATGTAGAGATTTTTTTGAAGTGAGTCTATCGAATATTGAACCAAGACCAACAATAGTATATGCATATCTATATTCTTCAATACTTGAAGCTCTTTCAAAAAAATTTGAAGAAGAATTAAGCTTCTGCACAATCATAGTGACACTAGATTTTCCGATAAGGAATTGGAGCCCGATATATGTAAAGCATTTAATTGATGAAAATAATCATAGCAGGGTTGTGTGGATATATGTAAATGGTATTTCAAATCCCAAGGCAAGATTGGTAGAGGGTAGAATAGTTGATGTGAATAAGTGTGTAGAGATATGCATGGAGAAATGCAGAAGAAAACTCTTTATGTATTAACTCAGATTATCGACCCTTCGTCATAAATTCCAACAACGTCGACCTCATCATCGCTATACATCTATGCATACTACTAGCTATGCTCTTAAGCAATTGATTTATAAGTTATAGAGCTCCTTTTTCACAGACTCAGGCAACCCCTCCTCGTTAACTATGACCGCGGTTAGCGGAGGTCTAATAACCTTTGGTCCAATAACAACGTATTTGCTTTCATCTTCTTGTCTACTTTTCAGTACTCTAACCTTGACAAATCCTCCATCAGCTCTCTTAACATATATGTATTTTTTGTGCTTTAAGCCCATAGCCATCACTCTAAATCATTTATTTTAATGTAGCAGCTTTTTAACTGCATTTCAAAAATATTATGATGAAGTGGGTAATAAACTATTATCGAGGTAAAAGCACAGGGCGATGGAAATGAGTAGTGATAGGAGTTATTTTGCTGATTGGCAAAGCTTGGAGGAGGCTGTGAAGAGGTGTGCAAGGTGTGCTTTGTATAAAAGTAGAAAGAATGTTGTACTTGGAGAAGGATCTAGGAATGCACATGTAATGCTTGTAGGTGAGGCTCCAGGAGCTACGGAAGATGAGATGGGGAGACCATTTGTAGGGGCAGCAGGGAGACTCCTAACAATGATTCTTGAAAGCCTTGGTGTGAAGAGAGAGAGTGTTTATATAACAAATGTAGTTAAATGTCGACCTCCAGGTAATAGAGAGCCAAAGGAGGAGGAGGTAGAGGCATGTAGCATTTACTTAGAATCCCAAATAATTTTACTAAAACCTCAAATAATTGTGACACTAGGTAATGTAGCCGGCAGAAAAATCTTTGCGTTAGGGAATAATCAATGGAGTAGTGTTATGAAGATGAGGGGAAAGATATACAAATTAAACATACTAAGCCTTTCTGTATCAGTAATACCAACTCTTCATCCAGCAGCAGCTCTTTACAATCCACAGCTAAGAACATTATTTGAAGAAGATATGAAACTCGTTAGAAAGGTTATGGAAAGCGTGGTTAAAGAAGTGACTGGAGAACTACAGAAGGGTAAGAGTAGGACATTATTAGATTACCTAAAGCCTTCATCTGATGATAGATAAAAGCAACATAAATATGCTTCAGCTGGGGGTTCAGCTCTCATATAAGTTTATGTGGTTTGATGTTTTTCATAGCATCATCTCTATTCCCCTGCACCCCACTCGGGTTTTCATCGGGCTTGGGGGCGTTCGGGGCCACCCCAGAGACCCCACATCTTGAGTACTTAGATACGTACTTTTTGTATAGGTTTATTGTTGCTGTAACGTCTCTATCTCCTACGAAGCCGCATTTCCTACATCTCAGTATTCTATGCTTGTTTTTAGCTAGCTTCTTACCACACCTAGGGCATTTTGAAGAAGTCCCCCTGGGATTAATTTTAACTACCTCTATACCCCTCTCCCTAGCCTCATACTCTACGCAGAAATGTATCCTCCTATAGATCCATAGACCAAGCCTCTTATTAAATCTCTTACCCTTCTTGTTGTTCTCCCTCAGCTTCTCCAAGTCTTCGAGAATAATTACTGAGCTGTGTTTTGATGCTAGCTCTGCTACTAAATCCCCCACCTTATGGGCATAGACCCATGAGATGCTCCTAATCCTCTCACCATGCCTATCAACAGCTTTTCTAACACCTTTGATGAATCTCCACGACCTTGGGTACCTCTTCTGAACCCTCTCAACCCAGATCCTATGGGTCAAAACCTTTCTGTGAGGTGTCTTAAACCTCTTCAACTTAGCTAATCTACCGTTAAGGGTGAATATTGCTAGCGTTACATTATCGAAGTTCAGGTCAATGGACATAACTGTCCTGGGCTTCACAGCTTTAGCAACTCTCTTAAAGTATATTGAGACCCAGAAACCACCCCCATCACATTTCACTACCATTTCGTAGTTTCCCCAACCCCTAAACTTCTCAACCCTCTCACTAGATGATACCAGCTTTAACCTAGCCTCATAGCCATTGTGAAGCTTCAGCATTAGAGTCATGCTGTCTAAGTCTA
>JAPWTX010000025.1 GCA_028275825.1 Ignisphaera sp. | reverse complement strand
TTGGCGTCACTGGCTTTAGGGTTGTTATTAGGGAGAGTTTTCCTGAGTATGTTGGGCTGGGCTACGTTACAACACTTGGCATAGCTATTGGGCTGGGAGTCTCAGAGCTGTTTAGGCTCAGACTTAGCGCTGAGGACGTGGCTCTGGCTATTAGGAGAGGGCTTGTGACTACTCTCGGGGTCTACGCCTGTAAGGTTGGAGGCTTCATTGTTGAGGGAGGGTTTGAGGTCTTGCTCTCAGGCCCTATTAGTAAGAGAGACCTCATCTTAGCGCTACTGACATACCACATTGCTAACAGCACTTGTTGTACAAGTGCTTGTAATTGGTTTACTGTTGGGTCTCTCTACAACTACAATAGCTGTGCTGTGGCTTTATCTTAGTGTAAGGCTGTATTTCATAAAACTTGTTCTTGCTTTAGTACCTTCAGTGACAGCCTTGTCATCGCTTCTAACAGTACTCTTCCTATAGCTGTTGAACCTAGGAGAAATCCACTACTAGCTCTGTCAGCACTTGCTGTAGTAATGACATACATTGCCTTTCGTAGCTGTTTCTAGTTTCACACAGGTTTATAAGGTTTGAAATTATTAAACATTTTCATGAGATTCCCTGTGAGGGGCGAAGAGCCCATAGGAGGCTCTCCCCAAGGGCGGCAATAACCCAAGGTGTGGGGTCCCCGGGGTGGCCCTGAACGCCCCTAAGGCGGATGCAGATCCAAGGAGCGGTGCAGGGGAATAGAGATGATGCGATGAAAAACATCAAACCACATGAACTTATATGAGAGCTGAACCCCACTCGATAGCTCAGCTATGAGCTTTCTCTTAATGTCATCAGCCTCCTTCTCAACACTCTCAATAGCGTCAAAAAGTGTTTTAAGGCTGGTCTTCGTAGATATTAATACAAACCTCATATACTACTTCCCATAGCCACAGCCTAGTGAGCACTACCACTAAGCGCACTATGGCTAGTCATAGGTGCACTATAGAATGTTAGAAGATAAAAGCATTTCGCCTCTAAAAACCATTGAACTTAAGTATTAGAGGAAATTATGTATAATTTGATTCTTATTAAGCTGCTGATTTCATACTCATCTTTATTTATGAGTAAAACCATTGAAATGATACGCTTGCTCAATAGAGAAGAAGTGTTCTCTCCCTTAACCTTCCTGTTATTGGATCTACTTCAAGCTCTAATAACTCTAATGTTGTCACTCCAATGAGTACCTTATCAATTATGTCTGAAATTAGTACAGGTAGGACATCTGCCTTACCCATAATTTCAATGTATGCCCTAGACCTATCCACCTCAATAACGCCAGCCCCCGTCTCCACTCTAGACTTGCCTGTTACCCTAAGCCCTAGCTCTTTAGCAATATCCCTCGGAATTACAGTCATTGTCGCCCCCGTATCTACAAGTGCCCTAGCTTCGATAACTTTTGATCCATCCTCATTACCTATTCTAACAGTTACCCATATATGCCCCATGTAAAACCCTCGAAATACCCATTATCTAGAGCTTAAAATACTCTTATAAAGTTAGAGAATGTGTAAGAAGCAATTAAGGTTATGCTCTTTGTTAATGAATTGCAAATTTCATTTGATGTAAACTTAGTTAAACGCTTTGTGATGATGATTGCAGGTATTTGCACATTATTTGCATAACCACTTTGAGATGCTGTGTTGCACTAGTGTTACCTGTAGCTCCTTCTCACTTTATCTTGAGGGTCGCTTCTATGCCTCCACAACCCCCTGCTGAAGCTTATAACCTATATCCCAAGTTCATCAATTGTTATATCAGTTATTATAGGTTCCCTGAGGTTTTTCTGAATAGCTAAGTCAGCTACAATACTCGATAAAACTTTGCCGTTATCTACAAGCTCAAGTTCAACAGCATTTTCAAGCGCATAGACCTCGCTCTCTGTCGATGCTTCTTCAACTCGGTAAATCTTGTAATCCTTAGCAGGCCAAAGACCTAATCTCTTCGCAATCTCCTCATCAACTACTATACAAGGTCTAATACTCTCAGGCACCACCATTAGCTAAGACTACTATGTCTAGACTTCTACTGCCCGTTCTTGACCTGACTCTTACCCTCACCCTTACGCCCAACAACTTCACCTAGTTCTCTCTTCAAAATCCACCTTCCAAGCCTTATCCTATGCTCCAAACCCTCTCTACTCACTTTATCAACACCTAAAACTTTACTCAAATAGGGAATCTTGCATATGAAGTTATAAATTTTTAATAACTAAATTGATGTAGCTGAGCAGGAGTTGTAGTACAGTATTGAAGGTGTTTTACAGATGTTTACTCTCAAGGGATTAGGGTTGCTCACTAGTGGAAGAATTAAAAGTGTTTTTATTGTGTGCTTAACTTAGAGTAAGTTGTAGGTGTCTGGTCAGTGGATTCGGTGCTTGCAATAGCCTTTCAGGTGATGGCTGTTAGCGCATCTGGTGCTCTGAGCCCCGGCCCGTTGACTGTTGCTACAATGGCTCTCGGCACTAGAGGTGGTTGGAAAGCAGGTGTTTTTGTTTCCTTTGGGCACGCACTTTTTGAATTGCCGTTGTGAAACTGTTTCAGCTTTCATACAAGTTTATATAACTTGATGCTACTCTTTTGCTATTATTATTACGTGAACTCTTTTGCTGTGCAGTGGCTTTACTTCGGGCTGGTACTCCGCCAATGGGTATAGGACTACTGTCCCACCCCTATACTTTATCACAGAGCACTCAGCATATATGAATCTAGCTATGCTATCACCAATAACTGAAAATGATAGAAATTCTTATAAGCATTTCTAGTATATAGGTATGTAGGTAAGCTACTCTGTGAGGGGTGAAGAGCCCGTTGTTGAGGCTCTGAGGATGAGGGCTCTCCCCGAGGGTGGCTATGACCATCTGCTGGAGTTTCTGAAGCTATACCGCAATGCAGTTCAAATGGTTGTTGACAGTATTTGGAGCATTAATGAGATGTTGTCTAAGAGGAAACTACATAGGCTATTCTACAGTAACCTAGTGTCTATGGGTTTCAGGGCTCATCACGCTAAAGAGATATACATATATGCTGAGAGCTTGGTGGAATCGGCTAGGGGTAATGGTGGTAGAAAGCCAATTCTCAGGAGGCTGAGTGCTAGAATAGATAGGTACGACTATAGATTAGACTTAGACAGCATGACCCTGACGCTGAAGCTCCACGGTGACTATGAGGCTAGGTTAAAGCTTGTATCATCTAGTGAGAGGGTTGAGAAGTTCAGGGGCTGGGGAAACTATGAGCTGGTAGTGAAGTATGATGGGAGTGGTTTCTGGGTCTCAATATACTTTAGAAGAGCTGTTAAAGCTGTGAAGCCCAGAACGGTAATGGCAATCGACTTGAACTTCGACAATATAACAATAGCAGTATTTAGCTTTAATGGTAGATTAGCTAAGTTGAAGAGGTTTAAGACACCATTGAGAAAGGTTTTGACTCATAGGATCTGGGTTGAGAGGATTCAGAGGAGGTATCCGAGGTCGTGGAGATTCATCAAAGGTGTTAGAAAAGCTATTGATAGGCATGGCGAGAGGATAAAGAATATCTCATGGGACTACGCCCACAGGGTGGGGGATTTAGTAGCTGAGCTAGCATCAAAACACAGCTCAATAATCGCCTTAGAGGATTTAGATAAGCTTAGGGAGAACAACAAGAAGGGTAAGAGATTTAATAAGAGGCTTGGTCTATGGATCTATAGGAGGATACAGTTCTGTATTGAGTACGAGGCTAGGGAGAGGGGTATAGAGGTAGTTAAGATCAACCCCAGGAGCACTTCATCAAAGTGCCCTAGATGCGGCAAGAAGCTAGCTGAATATAGGCATAGGATACTAAAGTGTAGGAAATGCAGCTTCGTAGGCGATAGAGACGTTACAGCAACAATAAACCTATACAAGAAGTACATGTCTAAATACCCAAGATGTGGGGTCCCTGGGGTGGCCCCAAACGCCCCCAAGCCCGATGAAAACCCAAGCGGGGTGCAGGGGAAAAGAGATGATGCTATGAAAAACATCAAACCACATGAACTTATATGAGAGCTGAACCCCTTACTTAGTTATTCTTGTACTAGCGTTTAACGCATTAGTAAGTTTCCTTGGAGTTGCAGCACAGCTTTTAGCAGTTGCAGGTGCTCTTGTGATTCTCTACTTTGCCTACCTCCTATTTAGAGAAGCTTATAGAGGTGTAAACATTGATGCCGTAGGCGTGGGAACAGCCACGAACCCTCTCGCACTTGGCTTTACATTCACAGCCCTAAACCCCTACTTCCTTCTGTGGTGGTTAAGCATAGGCATGGCACTAGTGGCACAGGTGCAGAGCCTTGGACTAGCATCACTAGCGATTATCTACCCAGCTCACATGTGGCTAGACTTCGCATGGCTAACACTAGTAGCAGAGCTCAGTGGAAGAGGGTCAAGAGCGCTAAGCCCCAGGAGCCAGAGAGTACTACTAGCACTACTAGCAACAATACTAGTCATATTCGCTACAAACACAATTATTAAAAGCACCCTAAACACCTCAATACTACCATAAAAACCCGCGTTACAATTACAAAGTAAGAGCACTATCAGTTTCACAACAGCGTTTTAGTATCCCTGACAAAAGTTAGGGTTGATATAGCTTAGCAAACCTTAGTAGCTACAAGCTCGCTAAGCCTCTTCTCAACCTCCTTAATGTAGTACCTTGACGATATTAAGGGCTTTAGGGATGTTAGAAAGTGTTCACCACTCGCTAAGACCTGTGAAGAATTTTTACACAACCCTTTCATAAAGTTGGCCGTTGAGTGTAAGGATGTTGAGCACATGTTTTGGGAACTAAATGCAGTGGGCAGTGCATTTACGTATAGAGAGCTGTATCAGCCAGAACACATAGTAATAGCCTCTCTAAAAACCGTGCCGCCATACGTCAAGGAGTTGCTAGCAGAATTCAACACAGTTGTAATAGACAATGTGTACCCTGGAGGCGGCGGAGAGCAAGAACTAAATAACATACATTAAGCACGCATTAAGTTAGCAGACCAGCTCAACCCCACCACATCCTACAGCTGTCGGTAGTAAAAACTCCCAGAGCACTTGTATTCAACTCTTTATATTTTAATTAGTTTACAGCGCAGTAAGCGAAAGCGAGTTGTGTACGAGCTGAGGCTGTAATTAAAAATATAGTTACGGGTAAGAGCACTAAAGTTAGGGTTCTTGTTGGTACCAGTGCTATGTGTACTGTTGCCTCCGTAAGGTTTTTGATAAGCTGTAATTTCTCGTTGTTGATAGAAAGTGCGTTGGAATTGCTAGTGGTTTTGCGGAACTTAGTGAACATCTCGGTATTATTGAAAGTGTTAAAATTAGTTGAGCTTGTTATGGCTGTAATAATAGCTGAGAAAGGTTCTCGGGAACTTTGTATAGGCTATGTTAAGAGTGAATGTTGGGCTGAAAAGCCTTGGCGCAAGCCTGTAATTAATTTCTCACCAGATTTAAGAGGGTGTTAATAAAAATGTTATGTTTTATTGAGTTGAATTACTTACCTGGTGTTGGTGGGTATGCCCATGGTAATTTGCATATCTGTTCAGGGTTCTCCAAGCCTATGTCTTTAAGCCATTCATAGATCCATTGTTGAATATCAACATCTTTAAATACATCGGGGTAGAGCAGTTTGGCTACTAGAGCTGTTTGTATTACATAGCCAGGGCCATCTAGATATGCTGTTGTATATACATATACTCTGCTGTTCTTTACAGCTGAAATTGTGCTCCAGCCTGGTCTAGAGATAATGGTGTTGTATGTTTCATCCAGAGGCTTTGTAGAATTCATTCTGCAGGGGTCGTACCTCGTGCTTGACACAACCTTTATAATCACATCAGGATTTCTCTCAATAACAGCTTCAGGACTAACCTTTGGGTATGGCTGCGTAACATCGCCAAAAACATTTATGCCCCCGGCTAGGGCTAACACTAGATACCAGCCACTTCCAGGCCCAGCAGTTGCAAGGTCTGTATATGTTTCAAAGAATGTCTTGGCCTTATCACTAGGCCTAATCTCCATAGCCTTGCTGGTAATGTAGATAAGTCTCGAAGTCCACTTCGATATTAGCTTCAGCGCTCTATCAACTCTATTAAATATTAACCCAAGTTTGTATATCTCATCAAACATTGTTCTAGCTATGTAGCAGTCAAAGTAAACAACTTTAACATTTGGCGGAAGCTTAGATGCTATAGAGTCATACACATTTCTATAGAAACTTGCATAAAATATTACAAGATCTGGATTGGCACTGAGAATAGCTTCAAGACTAGGCGATGAAAATGAACCTATATTGATAACTTCTCCAGCCCCCTGCTTTTGCAAAATGCTCATAAGCACAGGATTATTAGTTACAGTATCAGATGCCCCAACAATTTTACCCCCAGCACCAAGGGCTGACAAGACCATTGCCTGTGTTGACGCTATTACAACAACTCTTTGTGGCTCTTTTTCTATTGTTACTGTTCTTCCAGCTGAATCAACTATTGTTATTGGGTATTTAACCTCATGCTCAGAAACCTCTTTAACAATAGTTTGAGTCACTGTTAGTGTTGATGGTGTAATAGCTTGTGTAACTGTTTGCACAACTGTTTGCAGTTGAGTAACTGTATGTGTAGTAGTTATGGTCTTGGGAGGCGATACATAGTATCCGGTGAAAAATGTTACAATAGCCACTAAAACCATTGCTATAGCCAAAACCTGAACAGTTCTCATCTATGTACACCTTAAAAACAGAAAACCGCACTGTACACAAATATAAATTTATAGTACACATACGGAAAGCTATACCATAAATGCTCAATGAAAATTGCTATTTTGATATACTGTTAAGGATTCTTATGGACACAAGTAACTATTTAATGTTTAAGCTGCTAATTCTCAGCGATACTCACCTAAGAAGCTAGCTATTGCATTAATATCTCCAGTAAAGGCTTGTTTTACAATTCAATTACATTTTTCTCATGTAAAAATTCTAACCTAACCATTGAGCCTCTACCCTTTTTAACTCTTTAACATTTACAGCACTTCTCAACATAGAATAGCCTTATAGAGGTATTTACATTGCTTTTGAGAAAGCCTATTTAATTGTTTTACACACTCTTACTGATGTTGATAGCAGTTTTCAATCTTTTACATAGTGTAAGTGTGTTGAACTAGGGATAGAGGAGCGTTATTAGAGTTATCATTACTATTGATGAAACTATTGTGTAGAGCAGCAGTGTTGCTGTTAGCTTAGCTGCTAGTTTTACAGGGTATATAGATACGTAGAATGGGAATGAGTGTCTGGGGTACTCAGATACTATTCCAAAGAATATCCTGCCTAGGAAGAGTGCTACTAGCATTTCTTTAACTGTTAAAAGCCCTTTTAATAGCATGCTGCCTGCAAGTTGGTAGCTGGCAATTGGTGTTACTGCATAAGTAGCTGCAACTGTTAGTATTGCTGGGCTTATTGGAAGCATGTTTTTTATTAACATCAGAAATGATTTTAGGTATTCGAAGCAGCCTAGCTTTAGTAAAACAAATATTGTTGTCAGTATCATTACAAACCTTGGGCTTACAGACCTTACATATCTCAAAGCCTTTCTAATACCATTCCTTAGTGAGCTCCTTTGCCTATTAGCAAAGCTATTAACAATCTGTGTCGCTTTACCTTCTTGCTGATGCGAAGCACTTTTAATTGTGATTCTCGAAAGTGCTAAACCCATTATGAACGCTATAAGTGTTGAAGCTAGGGAGAGGCATACATATGTTATACCTAGAGTGAGCCTAAGAGTAGATATGACGACAGGTGCTACATACTGTATTACCAGCCTTGGAGCTGTTATTGGCATTGAGACGAGGTTGTAGGCGATAACCTCATTCTCTCTAACCCTACACTCTTTAACCATTGATGAGATTAAGGAGTGCTCAGCTCTACTATCAAAAACTCCAAATAGTAGTGGAGTTGAAAAGTCTATGGGAAGCCTAGCAATTCTCAGAATTGATGCAAGTGCATTTAAAAGCCTTGAGAAGAGCCTTGCTGAAAACAAGTACTCACTGACAATTATTGTAATAAGTGCTATTGCTACAAACGACACAAATATTCTACCTACATAATACCACCAGCCCTGCAGCCACTCAGCAATTACACTAAGAGTCTCTTGCATAGTCTGAAAACCTGGCATAGACACTGTTTGTTATCTATACCTTGTAGTATCTCCCTCCAACAGCCTCAACAAATAACTTCATGTAGTCAGGCCTAATAGCCATAGTGCTTGAAGCTGTGTGGTACGCCACTACCTCTACACCTAGCCTCCTGTACTCTTCAGCAAGTTCTAAAAACTCCTTCCTAGGACTTTTTGTTAAAAATACGTTTGCTCCTCCATCAGAAATTATGTGGAGAACCATCTTAGGCTCTTTAAACACTCTCTTAAATGTTTTGAAGTAGTTTAAAGCCTTTAGCAAGGCTGCTGTAAATGGTGTAGAGCCTCCAACAGGTATCTCCTCTAAGCTCTTAAAAACAATTTCCAAATTTCTAGTGGGCTCAACTACAGCAATGACATCTACACCTCTAAATGCTATGAGGGATACAAAGGTTCTTTTAACATATGCTTCTTCCATAAATGTTTTGAGAATGTGCTTTGCCACAGAAATCCTCTTTCCAACCAGCATGCTTCCACTCACATCTAGAAGTATTGTGTGTAGAGTTGGGATTCTCTCCTTCCTAACCCTAACCCGGATGCAAGAAGATCTAATGGCTATTGGAAGCATTGGACTAAGTGCTATAGAAGCTCTAAGGCTTGCAGGCAAGTCCACATCTACAAGCATTTGCTTAGCAGGTGGTATGGCATCTATAGCAACACCTTTGAAACTTGCTATAGCTGTTGTTTTAAACTCTCTTGAACTCCTGCTAAACGTGTTGCTCTGCATGTTAGCATCATTGTAAGGCTCTTTAGCAAGGCTTACAGGCGTTTCACTAAGGTTTTTTAGCAAAGTCTCAACCCTATCGCTTCTCCCACTACCCATAACCCCAGGAACTCCACTACCCTGAGCCCCACCTTTATCACTACCCTTGCTCAACTCCTCTCTCTGCTCAGGCTTTTCACCTGTCAGCTCCTTTACAACTTCCTCAAACCTCTTCTGAGGCTCTTCAAATGGCTTTGACTTTAGCCTATGCCTCAAAGCAAGCTCCATAGCCTTTAGAACATCATTTAAATTGACTCTTGTTCTTCCATCTAGAGCTGCAATGGCTTTTGCAGTTCTAGTAGTCACTATTTCAGCTCTGTGAGTCTTGATCCCAAGCTTAACAACAGTTGTTGTTATAAGTTTAAGCAAGTCCCTGTCCATAGCGACGCTACTTATTATCTCCCTAGCCCTAGCAATTCTCTCCTCAACCTGCTTCTCAACAGGCTCCCACTTCTTGTAGAAAGCCACGGGATCTCTTGCAAACTCCTCAACTCTCTCAACAATTTCAGCCCTTTCCTCAGGACTCATAGAGGCTTCTACTGGTATGTAAAGCCCAAACCTATCCAGTATCTGTGGTCTTAGCATACCCTCTTCAGGGTTCATGGAGCCTACGAGAACAAACCTCGCTGGGTGTTTAAATGATATGCCTTCCCTCTCAACAACATTCCAGCCACTGGCAGCTGCATCTAGAATGAGGTCTGCTATATAGTCTTCAAGCAGGTTAACCTCATCAATATAGAGAATGTTTCTATTAGCTTCGGCTAGGAGACCAGGCTTAAACACAACTTTACCAGTCTTAATTGTTTGCTCAATGTCTATAGAGCCTGCAACCCTATCGGGAGTAGCGTTTAGTGGAAGGTCTACCACGCGTATCTTTCTAAGCTCATACTCTATCTTATCCCCATTGGACCAGAGCCCATAGTGATAATCACACATCTCAAGAGGGTTAAAGGGGTTGCAGTTAAATGAACAGCCCTTGGCAACAGGCTGCTCAGGCAATACCTGAGCAAATGCCCTTACTAAAGTAGACTTTCCAGTGCCCTTATCCCCGGCAAGCACAACCCCTCCAATCAGGGGGTTAACAGCATTAACCATTAGTGCTAGCTTAGCGTTCTCCATACCAACAATAGCACTAAACGGAAAGTATATCTTTGCGTGGTGATGAGTCACTTCTTCTTCACCACGTTGAGAGCCTTTTCGACATCCTCCATTCTCTCACTCCATGAGCTTACATCACCTGGTGCATATACCCATACTTCACCCATCTGTGCCTCTCCAGAGACCTCGCCTTCAAGCAGAGCCTCTACCTCAGCGTATATACTCTCGATTTGCTCTATAAGCTCTCTAGGCGCCTTCCACAGCCCTCTTCTATGCATTTCCAGAAACCTCCTTGCAATTTCCTCTAGCGCAAACCTGTTATTCTCCTTGAACCACTCCTTCATCTCTACAACATACTTCTCTGCAAGCTGATTCCAAACCTCATCAGGCACAAATCTCGTTGTTGCGTGCCATCCGTAGAGATTTTGAAGCTTCTTCATAAACTCATAGGCGCCTCTATAACCATGCCTCTTCATCTCCTCAACCCATGCTGGGTTTAAGAGCTTTGAATACGCTATTCTCAGCAACTCGTCTTTAGTACTCCTAACCTCGGTTCTAAACACGTCCCTTGTGTCAATCCACAGGTTTACAGGGTCTCTGCCAGTAACGGTCTTTACAGCCACGTGGAAGCCTCCTTGAAACGCGAAGTAGCAGCAACAGTTTGTGAGATCATGCTCATCACTTATGTGATGCCTTAAAACAGCCTCTACATGGCCTAGCTGAAGAGCCATTGCATTGGGTGCTCTCTTCCCAAAGAACTTCCTGGTGTAGGCATGAGAGCTCCAGTGAATCCATGTCTTGGCCAAGTCCTCATCACTTTTCCAAGCAGATGCAAATACCTGGAGGTTTACTCCAGCGCCATAGGCTCCCGGAGGCTCTGCCCACACCCTAGCCTTCGCGAGCTCCCTAGCCTCTTCAAAGCCCAGTCCCTGCACAACAAGCTTCTTCAGGTACTCGAGGAAGTGCTTCTTCGGGTAATTCATTTCCTCAGGCTCGTCAACAAGAACAGCCCTTTCAACAGCTTCATCAATTAGGTGTATGTAGTTTGGCAAAGTGTCTCTCACAATACCGCTAATCCTAACCACTACATCTATCCTAGGCCTGCCAAGCTCTTCAAGAGGTATTAGCTCAACACCCACAACCCTACCAGCAGAGTCCCACACAGGCCTAGCACCAATGAGGTATAGTATTTCTGCAAGTTGCTCACCATCAGCTTTATAAGCATCTATACTCCACAAAACCTGACCCACAGACTCCGGGTACCTGCCAAGCTCCTTCTTCACTCTTTCAAGCAGCTGCTTAGCCGTTTTAACACCAATTTCCCAAGCAGCTCTCGTAGGTATTGATGTAGGGTCTACAGCAAAGAGGTTCCTCCCAGTTGGAAGAACCTCAATCTTACCACGGGTTAAAGCACCACTAGCACCAGGCTCAACATACATGCCTTCAAACCCGACTTCAAGTAGAGCCTCTGCCTCCTTTCCGCCAGACTCTCTATACAGCCTTGCTATCCTTAACGCTGTTTTGAAGCTTTCTAGCACCTCCAGCTTCAGCTTCTCATCGATTACAGCTATTTGCTGTAATTTCACATCTTTAGCTCTTGGATCTGGATCCACAGCCCATCACCCCGCCTCGGATAGAATTTTAGGGCCAAGGACTTGAAAAATAGACTCCTTCAAGACACTTTCAAGCACATCCCACGAGAGGGTATCATCGCTGATCCCCATGGCAAAGAGCTTTTCTAAAGCCTTTTGAGCTATCTCCATTAGCACCTCCCTAGCCTTTCTATTGCTCACACCTAGATGCTTGTAGAAGCCTGCAGGGTTAGAGATGATATCGTCATAGTCAAGCCCTAGATATGCAGCAACAGCCCTTAAGATAGACCTCCAGCTTGGCGTGTCAAACTCCATAACAGTCGCAGCTGCTTTAGCAAGCTTCATTGAGTCGTAATCAGCTTTGCCGAAAATGTGAAGCCCATCCTCAACCTGGCTAGACCTCACCATGTCAAGGTACCTGTGAACACTCTCAACAACCTTTTCCTCAGGCTCGCTGACATCTATTGACAGCCCCAGCTCCTTAACCTTAGACACAAGCTGACTGTAAACAACTTTTGCTCTGTGAAGCTCGCCAAGCCTAATAACCCTCTCATACTCCTCAACAAGCCTGTCAAGCTCCTCCAAGCCGCCCCTAGCATCCATCATTGGCGGGTACAGGTGGTCAACTATAGTTGCATAGCCTCTTCTCTTCGCAATAACACCCTCCATCGGGTTGGATACTATGTATATGTATAGAAATGGCACATCATCAATAGATATCTCGGGCCAGCACCAGGGGGATAGACCAACGCCTTTACCAGGCCTAAACTCCAAGTAGCCGTGCGTGCCCACATGGAGAATTAGGTGTGCTTTGAACACCCTTGTAATCCACCTGTAGACAGCAAGCCACTGGTGTGGCGGTGGTATTGTTGGATTATGTAAAATCTTACAAATCCTTCCATCACAACCCGCACCCACACACCCGAATTTTGGTTGCGGGATTATAACTACATTGCCAAACCTCAGTCCAGGCACCACAAACTTCCCTTCATAAACTCCTCCAGCAAACACCTTCTCTGCTCTTCCTCTTACCAGCTCCTCAGGGTTGCCCCACTCCTTAACCATCTCATTCCTAACTTCTTTTGGAAGCTCATTAAACCACTGCATGTATAGCTCTAGTGGTACCATATCCACATACCCACCCCTCTTGACAATATCCTCAACACTAGTCCACCTAAACTCACTAGTAGCCCTCTTCTCAAAAAAGAGACTCATGAGCTCCTTACCGCTCTTAGGAAGCTTAGATGAGTCACTAACATTATAGCCGAGTTCAGCAAGCCTATGGAGAATTCTAACGAGGGTCTCAGGTACGTCAAGCCCATAGCCAACACCTATCGATGCCTCTACACCTCTGCATGGAGGGTTGTTCAACACGATGGCTATTCTCCTCTCACTTGGCTTACTACGCCTAAGCTCTACCCACTTCCTAACCCTTCTAGCAATTAGCCTTACATGCTCATTAAAAGGCTCGTAAACCTTTGAGCCGTCCTCAAGCTTCTTAGCACCAGCAATGAATATCGGCTCTACAGCTCCATCAACTTCAGGCATAATCACATGATACACCTGTGTAAATGGCGATACACCAGCGGGGTTTGCAAGCCACTCACTAGTGCTTTGATAGTGCTCAAGTATGGGCTTTATAATGGGTACTCCAAGGCTCTTTAAAAGCTCTACCCCTCTAACAACAGCAAAGCTCTTTTTACTCTCTTCAGCATGCCACTTGCCATGATTTAGTACAAAAAATGATGTTAATACGATGGCAGCGTCGATAACGGGCTTTCCATCAACTATCAGGAACTCTCTTATAGAATCCTCAATTGTTGGCGTGTTCAGCATATAGTCTTTAAAGCCGTAGACAAACATAGGTAGTGCTCCAAGACCTTCAGACTCCAAGGCATTTACCAAAGCCTCTACATAGCTAACATTACCTGTGAGCCACTGGCTACGGTAGAAGAGTATGGCAACAAGGGGGTTGTTTGCATAGGGGTATTTATTTAAGTACTCTCTTGTAGTTGTGAATACGCCTAGCCTTGGGTGCCATATTCCATGCCACGGTATTTCAACTGGTGGTGAAGGCTCAGCTGGTAGCCCAAGGTGCTTCAGTATTAGCTCTATAAGCGACTTTATGTTCTCTCTTCCGCCAAGTTTAAAGTATTTCCACGCATCAGGAAGTATAGCTACGCCTCTTGACAGCTCCTGGAAGTACTCTGTAAAACTTAGAACAACCCTGGCATTGCTACTCCTAATAGCTTCAACAACTTCTGCTGGAAGTTCGTGAGCATATATCAGTATGGCATTAGAACTCCTAATGAATTCTACATAGTGCGGGCTCTTCTCATCAGTTGTAACAATGTATTCAACTCTAAACCTCTTAGCGACTTCAGGTAGAGCCTCTCTAAATATATGTATATGTGACCCTCCGTAACCTAGGATAATAGATAATTTTATGTGTTTGTTCATGGGGGTTCATCCTCAATCACATCCTCTATCAACACCACTGGATGTGGGTTTCTAATAACAACGGCTTTTACGCCGTAAACTTCACTAATGTTCTCCGCTGTTATCACCTCCTCTGGCGTCCCCATGGCAAATACTCTCCCATTCTTCATTAAAATGACTTTGTCAGAAAATCTTAGCGCTAGGTTTATGTCGTGTAGAGATGCTATTGTCACAAGCTTTCTATCCTTTGTCAAGCTTCTAATTAGCTTTAGCATGAACACCTGGTACCTTGGGTCAAGGTGAGAAACAGGCTCGTCTAGCAAAAGCACTTCAGGTTCTTGAGCAAGCACTCTAGCTAGCATAACCCTCTGCCTCTCACCACTACTAAGCTCATTAACATCTCTAAATGCAAAGACATCAACTCTCGCTATTCTCATGGCACTCCAAATCTTCTCCAAATCAGCTTTTGTCAAGCTCCAGGTAACGTGAGGCTTTCTACCAATTGCAACAACCTCAACAACTTTTATCGGAACTCTTATAATGGCTGAGGTGTCTGATGGTGGAAGGAATCCAATAATCTTTGCATATTCATTGTCATTTAGCTCATCAGCTTTTCTACTGTCAATGTATATAACCCCCTTCCTCGGCTTCAAAACCCTCGCTATGGTTTTTAAAAATGTTGTTTTTCCCGATCCGTTAGGGCCTAGAAGAGCTATGAGCTCCCCTGGACAAGCCTCAAACTCAACATTGCTTAACGCCCTGTAGCCATCATAGTACACATCTATGCCTAGTATTCTAAGCCTAGCTGTGTTGCTCACTCCATCACCACCTGCCTCCTTCTGCCCATGTATAGAGATATGAAGAAAGCTGCTCCAAGAGCACTTGTAACAGCTCCCACAGGAAGCTCAACAGGCTTCAAAGCAATTCTTGCGACAACATCTGATAGTGTTAGTATTGCTGCTCCTACAGCTATTGACGCTGGGAGTAGGTACCTATTGTCAGAGCCTGTTATCAGCCTCGCTATGTGTGGCGCCATAAGGCACACAAATGCTATCGGGCCCGTGACGCTAATGACTGTGGCCGTAGCTATTGAAGCTATCAATGCTATTGCAAACCTCACTCTCCTCGGGTCAACACCAAGGCTCTTAGCAACATCGTCGCCTAAAGCCAAGGTGTTGAGACTCCATGCAAAGAATGGTGCTGAAACCGCTGTAACAAGTAGTGCCGCTACCAACACCCAGAGCCTACCCCAGTCAACCCTTGTAATGTCACCCATAATCCAGTAAACATATTCTCTAAGCTGGTACTCGCCAGCAAAGTATTGTAAAAATGTTATTCCAGCTGAATAAACATATGTCATAGCAATACCGGCTAAAACTATTGACTCTGGGGAGAAGCCCTTGACGTACACCAGCATTAGAATGAGTAGCGTGTGTAAGAAGCATATTGTCCAAGCAGTTAAGGCAACAACTACATAGCCTGATGAAGTTACTAAAAACTCGCGTGAAACCAAGGCCAGTTTGAGTCCCAGGACAATGACAAGCCCTGCTCCAAAACTTGCAGCAGAGCTTATGCCAAGAGTGAATGGCGATGCTAGGGGGTTTCTAGTAATACCCTGAATCAGAGCACCAGCAACAGCAAGAACAGCACCAGCAATCAAAGCTCCAATAGTTCTTGGAACTCTGTAGAACCACACAATAGTATGCGCAATGCCACTAGGGTTTTCGCCACGAGGATCAAGTAAACACCTAATAACATCGCCTAGAGATAAACTGTAAGCACCACTAGCAATAGACAAGAAAAATACAGGTATTAACAATGAGAATAAGAAAAGTAAGAGTAGAAACCGCTTAAAGAAGAACTGCTTAAGCACAGCACTTGAACTACCAATGCGCATGTAACTTTGACCCATATTCAATAGTACACCAAATATAGTAATAGGTACACTATATAAGCTTTTCACAACATCATAAAGGTTTTAATAGAATTGCCTTAACTCACTTAACTAAAGCCTTTTGCAACTGTTTTGAGTTTCATACAGATTCATAAGG
Organism: Ignisphaera sp.; assembly: GCA_028275825.1. Taxonomy (GTDB): domain Archaea; phylum Thermoproteota; class Thermoprotei_A; order Sulfolobales; family Ignisphaeraceae; genus Ignisphaera. The sequence continues at coordinate 13,402 of JAPWTX010000025.1, read as the reverse complement.
TTTGACATTGTTAGGCATCTTGATGAGGTTCCCTGTGAGGGGCGAAGAGCCATAGAGGGCTCTCCCCAAGGGCAGCAGCCCAAGGTGTGGGGTCCCCGGGGGTGGCTCTGAAAGCCCCCAAGGCGAATGCAGATCCAAGGAGCGGTGCGGGGGAATGGAGATGAGGCTATGACCATAAGGCAACATAAATCTATATAAGAGCTGAACCCCCTCCGTCTCTACCTAGACATGACTTACCCTATGCTTTTGGCTATACCAAAGCGAATCACACTTTTATTTACAACTTAAACTTTGCACCCTCTTCACATCTTTTTCAGAAAATTCTTAATAATGCTCTTTGCAATGTCAAGCAGTTTTTCAAAGTATTTCAATCCCCAAGAAACCTTATCAACTGTGTACTTCGCTTCATGAAATCCCCACACATGTACGTCGTATGCTAGTGCCCAAGCTTCAACAACTTCAGGTTTGTTAAGCTTATTAGCAATACTCCTAGCAGCGCCTCCCAATAGCCATGTGTACCATCTTCTGCTTTTCCAAGCCTCTTCAGCCTCAGGGACCCTGAGAACCTCGGCTAAAGCCTTTACACACTCCTCTGCAACTTTGTAAAGCTTTTCAGATGCTTGAATAGCGTCACCCTTGGCTATGTATTCTCTAGCCTCATCCAAAAACTTTTCAGCAAGCTCAATTCTAGCCTCAGCAACAGCTCCAGGATCGAGCTTATCACCAAGAACAGCAAGAATAGCATCAATAACACTTAACCCGTTAGCCTCCAAGGCATCAACAAGCCTCTTAGGCAAAGGAACACTTACACTCAAAACCTAACACCACAGCGCTTACTTTTCAATTAACATACTTATAAACTTAAAAGGTTAAGTGCAACACCATTCCATGACTCCACAAATTCTCAAAATACATAAATTAGTTGAGCACATAGACTCAGAGCTACAAAATGTTGTGATGATGTGTACTATAAATTTATATTTGTGTACAGTACGGCTTTTTGTTTTTGAGGTGTACATAGATGAGGGCTGTTTTGGTCTTCATAATCATTTGTAGTGCTCACATTCATTAATGTCTAAGACCCCTTGATGCTGAAGACTTACGCTACTGTAGCTTATACACTTTGCTAGTGCCTCCGAGTTCCCAAGACCCGCAGGGCTTTGAAGCTCCTGGCGACTAGCGGTGTGAGTCTCTGTGGTGAGGGGGCCGGGGAGACCGTTGAGAAGTAAATGGTGGAGAGCCGGAATCAATGGATGTGAGAGGCTATGAACCGCTATCTACTGAGAAACGGTAAGGGGCATGCATCGAAGATCCTTGGGCTCTCTGTAGAGCTTGTATAGAGGCTGTTACAGAACTGATGATAGTTTTAAATATCTGTGAATACCTTGTAGATACTTGACTCTTAGAGTTAATGTTTAAATACCTCTACTTACTATAGTTTCTTGGATGATCCGCACTGAGTTGATATAGAGATTCAGATGGAAGCTCTGTGGCGTTGGGCTCTACAGACACCCATGGGGTGTGGGTGATGCTGGTGAACCCGCGCAGAGGTGTAACCCCACTAACGGAATCACAGCTATTCACAGATAACATCGAGTACCGTTAGCGGGGAAACGCTTAGCTCTCTAGAGAGATAGTTTTGGATTTTTAAGTTTTCACATTTATATTTTTAACGATGCATGACTAGGGTTTGACTAATGCTTCAGAAAGGCTATGATGCAAGAAAACCTATTGTGAAGGTTAAGGGACTTTGGCTTAGATATAGAGTCAGTATGCAGGGTGACTGGGTCTTAAGGTCTCTTGATTTCGAGGTAGAGGACAGGGAAACAGTATTAGTTATTGGTGCTAGTGGGAGTGGTAAAACATCTCTTATCAGGGCTTTAACAGGTGTTGCGCAAGCTGTATTTGGGGCTGAGGTGCAGGGCGAAATAGAGCTATGCTTTAAAAAGCTTAAAGAATTAAGCACTCATGATATTCAGAAATGTGTGCAAGTTGTTAATCAAGATCCCTATACACACTTTTTAGAGCCTGTACCGTTGGATGATATGCTAAGCTATGCTGAGAAGTTCTACGGTAATGAAGCTGAAGAAATTGTTGAAAAAGTCGTTAAGTTACTCGATATAGAGGATATTGTGAATAGGCCTGTAATAACACTTTCTGGTGGCCAGCTAAAGAGAATTACCATAGCCAAGGCGCTAATACCCAATCCAACTATTTTAATTTTCGATGAGCCGTTAATGTGGCTTGATGATGTAAATGGTGTAGAGATGTTTAAAGCCATATTGAAGATTCTGAATGACATGGGGAAAACCATAATTATTATGGAACATAGGTTTCTTCACTTATTAAACTTTGTGAATAGCATGTATAAATTAATGCAAGGCACACTTGCAAAAGTTGATAAAAGTGATGTTACCAAGCTAGTAAGACAAAACTTCAGAAGAGTTGTTGAAGGTATACAAGCTCTCAAAACTTCACAGAGTAATTCATATAGAGAAGTTTTGAGACTTGACAATGTGTGGTTTAAGTATGGAAAAGAACAGTGGGTTTTAAGAGACTTAAATTTAAAGGTGTATCAAGGAGATACGGTAGTGATCTACGGTTCTAATGGCGCTGGCAAATCTACCTTGCTTAGAATTATAGCAGGAGTTCTTAAACCCACTAAAGGCTCTGTTAAAAGGTTTTCCAAGGTGATGTACATTCCTCAGATCCCCTACCTATTTCTAACTGAGGAAAGCATTAAAAAAGAGATTAAGGAGCTGTGCAACAATAGAAAAGTTAGAGAAGATTGCTTTTCTAGATGTTCTGAGCTTCTTAATAGATTTGGCTATGATGATTTAGATAGATTACCCCTACACCTCTCCTGGGGGCAGGTAACAAGATTAGCCACTCTTCTAAGCATCAATACTATTAACAGAGATGGTTTAATACTTCTTGATGAGCCATTCACTGGCTCTACATATCTTGAGGCCATAGCATTAGCAGAGACCTTGAGAATGTTTACAGAAGTAGCAAAGATAATTGTTCTTAGCTCAAGAGACTACATATCACTATTTCCAAAAGCAAGGGTCTACATGCTTAGCAATGGTGTGTTAAGTCCCCTTGCTTATAGAGATGCCCACATGTTTGATAAAGCTGCTTACAGGTTGATGCCGCCATGAGCTTCTCAAGGAATTTAGCTGAGCTTTTCACACCTCTTTGCTCAAGTAAGTGTTTTTCACTATATACAAGGATTTCTATATCCATGGCAATGATGTTGATTCCTATGACAATTCAAACACTTTTTAAAGGACAGAAAATCATTGCAACAATCTACACATTCATCCTTGCTCTAACACTGCTTTCCATATGTAGCAATTTGAAGAGGGTTTTAAGGGTGTTGACCCTAATCCTAATTTTTATAGTTATAGGCTTTATCGTGATAGCAATATCTAAGTTTTTAGGGTATCCTACACCAACACTAAAAGAATTAATTCTGTCATCAGTTAACCTAGTCACTCTCTTTCTATCAATCTCACTATTCTTTCAGTGGACGAGTTTAAGGGAATTAAGGTGGATTTTAACAAAAATGGGCATGAGTAGACTAGCCAACCTTACTACAGCAACTTTAGCCTTTTTACCACTTTTACTTAATAACTATATAGAGGCCTACATAGCAATACTAATGAAGTTTGGCAAGAGAAAAGTGTACAAAGCTGTTAATTCATTAATAATTCACACCACTATGATTGCAAATGATGTTGCTCAAGCGATATACCTCTATGGATTGCCACAAACACCTAGAGTAAAGGTAGAGCGTCCAAAACTTCTGGAAGTATTATTAATAGCGACAATAGTGATTCTTGCTATGTTTCTCATTATAGTGGCTCCCTAAGTGCTGGAGACTTCTTACCTTTCATAACTTGGTAAATGCTTCTCTTTCAATTTACTAACTCTAGCACTCTACCTCTCAAGTCATAGAAAGTAGCGTCAATAATTTCAATAAGAGCTTTCTTACCTAGTGCAGTGCTTCCTATATCTAATACTACTGGTCTATAGTTAAATAGCCTGCCAATAGCTCTACCTCTAACCACATCCATTTCTGTTATCCATGTAAATGCTCTTGCCCCTATATAATCTCTATTTATCTTTAACGCAACTTCTTCATATACTTTCTCTATATGGCTACTACGAATCTTTTTGATAGGGTCTGGTATCTGTGGCATTAGCGAAGACTTTGTAAAGGGTCTTGGAGAGTATCTCGCTATATGTACTCTGTCTATACCGTATTCAGCTATTAGCTTCACACTTGCTGCAAAAGCTTCTTCATCTTCTCCTGGATGCCCAACTATTATATCTGTAGCTATATGTATTCCCTCTATCTTTCTTCTCACTTCAGATACTATCTCTATGAAGTCCTCTACACTATACCCTCTATTCATTAATTTTAAAACTCTATTATCACCACTTTGCACTGGTATATGAAGATGTTTGTAAACCTTAGGATTTTTCAATACCTCTATGAGCTCATCTAAATAATTGATGATGTACCTTGGATTCAATTGCCCCAGCCTAATCATGTAATCTCCCTCGATTTCCAGAATGGCATTGAAAAGCTCTGGCAAGGCATACTTTCCATATATGTCATAGCCATAGACACTAAGATCTTGAGCCGTTATCTCAATTTCTCTAGCCCCTTTTTTCAAAACCTCTTTAACTGCTTCAATAACTTTTTCAATTGGCACACTTTTTAAATGAGGTCTTGCAATCTTTACTATGCAAAAAGAACATTTATCTAGACAACCCTCAGCAACAGGTATAGATGCTATCACTCCATCAACAACCCTAGGTAAAATAGCGTAGTCCTTAACTTCACTGTGGAGAACTGTGGGTTGCAAGCTTTCTACAGCTTCAACCACTCTATACACAGCTTGTGGCGTTACAAGAGAAACACGTGGATATACTTTTCTAACTTTAGCTGGAAGTGCCTTGGCCATACATCCCGCAACGATAAGCATTCTACCAAGTTTCCCCAGTTCCTCAATTCTCTTCAGCATCCTGACCTCAGTGTCATGCCTCACAATACACGTATTCAAGATTATTACATCAGCTTCTTCAGGTTTTTCCACAATTTCATAGCCTTTTTCAAGTAAAAGCGTCTTCATTATGGCACTATCAGCTTTGTTGAGAGCACAACCATAGGTCTCTATATAGATCCTCTTAGACACGCACACACCACCTGCATAGATGTTACAAATCAAGTTATAAGCTACTTGCACCAAATGCTTTATGTGGTAAGAGGTGCTGGGTTGATGTCGCTAAAAGATGATGAAATGTTGATGCTTTACAACTATGACTATCTGTTAAATAGAGCAATTGAAAAACTGCCGAGGAGAAGAGATACAAAGGCTTATGATATACCCCAACTCGAAATAGAGTATGAGGGAGAGCATACCGTTGTAAAGAACTTGAATCTTGTTAGTGAGAGACTTAGAAGAGATCCAAGAGTAGTTATGAGGTTTCTACTCAAAGAACTTGGAGCACCAGGAGCACTGAGACCTGATAACAATATGGTTATATACAAACGGATTTCAGAAAAAAGTGTTCAAGATCTTTATGCAAGATTCCTTGAAAACTATGTCAAGTGCTCCACATGCAAAAGCTACGATACAGAGCTTGTAAGAGAGGGGAAGAAATGGTACATTAGATGCCTAGCATGTGGAGCAATAACCTATGTAAGACCTGTTTAGGTGTTTATAATGAGCATGTACCTTCTAAGAGTACATAACATTGATGGTAAGAAGATTGTTGCAGTGTGTGATGAAGAGATCTTTGGCCATGTATATAGAGAGGGGGATATAGTGCTTGACATATCCCTAAATTTCTATGGAGGAAGAAGAGCAAATGTAGAGGAAGTGGTTGAAGCTATTAACAACGCAGACATGGCTGTAATCTCAGGTAAAAGAATTGTGAGCGAGCTTGAGAAAAGGGGATTAGCATCAAAGGAATTCGCTCTCAGTGTTCAAGGACAACTACATATACAAATGGTAAAGGAGGTTTTTGAGGTTTGAAGAGATTTTGTGTAAATTGTGGTATTGAGGAATCCGCAACAACACCTATAATCAGAGGTCTGTGCCCAAAATGCTATACAGAAATTAGAGGACTTGTAACTAAGCCCAGTTCCATAGAATTAGAGTATTGCAAGGTATGTGGAGGTATAAAGGTTCATGGAAAGTGGGTATATGTTCAAAATGCAGAGGAATTGAGAGAAACTATCGAAGATTTTTTCATTGAGTTGCTAAAGCCTTCTGAAGACTTCATACTGGAGGATATAGAAATCACATTTACACCTTACGAGGATTCCCCAGCTACCATAAACCTGTTTGGAAAGCTTGGAGGAACAAAAATTTCCCATGCAATTACAGTTAACGTATCTTGGAAAGCCTCTCTATGCCCACTTTGCAAAAAAGTTGTTGGTGGAAGTTACAATGCTGTTGTACAGCTAAGGTACATAAATACTGATAGTGAAATAGAGAGGTTTGTAAATAGTATAATTAAGGAGTTTGAATTGTGGATTAAGGAGGTGAAGCCTGTTAAAAATGGCTACGATATAATGCTGCTTGACGCTTCGCTAGCAAAGCGCATTGCCGAAGCAGCTAAGAGAAAGTGGCAAGCAGTAAGGGTTATGGAATCCTATGGCGATACCAGAAGAACTTCAAATGGACTAAGAGTCTCAAGGTTTTATATATCCATCAGAATACTGAACTTTAAATCAGGGGACTATATCGTTGTTAATGGTATTCCCTACACTGTAGTATCTTTTGATGGATCTTGGCTCAATTTAAGAGATAGCAGTGGCGGTATAAGCAGGGTGCATATTGATGAAATCTCAAGGAACTTATCAAAGTATAGAGTGAGGAAAAGTATTTAGACTTATTAAGTTCTGTATAAAGTATCTACTGTTGTGCAAAGAAGAGGGTGAGAATCTATACCAAAAGATAAAAAAATTGAAAGCGCTGTTTCAAAAGAATTATTGTTACCAAGTGGAAACCAGGTTTTGTGCGTTGTAGATGAAACCATTGGTGCGGATTTTCTGAGAGTTAGGTGTACAGATGGTATTTCAAGAATATGTAGAATACCTGGAAAGTTTCGAAGGAGGGTGTGGTTCAATAGTGGTGATGTGGTGCTTGTTGAGCCTTGGGATTTTCAACAAACAAAAGGCGATATTATGCATAAATACAGCAAGGATGAGGTTAAGAGGCTTGTGTCAATGAATTTAATAACGAAAGAGTTCATAGAGGGTAAAACTTAAAACCTAGTCATGACCTGTGCATTTAATGCTTCTCTAAAGTCAGAGCAAAAATGTGTGGCACTTGTTTCTCATGATGTTCAATCTAATGGCTTCAATTATCAGTTGAGGGATATGAAAGATATTGAAAGGGATATTGACAGAGAACTTAGAAAGATGCTAAAGGAGTCCAGAATTAAGGATGAGGATCTTTTTGAAACTGTTGAAGAGGTTTTTGATAAAGCTACTGTTTTAGCTTTGCTTGTGCTTAAGCAGAGGGGGTGTATATCTAAACTTAGTGGCGTGGTATCTGCTGGTAAGGAAGCCAGGGTGTATTTAGCAAAGAGTAAAAATGATGAGGATGTTGCCGTAAAGATATACTTTACTGCTACTGCTGAATTTAAAAAGGGTATTTGGAAGTATATAAAGGGGGATCCAAGATATGAGTGGATACTTTCTTTACCAACTCATAAACTCATGTCTGTGTGGGCAAGAAAGGAATTTTCAAATCTGAAAAGAATGTATGAAGCCACTATTTCTGTGCCAAAACCTATATGCGTTTACAGAAATATTTTAGTGATGGAGTTTATAGGTGAGAATGGTGTAAGAGCACCTCTACTTAAAGAGATGGCTGATGCAGGACTTCTAAGCAGCGAGTTTTCTCAGCAGATCTTCAAAGAGATTGTAAACAGTATTTACAAGATGTACTGGTATGCGGGGCTTGTCCACGGAGATTTGAGTGAGTATAATGTAATGGTAAACAACGGCAAGATTTACATAATTGATGTGAGCCAGGCTGTAAAGTTAGAACACCCTAATTCCCATATGTTTCTCTATAGGGATATCAGCAACATTGTTAAATTCTTTAGAGAAGAACTTAGATTAAAAACACCCTCTGTCGATAAAATATACTACAGTATTTTAAACAAGAACGAATCTCAGTTACAAGCAGTTATCGAAGAATATGAAGAGTAATTGATACGGCTTTGCATGTTATGCAAGTAAATATGCTTAAAATGCTGTTAGTCTTAAAAAGGCTTTGGCGTATTAAAGTGCGTAACGAAAAGTATACTGAAGACTCTTCGCAAAGTGCCTCACCTAGTTTCCCTACAAAAACAAGTAAATCTGCCAATACCATTACTACTGCATATGCACAAGGACACTTAGTTCCAGGAGTCACAAGATTTTATGTCAAAGTACCTCTAGAGAGAGTTGGTGTGCTCATAGGTAAAAATGGTGATGCTCTAAAACGATTAATGCATGAAACCCAAACAAGAATAGCTGTAGATGAAGTAAATGGCGCTGTTGTTATAGAGCCTCAAGGTCCTCAGACAAGAGCTGTAGATTTGATGAAGGCAAGAGATGTTGTCATGGCTATAGGCTATGGCTTTTCAGTTGAACGCGCATTTAGGCTTCTCGATGAGGATCAGGTACTTATAGTTATAGATTTAAAGCAGTATGTTGGACCTAATGAAAATCACTTAACGAGAATCAAGGGTCGAATTATTGGTGAAGAAGGAAAGGCGAGGAGAAACATAGAAGAAATGACTGACACCTACATCTCTGTTTACGATGATTATGTCGCTATAATAGGGGACTATGAAAGTGCAAATGCTGCTAGAGACGCCATATTGCTACTTATAGAGGGAAGACAGCACTCCACAGTATATAAACACTTAGAGAGAGAAATGAGAAAAATCAAGAGGACAAGAATGATATCACTATGGGAAAAAGAGCCTTCACAGAGATAATGCGCTCTTAACTCTAGCGAAGAACCTTCCTTATGGTTCGTCTTTTCGTTTGCTTCTCAATATTGTCTACACAGTTTTAGAATTGAAATAATGATTCTAATCTCTTCTCCATTGTGAAGAGTAAGACCTTTAGCTGTGAAATCATGTGTTAATAATTGTTTTGGAATGGAATAACTTGAACTATTTCAAAATTGATGATTAGGAATTGGACTTATGGACTCTGATCTCATTTCATTTATATCTTCAGAGCCTTCTTAGATAGTGAGAATTCTACTCCAAGCCTAGGTGAATTGAAGATAAATAAGAATTCCATTGTGCCAAGCTTAACAGTTGTCTATGGACTCATAGCGATCTTAGAGCTTTGTGTACTAGGTGGAGGTCCCTTAATGCAACTATGAATAGATATGAAGTGATAGGGATAGACATTAAGAGTTGAATGGAATTTTTGGGTTGTCTAAGAGTCTCTTGCCCTTTAGGTAGGGAGGAGGCCAAAATGCTTGGTAGGCATTCATCATCAATACTACTCATAATATAATGCTTACAAGCATTTGCAAATTACTTAACTTTGAGGCGATAGACCACTATTCGTTAAGAGGTAAACACATAAACTTTTATAAACTTAGTACAAAGTTCAAAGAACAGACAATGGCGAAAGGTATGTGATGCTGATTGAGAATTGATGAAGAATGTATAGTGATAGATTCGAGGAATGCTATTGAGGTTGGTGTGGAAAGGTTTGTTAAGTGGCTTTTCAGCACAGCTTATGCCACAGCTGTATATATAGCTACAGAACCCATGGTAGTGATGACAAGGGTTAGTGGTAAGCTTCGAGGCTTTGCCATAGGTCCAGGCTCAGCAATTCTTTGCTATAATAAACAAACAGTGGATGAACTCTTTTCAACAGTATATAGAGTTGCTGAACCTTGTTGGGGAGATGCAATGTTGTTAATACCATATACTTCAACTACTTCACGCTGTAGCAAGGCAAGGCAAATGGGTTTCGAAATGGATCTCGATGAGGCTATAGGAATTCCACATATATGTGTTACTAATGGTGAGTGGAGTGAACTCAAACTAATTATTGATGGTGGAATGGCTGAGATAGAGAAGTACTCAAAAGAGGTTGCAGGAGCTCTGCAGATAACTACAAAGAATACTTTGTTCTTCTCTCTAGCAAAAGGATTGCTTGCGAACCTAAGATATGAAAACATTATTGCGAAAGTCATGAACATTAGGTTTGACTACAAGAGTAGAGTATATTTAGAGGACTTAACTATGGTGAATGAAGATGTCATCATATATAAGTTTGGTAAGGGACTCATTACAACATTTACGGATCTGAACAAAGCAATGAATTTTATATACCCAATTACCTTATTAGTTGCACATTTACTTGATGTAAATAGTGCTAAGGCTATAGTATATAGAACAAAACTTGCCAAAAAATAATATTTTGCTATAACATATTTAATGCTTGTGATGTTGCTAAGCTTTTTCTAATAGATTGACCTCCAGTAACTTGTCGATGATGTCAGTTACAGCATTATATAGCGTATCCATGTCTATTTCTTCTTCAATGTTTTCAGCAAGACTTTCAACTATTCTTCCTACAGTTGTTTCTCCGTTGCACATGTTCCATATATAGTATACAGCGGGAGCCAGTGCATATGCTTTTTCTTCATCTGCTGCTACAATGAAGTCTCCTTTGTCAACACCTACCTCAACACCTTTCTTTCTGTATATCTCATTCCATCTGGGTCGTTGTTGTGCATCTGTTGATGTCAAGTCTATCACCTTCTACCTCTTCCCCTACCTCTAGGTGCGCCCCTGCCAAACCTTGGTCTAGATGGCGGGGCTCCACCCTCCGATTTCGGCATTTCTTCAGGTATTTTATCTGCAGCAGGTACAGCATCATCATTTAACTTCGTGAATTCGCTGTTTTTACCTGCATTCAACTGCACTTCTCCTTTAAATGCTGTTACCCAAGCATTTTTGATCTCCACAACATCACCTGCGTTAAGCGAAGATGCTTTTTGACCCCATACAACAAGCTTTACTCTTCCACTATCGTCTCCTACCAAGTATTCTCCGAGTGTTCTCATGCCAGCTTTTGTCTCTATTGTTCTTGTACCATAGTTTTCCAGAACTCTTACATCAACTGTTACGTTTTCCATTCCTGGTTTTAGATCTTTTACCTTAGTTGAGGATTCGGGATTTGACATTCAAATCGAGCTCGGATTTGTGGTTAAATTGCATATGCTTACAGAGTTTATAAGCTCAGTTGAGCTGATGCTATAGTGCATGAGTGGGGTAAAGCTTATGGATGAAGGTAATGAAGAATATGTGGTTGATTTAAAGAGTCTTGGAAATGCTAAGATCATATATAATAGTGTGACAGATACTTTACATATAATAATAGATGAGGGGGAGGCAGATAAGGCTATGCTTTTGGAAAACAATATTATTGTTAGAATAAGGAATGGTAGGGTGATAGAGATAGGGATACCAGATATAACAAAAATTATCCAGGAATAAATTGTGTCATATCTTCTTAAATTTATATTTACGTTTTCTATAAATGTTTTTAAACCTGTTAAGCCCTATAAAGATAGGGTATAGAGTTGTATGAGTATGTCAAAAGTTGTTGAAACTAGAAAAGTTCAGAAATTCGGAAAATCAACCCTTATGGTGTCTCTCCCTTCGGAATGGGTTAAGTTTGTAGATCTAAGACCTTCTGATCTAGTTGTAATGGAAGTTAGAGATGATGGGTCCTTAATCATTGTTCCACAGAAGCTTGCTGAAAAAGGTGTTAGAGAGAGAGAGGCAAAGATCATTGTCTCAAAAAACACTAGCGAAGCGCTGCTTCAGAGAACCATTTATACGCTATACATAGTAGGCTATGATAAGATTGCTATTGAGTGTTCTGATGAATTTCTACCTCCACAGTTGATATCCAGTATAAGGGCTATGGTGAGGATGTTAATAGGTTCTGAGATCATTGAGCAAGCTGGTAACAGAATTGTTATACAGAACTTCGTTGACACGGAGAGGTATAGTGTTGATAGTTTAGTGCAGAGAATGGTATCAACAATAAAGAGCATGTTAGAACACCTAATAGCATCAATAAAGGAGGGTTCGCTAGAGCATCTCAAGGAGGTAACAGAACTTGAATTTGAAATGGATAGAGTACACGCCCTTGCAATAAGATATGTTTATGTACTCAACATGCAAAAAGGTTCGCAGTTCATCACAGAGTACCGGGTTTTGATAACAACATTAGAAGACATTGGCGATGCACTAGCGCAATCTGCTTTAATATTAAGTGAAAAAAGTGGTTTAATAGATGTTGCAAAATCTATTATTAGTGAAAGACTAGAGGAATTGAAAATGCATTTAGAATACACATTAGACATAGTGCTTCAAGCTATAGTAAGAGAAGATCCATATATAGCCAGTAGAGCAGCAGACCTGGCTACAGAAGCAATGAAATTCGTCAGCAGACTAGAAGCTGAGGCGATACCCATTTACAAGTCGACAGATGAATACCTACATATAAAATCCTTCTTCGAAAAATTCATGGTAATGTGCTACAGTATGCAAGCAACAGCAGAAGTTGTCTTTGACATTGTTGTGAGTAGAAAGGGAGGTATGCTAGACATTTCTAAAGGATTCTGATCTCCTCCCCACTTGAAGGGTTCCTATGAAGACAGAGAGATTCAGGATAAACCTTTTCTGAAATTTAGCTCCGGGCTGGGTCTCTGACCTGCTACCGTTTCTCGGTAGATAGCGGTTCATTGTCCTTCACATTTGCTTGTTTCAGGCTCTCCACCACCTACTTCTCAACAGTCTCCCCAAGCCCCCTCACCGCAGAAACTCGGCCCCTGTCACCAGGGGCTTCAAAGCCCTGCGGGTCTCGGAAACCAGGGGTCACTAACCAAGCTCATAAACAACAGCAACTTATAAACCTAACTCTAAGTCTTAAACATCAATGAAAATAAGTGTTACAAATAATTATGAAGACCGAAACAGCCCCTACTCATTGAGCTTGGAGTTATAAGTATATTAAATGCTCCAATAAGGTCTGTGTCGAAGACTTTGCCTTAACTTTGTGTACTTGAATAATCTACGTTTTTAACTCTCTTTCCACATTCATTGTTATGAATAGAACGCTTGGGATGAGGTGTATGTTTTATTAACGTGGACTAGGCGGTGAACTGCTTAACCATTATATATCCTCTAAAATACATTTGTCTACTACTACAGTGAGCTACAATAGTGATTAGAGTGTCGCGATGTAAAGAGGTATTAAAGAGCTTCATCAAGTCTAGGTTATGGTGGCTCTATGCAAAACCTGTGAATGATATTGCTTTGCTTGATATTAGCA
>JAPWTX010000024.1 GCA_028275825.1 Ignisphaera sp. | reverse complement strand
AGCACCCTCAACAACCTCTCTAGCCCTCTTATAGATTTCAGATACATGATGAGCCCTAAAACCAAGCCTCTTCAACTCGTTGTAAAACATTTTATGCAGACTCTTTTCAGATGGGGTATCATCTAAAAGCCAAATCCCATCGACTATATATTGAACTGCATCTCTATACAATTTTAGGAATTGGAGTAGTATAGACTCACCTCCCTCGGGGGCAACAGCCTCAACTCTTGCTGTTGCTCCAACCCTCATAGAGAGGCTCATAGACTATCAGCAACAACCAATTTCTGTTAGCAGAACTTATAAACTTTTCTAGTTTTTATATTTTTGGTGGTTTCATGAGCATTGTCTACATTTTTGAAGCATCAGTATCGAAATACTCTGGAAACAGAATAGTCCTATACCCACCAAAGGATTATCAGGAGAGGCTCAGGAAATTCCATGGGAAGAAGGTTAAGGTGTTAGTAGTCATAGAAAATGATTAGCTCAAGTATCTACAGCTAATCACAGGTTATTACAGCTGATGCAGACCCCGCTGCGGCTTACCGCTCCTGTCATGAGTGACGAGGTCTCTGCACCCACTGGGGCTCTTCCTCACCAGTCAGGAGCTTCATGGGTATGACATCATGATTTTGGTTTCAAGTCTAGATGCCAGCTTTGGGGAGGTGTGGGCTCATAGCCTGCTAGGCTTGCTCACACCCAACGCCAAGCATAGGCATTGTAGCAAAGGGTTTATGAATATTTACAGCCTTAAACAGGTGTGAAAGTATTGATGTTCTATCGAGTTAAGAAAGTTGGGTATAAGGATGCTACATATTACTATCTCTACAAAGAGTGGTATGACCCCGAAGCCAAGAAGAAGAGGTCTAAGCTTATTGGTAGATGCGATGAGCTGGAGAGGCTTGTTGTGGAGCTTGAGAAGCTTAAACAAGGAGTTGATAATCATTGGTGCGGGGGGTGGGATTTGAACCCACGCAGGCCTACGCCATCGGGGCCTAAGCCCGACCCCTTTGACCTGGCTCGGGCACCCCCGCTCTTTGTTTCTCTGTTGTGTTTGTTTACTTTTGCGCTTCAGTGTAAGTTAAAACTAAAGGTTTATAATTTTATCGAGTGTTGTTCTCATACCAGTTGGAATTCTATTACATAGACTTGGGGGTTTGAGGAAATCACCTTATTGCCATATATCTTGGCAAGTGATTTTAGGAGATCTTCTCTTGAGTTGAATCCATCTGCCTTTATCTCTTCTTCTGTTAGTTCGCTGAGTTTCTTTCTATACACCTTTTTTATTTTTGCTTTCCCAATTCTTACATGGCCTGCATATACTTCTACAACATCATCTTCCTTCAAGTTTGTTGAAAGTCTTATGGTTGTAATCTTTTCTCCTGTGAGTATTTTTCCTGCATAATGTAGTTTAAATATGAGTTTCTTCATTTTAATGTGATCCCTAATCGTTTACTTTAACTTCTTCCTCTTCCTCACCAACTTCTTCAGGTATCTTCACTATTAGGTAACCCTCCTTAATAACTCTCACAATATCCCTTCTAATTATCTCTTCAACTATCTCCCTAAACCCACTTAAAGGCTCTTCAGATCTTATTTTTACGTCTAGTTTCTTTGCAAGATTCTTTATAGCATTTAAACATCTATCTCTAGCTATACATATGTCGCACTTACAATACTCTCCTTTAATAAAGGCAAAGCCTATGATCTCATCTATGAAGCCACCCTTATTTGGATAAATAATGAGGTTTATAAGCCCTTTTTCATCTACTTCAACATCATATATTAGGAAAAGTCGTGCAGCAACATAAAACCTGCCATCGTGATACATAATAACACCACTTTTTCTAAGGGTATTTAAATGCCTGTATATTGCTGTCCTGGAAATTCCAAGAGTGGAGGCAATTTCATTAGCTGTCGTGATTCCGCGTGCCATTAGCGAGACAATAGCACATCTAATTTCATTCTTTATACAGCTCTCAAACGTTTTATGATTTATCATTCTAATCAAATCAATTTCAGGGTAATTTGCAGGTAGTGTAAGCGATTTTATCCTATTTATGGTATTGTGGAAAGCTTGCATTTATACGCACCCCTCTAAACTAGTATAGTAATTCCACAACTTCTTCCTAAAAATTTTGCATAGAAATCTTATACAGATGCGCCAACAGCTTTTAGAATTTTAGAAAAGTTGCTCCAGACAATCATCTTAACATCGCCTTCGCTCAACTCTTTAATATTTGCTATAAGACTAACAAGTTCTGGCAGTAGAGATGGTTCCAAAAGCATGCCCTTATATTTGTAAGGACCATCAGATTCTGTTACAAGTCTCTCCATAGGCACAGCCCTAATAACCTCAGCATGTTTTTTCTGCACCTTTGCAGCAACATTTACACCAACATAGTACCCCTCATCCACAACCTCTTTAAGCAAATCTATAGGACCTGTATACCAGTGAAAAATAGCCACTCTAACACCACTCTTCCTAAGAACTCCTAAAACCTCTTTCCAAGCATTTGGAGCATGAATGCTTATTCCCAGCTTATAGATCTCAGCAAGCTCTACAAATTCCTTGAATACTTTGAGTTGAATTTCAAATGTTTCTGGAGTGAATAGTTTGTCAAGACCTATCTCACCTAAAAATCTCACAGAACCCCCATAGATTACATCTGTTAGGGGCTTCACATCCACCTCTCCTCTAATACTCCAAGGATGTATTCCAATAGCAGGAACAACTCCTCTACATCTCTTAGCTATCTCAATTGTTTTAAAACTGCTGGGAATATCATCAGAAACTGCTAGCATTACATAGCCATTTTCACAAAGTTTCCTCAAATCAGTAACACTAAACTCGTAAAGATGTATGTGAGAATCTACAAATGGTATTGCATCCATCATTTCACAATCACCAGGTTTCTTCCAAGCTGACCTCCTCCCCACCCTGGAAGGTGAGGGTTCTCGCTAAGGTGGAGAGGTTTGAAATCGCATTTCCTCTTCCTGAGGGTTCAATCCCAGGCCAGATCCCCAGCCCTACCCCTATCCATCGTACTTAGGGCTATGGATAAACAGTTTATCATCGCCAATAGCTCAGAGAACTTTTCTTTCTTATAAGCTTTTCCATTCATCTTCCACCTTAAAGAGCAGGGCTTTCAGTTGTAAACTCTCTTACCCTATCCTGCTTAACATGTACAAACTCTGTAAATGCTTCTAGTGGAATGTAGGCAAATCTCTCAAGTTTGTATGTAGGGTGTACTTTGCCGGCTATATTCACCTTGTATCCGCAGTAGGGGCACCTCATGTCCTCAGTAAGGCTCACTTCAAGTATGTCAAAGCCCATTCTCTTTATCAAAACCCTGCCACAGTTGGGGCAATATGTATTCTCTAGCTTATGCCCTGGAACATTTCCTAGGTAAACATATTTCAACCCCTCTTCCACAGCAACCTTAGCATGCCTTTCAAGCATAGCTACAGGAGTTGAGGGGAGGTCAAGCAATTTGTAATCAGGGTGAAATCGCAGAAAATGTACTGGGGTTTCAGGACCTAGGTTCTCTACAACCCACCTAGCCAGCTTCCTAGCCTTTTCAATATCATCGCCATACCTTGGCACAACAAGATCTGTAACCTCGACAAACATACCTCTCTTCCTTAACTCTACCATAGATTGAAACACAGGCTCTACATCTGGAACCAGGCTGAATTTCCTCGCAAAATCCTTATCTCCATTACCCTTCAGATCAACCGTAACAGCATCCACAAACTTCGACACAAGCTCTACAGACTCGTCTGTCATATAACCATTTGTAACCATAGTATTAAACAGACCATGTCTCTTAGCAAGTACCCCAACATCATAAGCATATTCCAGAAACACCACAGGCTCATTATAGGTATAGGTAATTCCTTGCGCACCAAAGGCTGTAGCAAGCTTTACAGCTAGTTCTGGTGAAAGCCTCCAACCAGCTATAACCCTTCTCTGGCTAATATCCCAATTCTGGCAAAAAACACATCCCCAGCTACAACCAGTAGTAGACATGGAGAACACCATAGAACCTGGGTTAAAGTGGTATAGAGGTTTTTTCTCAATAGGATCTATAGCAACAGCTATAGCCAAACCATGTGAAACAAGGTAAAGCCTTCCACCAAAGTTCCACCTAATGCCACAAAAACCATACTGATTATCGAGAAGCTTACATCTCCTAGGACACGCTGTACACTCAACAAGACCCTTACTCTCATCGATTACTCTATAGAGAAGCGCTTCTTTAGGCATACTTAATACACCAATTTCACAACAATAGTTCTCTGCAAACAAGGTTAAATATTTCAACGCAGCAGATCTTTGCAAGCATATAAAGATCATTAACAATTAAAACATATAAAACGAAGATTATGAGCCTCCCTACACTATAAACATCGAAACTGCCTCAGGAAGATAGGTATATCGCATGTGTATCCATGGCTATGCTAAATACCATACCCTAACGTAATACCATTCACAGCAAATTTGAAATTAGCTCTAGGCGCTATGAGAAGTTTTAGCAAGAATAGATAAAAAACCTTCACTTAAACTAAGTTTTGGGAAAGCTATTATCATTACCTCTGCATTTCTAGCTGCATCAACATTATTAGTTCTATTTCAAAGCGCGCTTTTCACAATATTCTTTACAATCTCTTCTGTTACTGGGAAGGGTGTATTAGCATGTAAGTAGCTCAATCTCTTCATAGTGTATTCAGCGATGGTCTCTAAATCTTTTTCTGTGAAGCCATAGTCCCCAAGTCTTTCAGCAAAGCCTATTTCACTTTGGAATTTCTCTACAGCTTTCTGCGCTTTTTCAGCATCCTCAGACACAGGCTTTATTGTTGGATCGAGAAGCCTTAGTATTAGTGCTGAGCTTTCAGGTGCAGCTTTGTGCGTGTAGTAAATCCCTTTGGGTCCCAGTAGAGCTAGTCCACAACCATGAGCGAGTTTCGGTTGTAATCCGCTAATCGCATGCTCTATTGCATGTATTATATGCGTAGATGCAGAATCTATTGCTATACCGGCTAGCATAGAGGCGTAGAGAAGTTTCTCTCTTAGCTCTAAGCTTTTCAAATTATTTACAAGGTTTGGTAGATAGTTAACTATGATGAATACAGCTTCCTTAGCCATGGTCTCAGCGAAGAGTGTGCTCACTTTTGATGTTGCAGCTTCGTAAGAGTGGTAAAAGGCATCTATTGAAGTGTAAATTGTTTGCCTCTTATCTAACGTAAGTGTATATCTCGGATCATCTACAGAGACCTCTGGATACTTTAGACCAAGTCCATGCTTCTCCTTCTCTTCATCTAAAGTAACAACAGCATATCTATCAACCTCTGTACCTGTGCCATGAGTTAGATTTATAGCTAATAGTGGAAGACTTCTCTTAGGCTTCCTACCCCTTGCATAATCCCTCACAGTACCGCCACTCAATGCTATTACACTAGCCACTTTCGCAGTATCTATAATACTTCCACCTCCAATAGCTATGATGGCATCTGCCCCCTCATTCCATATGACCTTCGCTAAGCCCTCTACCTGGCTAGCCCACGGATTTGGCGAAATATTGTCATAAACCACATAACTTACTCCAAATCCCTTCAAAAGCTTCTCAACATCATCGAGAGCTCCAGAAATGCGGGCTGAGGTTTTTCCAGTTGCTATAACAATTCTCTCACATCCGTTAACAAAATCCTTTGCCTTCTCCAAGGCATTAACTCCAAAGTGCAATAGTGTCATGCTATATTTTAACGTAAACACGACTTTTTCACCAATGCATCAAAAGTGCTGAGATATTATTTAAACTTTACCCAGTTGACATTGAATCAAGGCTGGTCAACAAATGGTCTTGGTCATCAGATACCCGTCTTCACCATCAAGATAGTATCCTTTTAACCTAGAGATGATTCTATAGCCTAGGGATTCATACAACTTTATTGCGGGTTCATTACTCACCCTAACCTCGAGTCTGAAGTTACAGACCTTGAAAATTGTGCGCATGGCGCTCTCAATTGTTTCCATTAATCTCCTCCCAATACCTCTCCTCCTATACTTCTCATCAACACATATAGAAGCTATATGGCCAAAACCATCCATTCTAATCATGCCAGAAACGTAACCAACAATATTTTTCTCAATACCATTCTCAGCTACGAAAAAGAGCTCTGGATAGAGCTGATAAAGCATTAGAAGCACAACCTCTGGATAAGGATCCTTAAAACATCTCTTCTCAAGTTCATAAACACTCCTAATATCATCCTTTACAGCCCTTCTAATCACTATCACTCTAAACACCGAGAAAGAGATATGTTGACATACCAATAGCAATGAGAATTATTGCTGCATTTATTTTGTCTAGCATCTTAACCTCTACAAGTTTACCTATAAAGCCCTTCTTCACAGCTATGGAGCTCAGAAATATTGTGCCATCTGTTATGAAAAGGGGTATAGCGTTAAATATGAAGAGACTGAGATTGACAACAAATATGAAGTTCAGGTACTGCAATAGCTCCTGAATGAAGAGGCTGCTGTAAGGTTTATCACCTCTCAGTAGAATAATAGTGTCTTGCATACCTATGCCTAAACAGGGTTTTGCCAAGCCATATCTACTCATATACTCAACATTATAAGAATCTAGCACAACGTTTTTATCAAAGCACACACCACTTCTACACACTGTTAACATCACTGCATTCCCTAACTTTGTTGCATTCAATATTTTGGCTATATCACTAACGCTTCTCACTGCAGTGCCATTAACAGCATATATTATGTCACCACTTTGTAGCCCCAACCTCTCTCCAGGGCATTGCAACACATTGCATATACTGCAATCGACATTCACAACCTCAACAGCTGTAGAAAGTGTAACACCTGAAAATAGTATGAAGATGATTAGCAGCTGTGCTACTATTGCTACTAACGCATTGGCAAAGGGACCTGCAGAAGCTATTGAGGCCTTGGAAACTGAAGAAGCATTTTTGAAGAGATCATCATCTAGTTCCACAAATGCTAAAGGAATTAGAAATAGGCATCCTATACCCCAATTCCTAACACCTACACCTTCACGTATAGCCACTACCGCATGTGCAAACTCGTGAACAGCTGCCCCTATGGATATAGAGATGATTAAGTATTTTACTATTGATGTTATGGTAAACAGAAGAGGCACTGGAACAGCTACTGGCTGTGGTGGTGCGGCAACACCTCTGGAAAAAGCTATAAAGCCTTTAATCATGTTGAAAAAGCTTGGTATAAAAATTATGTAAAAGAGTGCCATGCCTAAAAACATCGCAAATATGTATACAATTCTCATGACCTTATGAGATCTTGTTATCTTTCTTTGCACAGGTTTGACTTCTCTTCCAATGTATAGTAACATTCCTCCTACAAAGAATTTGAGCTTTGCAAATCCAAGTTTAAACTCTCTATTCCCAAATATTATCGAGAGAAAAGTGAAGAATAGTGTCCAGAGGGCTAACATGTATAGCAGTATGAACTGCTGCACTTCAATTACACACCTTATACCTCAAACTCAGTGCCTTACAGAACGAGTGGTATCTTAAGCTTATTTTAAACTTTAGACACTATTGAATATGAGAACAACATGACGATATTTGAAGGTTATGTAAAGAAGATTGTTTATGATGATGAGAAATGGGCATTGCTAAGGCGTAAGAGGGAGTCGGCTCTAAGACTCATGCTTACTTTAAAGCGTTGTGGCATTGTTAATGCTGTAGTGCATGGAAGCATTGCTAGAGGTGATGTTGAGGAGGATAGCGATATTGATGTATCTCTACTCAAACCCTATTCACCAGGCTTACTTGAGCTTTGTCTAGAGAGGAGTGGTTATAGCATATATAGCAAAGTAATCGTTATGCCAACACCTATACACACACCAAAAATCTATATATACCTTGATTCACGCAAAGAGCTTGCAGTATCCAATCCACTTGCTGAGCTGAATTCCATAGAGATAGAGTTTTACAGATTTAGTGGCATGATTGAGCTGAAGGAGTTAATCGAAAATTTGAGGGTTTCTGGAGTAAATAAGAAGCTCATGCTTATAGAACCTACAAGCTATGGTCACATAGAAACGCCTGTAATAGGTAATGAGCACTATGTGGCTAGAAAGCTCAAGGTATCTCTAGCCGTTGTAAGGGATAGGGTAGAGGCGTTAATGAGGAGAGCTAGAGAAGGACATACAGGGCTTTTCATCGAGCAGGAGGTGTCTATAAACATGGATACTGAGATGTTTGTGAGAAGGCTTTGTAATGAGAATAAGGTGTTTAGAGAGAGGTTGCAGAGGTATGACCTTTGCACATAGTATAGTGGGAAATGATATTGTGGGTTACTGGTATGGAGAGCTGGCAAAGGGCTGCAAACTATGTATGAAAGGTGCGAAAGTAGTGATATTCATTACAGGGATCTGTGGTCTGGATTGCTATTACTGTCCTATAAGCAGAGAGAGGAGGTTTGTTGGAGCATTTTATACAGATGAAGAAAGAATTACAAGACTTGGAGAAATACTTGATGAGATAGCTCTTGTCAGAGCAGAGGGGGTTTCAATAACAGGTGGAGAGCCTTTCCAAAGATACGACCTAACAACGAAGGTGATAAAGCTTTTGAAAGAAGTGCATGGCCCCTCTTTCCATATACATCTCTATACATCTGGTCTTGGCGCATCTAGAGAAGCTGTAAAGTATCTAAGCAGTATAGGACTAGATGAGATAAGGTTTCACATAGTTAACAACTCTCTATGGAAATTAGTGGAGTTCGTGACTAGGGAAACGCCAATGGATGTGGGTATAGAGGTTCCAGCAATACCAGGAGAGGAGGAGAAGCTGTGGGGCATGATTATCAAGGCTAATGAAGTAGGTGTGAAATTTGTGAATATAAATGAGCTTGAGGTAAGCGAGACTAATGTAAGGGGAATACTATTTCGGGGATTTAGAATTGATGAAAGTGGCAAGGCTGTGGTCGGAAGTGCTGAAACTGCAAAAAGGGTTATGCAAAAAGCTGTAGAAAGTGGGTTGTCGATAGCCATACACTATTGCCCTGCTCTTTACAAGGATTTTGTTCAGCAAAGGGCTAGAATGATTAGGAAGGCTAGAACGTGTGCTGGTGAGAGAGATAGAGTTACAGAAGAGGGTTATCTGATTAGTGATGGCAGAGAAGTAGAGCCAAGACTTGAGGTATGTGCACCACTATTTACATAGACTCGCATAAAAAATGCTTGATCTTTTCATAATCAATTTTAACATATCTCTCGAGACTACCAACATCGTACCACAAGTCTCTGTGGATAAACGCCTTTACCTTGTAGCCTTTTCTAATCATCCAAGGAACTAAATCACCCATAATATCAAAGGCGCTTCCCAGAGAATCCTCAACATATTTCAATACATGTGTTTCAAATGCTAACACACCTATTGTTACATATAGTTCTAGCCAGGGTTTTTCAGAAAGTTCAATAACGTTGCCAGTATTATCAATCTTAGCCACTCCAACAGGTACCTGATATTTGTTAGAAACAACAAGAGTTGCATCAGCGCTTTCACCTTTATGAAAAGACACAAGGTTTTCAACATTTATTGGAGCTAATATATCTCCATACCACACAAGCACAGTGTCCCCAATTATTGCACGCGTTTTGTAGGCCTTTAGAAGAGCACCTCCAGTCCCCTGATACACCTCATCATCAAGGCTGTACTTTATATACACACCATGATGTGAACCATCACCAAAGTAATTTCTGATCTGCTTCCACCTGTACCCTACAAGCAGAACAAAGTTTGATATGCAAAATCTCTTAAGCCAGCAAATGATGTGTTCAAGAATAGGTCTCTCTTCTATACCTATAGGGATCATTGGTTTTGGAACGATATCGGTATAGGGTTTGAACCTAGTTCCTTCACCCCCAGCGAGGATCACAGCACTAATATTGCATAAATCAGCCCTATGTGAAGCCACAAATCCCAACCATTTCGATAAAGTCGAGCAACCACTATATAAAAGTTGATCGCCTTAATCCTTTGCATTAAGCTTATGTAGTAGGTACTATAAAGCCAAAAACATATAAAGCTATCGATGATTATCCTATTGTGGTAGAACTGCGTTGAGTGCTTTGATGGAGTCTATAGAGAAGGAGGCTGAAGAGATTATAAAAGATGCTGAGAAGAAGGCTGAAGAGATTATTGAAGAGGCTAAGAAAAGAGCTGAAGAGGTTTTAAATGATGAGAACTACTTGCATGAGCTTGAGTCCTTAAGGAAAGAGCTTGAGAGAAAGCTGGAAGACGAAATAAATAAGATTATTGATGATGCTAAGGTAGAGGCTAACAACATCCGCAAGATCTATAGCGAAAAACTAGAGTCCATTGCGAAGCACATAGCATCTATTGTTACTGGAGTTGATATAGTATAAAACTGTTTGTGGTGTGCAAGAGTTGAAGTGGAGGTATGCATTTTTTAGCGATCCTGATGTGGCTCTAAAAACATATATCATTGTTCCAAGAGACTATGTGGACGTAGCTTTAAGTGAATTACTTAAGTTAGGAATATTTGAGGCGATACCTCGAGAGGAGGGGAAGAGATTAGAAGAGATAAAAGAGTATATAGCACTTGTTGAAAAATGTAGAAAAGTAGTTGATGCGCTTAATGCTCACATCAAGGAGCATGTAGAGGTAGAGATAAAGGACATGCCAAGAGACACTAGAAGAGCTATGGAGCAGCTATATGAAAAGCTAGCGTCAGTTGCAGAAATGGTTGAGGATCTTGATAAAAAAGAGGTGGAGTACACAGATAAGCTAAAGAACATCACTACCCTTAGAAAGTACCTTGAACATATCAGTAGTCTATATCCAAACGCAGACATAACTATAGTGGACTATATAGGTTCTTATATAGCTGTAAAAACTTTATTGGGGGCAAAAAGTGATGTAGATGAGCTTAAGAAGAGTATTGAGTATGTGGCTGGAGAAATCGCGTTAGAAGGTCAGATGATTATTACAACAGTTGTTCTCAGGAGAGAGTTTCTAGAGGAGTTCTATAGAGAAGCTGAACATAAGAGAGTGAGGGTCTTAGAAATATCAAAATTGTATGGAGTTGAAACTCTATCGAATATAATCAAGAGGATGTCAGCTGAAGAAGAGGTGATGAAGAATGAGCTGAGGAAATTAGAAGAATTAAGAAATGAAACGATAAAGAGGTATTTGCATGATATTGCAATGCTGAAGATATTGATAGAAGCTGAAAGCTCCAAGGCAGAGCTTCTGAAAAACGCCTTGCAATCAAAACACTTAGCCTTAGTACTAGGCTGGATACCGATGAGCAAGAGGGGTGATGTGTATAAAAGCCTCAGAGACATTCCATTCAATGCCACATTCGAAGAGGATCCAAACCCCCCAGTAGAATTCAACAACTTAAAGCCTTTTAAACCATTTGAAACGTTTACAGAGCTAAACGGCTATCCATCGCCAAAAGAATGGGATCCTACACCATTTCTTACATACTTTTACATACTGTTCTTCTCACTAATGTTTTCAGATATAGGCTATGCCATTGGATTGATTATAGGAGCTAGATACATTTTGCCATTCTTTGTTCAAAACCCTGAAACTTTGAAGAAACTGAGAAGAATAGCATATATCACAGCTGCTGCAAGTATAGCAACAGGAATTCTATCTGGAAGCTTCCTAGGTTCATTAATAGGGCGATATATATCATCGGCATTACCATTCCAGATAATACCTTCAATGCCGCCGGGTTTAGGAGATTATAGAGCTGTTGCAAATGTAGTTAACTTCTACATAAAATTAGCACTGCTGTTAGGCTACATAGTTGTGCTAATATCTCATATTATAGGATCTCTAAAAGCATTCATAAAGGCAAGGGATTTATGGTCAGCATTGCTTGAAATCTCCATGATTATCATGATGATCTTTGGACCAGCATTTTTAAAGCTACACTTTAGTGTTGAGCAGAATATTGATGTCTTTAACTTGCTGAAGATACTGCCAAGACAAGTCATAGACTACACCATTTATGGCACACTCCCAGTATTGATACTGGCTAAGGTTAAAAGCATGGGATCTATGGGTGTAATGCTATGGATATTTGATGTTGTAGGGATAATGGGAGACATATTTTCATTCATAAGAATTGCAGGCATAGCCATAGGAGGTGCAATGCTAGCAGAAATATTCAATAGCTTTGTATATAGCACAATAACCTCACTATCAGCAATAAGTATTGGTATAGGAATTATAGCTGGAATTGCCATGGCATTTATGCTTCACCTATTCAACTTAGCATGCTCCGTTCTAGGCCCATACATACACTCCCTAAGACTAATACTGTACGAGATGTCATCAAAATTCTACGAGGGGAGTGGAAGAAGACTAAACCCAGCGAAAGTTACGCTAGGCACAGTAAGCCTAGGTACTATAAGCAGATAAACCCATAATGTTTTACCACTCACCAAGTATTAAAAAATATTTACAACTAGACACAAAGCTTGGCAATAATTCATTACATTTCCCTCAAGCCCCCTTACTACAATGGCTCACAGCCCTGCAGATCTCGGAAACCTGTGGATAACCAGGAACTTGCTGTTTTTCAAAGCCTTTACACAGCATCAGCACATCCATAGCTTTAAGAAGTTTTTAGTAATATTCACAGCTCTCCACGAATCATTCTAGATCTGTAATAACTTTAAAGAGGTTTATTTTTAAGAAAGCTTATATTCTGATCCTAGCCTAGGTTAAGGGTGGTTTAACTTTATGTCAGCAAATATCATAGCATCTATAGCACCAGGTCTTGCAGAGGCATTAGCGGCTATTGGAAGTACCGTGGGGATATATATTGCTGTTGCTGCAGGTATACCGGCAACAGCTGAAGACCCTTCACAGCGAGGTAGAGTAATGGTATTATCATTTTTACCAGCAACGCAAACCATGGTTTACGGATTTGTATACATGTTTATGATGTATAGTAGTATCCTCCCATCATTATTTAGAGCACATCCAGAATTGCCATCAAATATAGCTGGGGCAATACTTGCTATAAGCATATTTGTAGGTATGGCAGAACTTGTTTCAGCATGGATGCAAGGAAAGGTTTGTGCTGATGGAGCTGCACAATTGGTTAAAACCCGTGGAGCGATCTTTGGTCCTACAATCATTCTTGCTGCTTATGAAGAGCTGTTTGGAATTCTTGGGATGGTCTTTGGCTATCTCATGGTAAGTATTGTAGCTGGCTGGGCTTAGGAAATGAGTGTTGAGGAGCTTAGGAAGGCTGTTTTGGAAAAAGCTAGGAAGGAGGCAGAGGCTATAATATCTAGGGCTGAGGAGGAGGCTAGGAGAATAGTTGCGGAAGCCATGCAGAAAAAGCAGGCTTTGATTGAAGACTATAAAGCAAGAATTGTTTCGGAACTGAATCCCGAGATTAGGTTGGCTGAAGCAAGGTATAGGGCTAGGATTATTGTAGCTGAAGCAAAGGGCTCTATAATTAAGGAAATAAGTAGTGCTGTTACAATGATGCTAAATGGTATGTCTAACGAAAAGCGCTTGGAATCACTAAAGAAATTAATTGA
Source organism: Ignisphaera sp. (assembly GCA_028275825.1). Lineage (GTDB taxonomy): Archaea > Thermoproteota > Thermoprotei_A > Sulfolobales > Ignisphaeraceae > Ignisphaera. The sequence continues at coordinate 16,673 of JAPWTX010000024.1, read as the reverse complement.
CGAAGCTCTGCAAGAGGTCTTAAACTCTGTAGGCAGAGTTGAGGATGTTGTTGTAAAGATCTCCCAGCGAGATATGGAATTCGCTGAATTGATTAAGAACTATGTTGAGGAGAGATATGGTATAAGAGTTGCAAAAATTGAAAGAGCTGAGGTTATCGGTGGAGTTATTATTGAGTGTTTTGATGGCAGTATTGCTGTGGATAATAGCTATGATGAGAGGCTTAAAAAAGCGTTAAGAAATGTTTTACCTCAGTTCCTTAGGTAGCAAAGGCTATGAGCTATAAACCATCTGTAGAGGGTATAAAAACAGTTTTGGTTACGTTATTGGCTAAGAACCCTAAGCTTGAAGAGATTTTGCAACTAGCATTAGAAGAGAAATTTATGGATTTGGCACAAGTCTTGACAAGATATAATTCTAGAACAGATTTTATAAAGCTTGGGGCTGCAAAAAATATTGATGAAATTGCCTATGTTTTGACAGATTTAGAGAAGAGGGAGTTTGAAGAGGTTCGCAACATACTGCCTCAAGAAATTCAACTTTTTTACGGAATTTTTCTCACTTTCTTCGATTTAGATAACATATACTCAGCTATGCTTAGCAAGGACAAGAAGTTAACAAAGCTGATTTTTTCCAGAAGTCAGGAAATTGAAATTTATAGTAAGTGTTTTGAGAGTAAGGAGTATGTGTGTTTGTTAAAGGAATTCCTGAGAGGTATTAAGAGCAGTCTTGATGTGGGTGTGGTGAAGAAGCTGTTTATTGGAAGCTATGCAAAGGCATTGAGTTGCATTGCCTTGCTCGTTACATCAAGATACTGTAAGTATGTACTTAATGCAAATAAGCTTGGTATAACCCCTAAAGAATCTCTACAAGAATTTGTTGAGAATGTTATCTACAAGTATATGCCAAGAGAGCCTAGCGGCTGGCTTATTATAGCAAAGATAAGTGATGTTGCTACATATTTTCATGAGGTGTTTAAGAAAGACCCCAGCAAGGTAACACTTTATGAGGCAGAGTACATATATAAAATGTGTAAGGATCTCTTGCTCTACTCTCCGCAATTCATTGACCTACTTACACTATACCTTATAAATAGATATTATGAGGTCTACACCCTCAAATTTATTTTACCACAGTCTAGGGTGTTTAGATGAGTGAAGTAAAGGAGTTGACTAAGGGGATATGCGCAGTTGTTAAAAAAGATTTTGAGACTTTAATGAGAATCCTTGGTGTAAAGGAGGTATTTGTAGTAAATGATTGGGGAGAGGCTAAAAGGATTTTAGATGAAATCTCTATGCGCAAAGATGTTGCTATAGTGCTTCTGCAAAAAAGCATAGTTCCGCAAGGCATTAGCTTTGTGGATTTGAATCTACAACAGCTATACCCCATAGTAGTACTATTCCCTGATACCAAAGAGATTTTATCAGAGCCTCTGCAAAGTTTTTATAGAGAGCTTATACGTAGATATATAGGGTATGAAATTCATCTTGGGTGACTGTATTTGAGTGAAAGAGTTGGAAAAATTTATAGAATTGCAGGACCTCTAGTTGTGGCTGAGGGCATATCAAACCCTGTAATGTATGAGGTTGTTTATGTTGGTAAGGAGGGGCTCATAGGAGAGGTAATTGCTGTCAGAGGCGAAAAGGTGTATATTCAAGTCTATGAAGAGACTTCTGGCCTCACAGTAGGTGAAAGAGTTGAGACAACTGGAAGGCCGTTATCTGCAGAGCTGGGGCCTGGTCTCATAAGCTCTATATATGATGGTCTGCAGAGGCCGGAGAAGGAAATAGCAAGGCTTTCTAGCGACATATTCATTAGGAGAGGTGCAAAACTTCCAGCTCTAGATAGAGGTAAGAAATGGCTCTTTAGAAGAGAAAGAGGCTTGAGTATGGGAGAAAAAGTTTATCCAGGGGATATCATAGGGTATGTAGAAGAAACACCACTAGTTATACACAAGGTTATGGTGCCTCCAGGCATTTCTGGAGAGCTGAAGTGGATTGCTGATGATGGTGATTATGCTGTTGAGGACACAATAGCTATTGTGTCTTCTGGTTCTCAAGAACATAACGTTAAGTTGTACCAGGTATGGCCTATAAGAGTTCCGAGGCCATTTAAAGAGAAGCTAAATCCTGGAGAACCTCTGGTTACAGGTATCAGGGTTATAGACTATATATTCCCAATAGCAAAGGGTGGCAAAGCCTCTGTTCCAGGGGGGTTTGGAACGGGAAAGACTGTGTTGTTACAGGAGTTGACTAAGTGGAGTCATGCTGATATAGCTATATTTGTTGGTTGTGGTGAGAGAGGGAATGAGATGTCAGATGCTCTCACAAGTTTTCTAAAGCTTATGGATGTGAGGAGGGGTAGGCCAATGATGGAGAGAAGCGTTTTCATTGCTAATACCAGTAACATGCCTGTTGCTGCTAGAGAGACAAGTGTTTTCTTAGGGGTTACAATTGCTGAGTATTTCAGGGATATGGGTTACGATGTAATAATGGTTGCAGACTCTACAAGTAGGTGGGCTGAGGCTATGAGGGAGATAAGTGGTAGAATGGAGGAAATGCCGGGTGAAGAGGGGTTCCCAGCATACTTAGCAAGCAGGCTTTCTGAATTCTATGAGAGAGCAGGCAGGGTTAAGGCTCTTGGAAGACCGGAGAGGTTTGGTAGTGTCACAATATTTGGCGCTGTATCCCCACCAGGGGGGGATTTCAGCGAACCTGTAGTTAGAAATACTGTGAGGTATGTGCAAAGCTTTTATGCACTTGACTACTCCCTTGCCACTAGAAGGCACTTCCCAGCCATTAACTGGCTTACAAGCTATAGCCTATATGTTGACTTTGTTAAAGAGTACTGGGATAAGATTTCTGGCGGGAAGTGGAGTGGCTATAGAGCTACTGCGTTAAGAGTGCTTCAGAGAGAAGCTGAGTTAAGTGACATTGTAAGGCTAGTAGGACCTGAAGCTCTACCTGAAGAAGATAAGCTCACATTAGAAATTGCTAGGATAATTAGAGAAGGGTTTTTGCAGCAAAGTGCTCTAGACCCTATTGATGCGTATTCACCCCCAGAGAAAGGTGCCTTAATTATGGAGTGCATAATGGGGTTCTATAAAAGGGCTTTAGAAGCTGTAAACAGGGGTATTGCAGTTGCAAAACTCAGAGAGTTGAAGAGCAGGTACATGCTATTCCAACTAAAGTTTTATGCTCCTGAAGAACTGAAGAGCAAAATAGTTCCACAGTTTTTTGACACATTAGAGCAGGAGTTTAAGCAGTTGATGAGGTGATTACTATGGTTACTTTAGAGAGAGCCAAAATGATTACAAAGGCTACTAGGCAAATAACTGGGACTAGGGGGGTATTGGTATTTGTAAAGGCACTGGGCGGCATAAGCTATGGAGAGCTTGTGGAGATAGATGTTGATGGGGATATCAGGCTAGGTCAAGTAATTGATGTTAGTAAAGATACTGCAGTAATACAAGTCTTTGGCTCTTCGCTAGGGATAGCAGCAGGCAGAACCATGATAAGGTTCAGAGGTGAAACACTATCTATACCCGTCTCCATAGATATGCTGGGAAGAATATTCGATGGTCTTGCAAGACCAATTGATGGAGGACCACCAGTAGTTCCAGAAGACTATCTCGATATACATGGAGCCCCGCTTAACCCAGCTATCAGAATACCTCCTTCAGAGTTTATAGAGACAGGGATATCTGTTATAGATGGGATGTTAACTCTTGTTAGAGGGCAGAAACTGCCTATATTCTCTGGCTCTGGTCTGCCTCATAACAGAATTGCTATGCAGGTAGTTAGGCAAGCTGCTGTTAAGGGTTCTGGAGAGAGGTTTGCAGTTGTGTTTGGAGCTATTGGAGTGACTCATGAAGAGGCAATGTACTTTCTCAATGAACTCAGATCTATGGGAGCACTTGATAGAACCATAGCGTTTATAGCTCCTGCCTCAGCCTCTACTGTAGAGAAGCTGGCGTTACCAAGAGTAGCGTTGACAGCTGCAGAGTTCCTTGCCTGGAGGTATGATATGCACTTACTAACAATATTAACCGACATGACTAACTACTGCGAGGCTCTAAAGGAGGTTTCTGCTGCTCGAGAAGAGGTTCCTGGTAGAAGAGGGTATCCAGGCTATATGTATACAGACCTAGCAACAATATATGAGAGAGCTGGTAGAGCTATGGGTAGGAAAGGCAGTATGACAATAATGCCCATACTCACAATGCCTGACGATGACATTACTCATCCAATACCTGACCTCACAGGCTATATAACAGAAGGGCAAATAGTGTTGTCCAGGGATATGTGGAGAAAGGGTATATACCCACCTGTAGACGTGTTTCTCTCACTCTCGAGGTTAATGAAAGAGGGTATAGGACCTGGAAAGACTCGAGAGGATCATAGAGAAGTGTTTGCACAGCTAACAGCTGCATATTCTGAAGGTGTGTACTTGAGGGAGCTAGTAACAATTGTTGGCACAGAATCTCTTACAGCAAGAGATAGGAAGTACCTTGAATTTGCTGACCTATATGAGAGGAGGTTCATTAACCAGGGGGAGTATGAGAGGAGAGCAATAGAGCAGACACTAGATATAGCATGGGAGCTTTTCGCCACACTCCCTGAGGAAGAGCTTAGGCAGATGAGGCCAGAGACCATAAGGAAGTATCATCCTAAGTACAGAAAAGGTGTGGGGAGCTGAGTACAGAGATAATAAGGATACCAAGACCCACTAAAATAGAGCTCATAAGGCTTAGAAGAAGACTTGCTCTAAGTCGCAGAATCCACAGAATACTTAGAGATAGACTTACATTCTTAATTCAGGAGTTTTACATTGTACTTAGAAAAGCTTATGAAGCTAGGCAGAAACTGAATAATCTTCTTAGCGAACTATACCCTATTTATTCAAATGCAGTTGCTATACATGGTCTTGAGACTCTAAATGAGGGGGCGAAGACCATAAGTGAAGCAATAGAGGTTATAGCTGGTACAAGAAATGTTATGGGTGTCGTGGCACCTGTACTAGAGATTTCGAGGATTCCTGGATCCACATTAGCGCTACCTGTGGAGACATGTGAAATTCAGGTCAGGAGGAGGGAGTTGATAGAAACACTAATTGCTGTAGCTGAGTATGAGAAAGAGCTGATAAGGCTTGGAGCAGAGATTGCAAGAGTTAAGAGGATTGTAACAATGCTTGAGAAAATTCTTATACCAAGGCTGTTGAACACCATAAGATACTTAGTAATGAAATTTGATGAGATGGAGAGAGAGGATAAGGTAAGGAGCATGAAAATAAAGGCAATTTTAGCTCAGAGAGCTTAATCCATGCAAAACAGCTTGGACAAGTATTTTTGTAGGCGCTGCAGGTATTCCTAAACGCATACTCCTAGCAATTCTATAACTATTGTCTGAAACAAGCATTGATATAAATCCTTCTCTATAAGCCTCCACAACATACTCAGAATTATCATCCAGGACCAGGGTTTCTGAGGGCTTTGCAGTCTCTATGCATTTTTTGTACAGCTCCATTTTAATGGGGCCCACACCACTATCCCTACCAACAATGGCATCGATGTAGCTATAAATACCCAGCTTCTTCAAAACCTCTCTAGCCACTTTAGCACTCTGTTTTGTAGCAACGCAAATTCGAGAATGCTTTGCAAGCTTATCTATATAGCTCCTTGGTACAAGGAGTGATGAGCTCTCTAGCTTTTCCAGAGCCTTTAACTCCTCCTCTTCTAGAACAGCGGATAACTTGTAGTAATTAGTGGTATCTGAAGTCCATAGCCTTGTCATAGCCCTATTAATGCTCTCCCACCTTAGGAGAAGACCAAGATTCGCAAGCTTTGCTCTTACTTGATACCAATTCACTGGTAGGTGAACAAGCGTGGCATCTAAATCAAATATTGTAGTTCTTCTATTTGAGTAGAGAAATAGTGCAAACCTCTTAACCCAATACATCAATTCGCTTTTTGAATGCTCTAAATATGTTGCCCAGGCTTGAGACTCTCTATTAATTCTACTAAAAGCTTTTACAAGCTGTGCAAGGTTCTTTGCAACATCAAGTACATGGGCATCGCTATAAAGGGGGTTTAAAAGGGCTTTCCTCAACATATAGAACCATGTTGAAGGTATTTTTGCCACGTATCTAAAACCATCTAAAACCCATGTAAACTCACCTCTCTTCACCAACAGCTTTTCAGCAATTTCGCGGGCTTTTTCAATGCCATAAGAATAAGCCACTATTAAAACTGCAGGGAAGTGGTATCCGAGCGCTACAGGTAGGTCTATGCTTCCCCAGAACTTGGGATTTAATTCAAGTACATAATACTTTCCATGTTCGTCAGAATACCTTGTTTCAACCATTATGACACCACTCCACCTAAGCTCTCTTAGAATCCTTCTGCCCAGCGCATAGAGCTCAGGATCTTCAAAAAACCCTTTTGCAACTAGGCTTGCGCCACCTATTGGCAGGTATTCTACTACTCTTTGATGAGTGAACTCAATTATTGGGATGCCGCTATAAGAAAGAGCATAGTACCCCCTCGCCACACCCTCAACATATTCCTGAACTATGCAGGGAGCCCTCTTAGAAATTTCATTAATAGCTGTCTCATAACCTAGGTGAAAGGTGGGGTTAGAGGCATCTCCAATACCTTTCACAACTATAGGTGGGGTTAGAGAATGTATTGCTTCAGAGTTTCCAGGGCTTTTAACAAAAACCTGTTTTGGAAATTCGGCAATGTTTTTCAAGATATTGACAATGTTCACACGATCAGATGCTATGACAATACTCTCGTAGCTAGGTGCTGTAACTAAGATGCCTAGCTCATTGAATAGCTTACTATATTTAGAGAACATTGCGAAGTCTACGAAGTCTACAGGTACAACAGCTTCGCAAGAATCTTTATAGGCAGTGTAGGCCACGAGCTTAGGCCACTCCTCACAACTTCTCTGCACCTCAAATAGATGCCTCTTTTTAAATATCGTAGAGAAGAGATGGGGGTGCTTAGTATGGGCAACACCAACTACGTCAAGCTTTAGCAAGCTTTTTATAGACTTAGCTATGGCTATAGACTTTCTAGACGCTATAGATGCTACAACAATGCATTTTTTCAAAGCTAAACCTCATTATGTGGTATTAGGGCGGGGAAAATATGTTATTGATCTTAACACATGATGTTGATTGGAGTAGAAAAGGGCCTTCAGTAGAGCATGTACTTACACGATTAAATAGATTTGAATTGAGCCATAGATACAGGTTCTTCTCATTGAGAGAAAACATATACAATGGCATACAAGATATTATGGAGGCTGAGCAGAGACAAGGCATGAAATCGACATTCTTCTTTAGAGTGCTTTACGATGATAATACAACAGCTGAGCTTTATAGTGATGTGATATCAGAGCTGAGGAGAGGTGGTTGGGAGATAGGGCTTCATGCAAATAACGGCACAGATCTTGGGGATATACAAGCAGAGAAAAAAGTTCTTGAAAAGCTATATGCAAATGAGATCTATAGTCTACGTGTACATTACCTAAGGATAGAGCCAGAGATAATACCTAGGCTAAGCACCATAGGAGTGAAATTTGATAGCAGTATCTGCATATCAAAAGCAAAGCCAAGTCTCGAGAGCACAGGCTGTTTACTTTATAATGAAGTTGTAGAGCTTCCAATATCAGTAATGGACACTTATATGTTTACATACTGGGGGATCAAACCTGAAGAAGTGTATGAGAGGCTCATAGAAACACTCAAACTCTTTAATGATCTAGGGGTGGAAATTGCTACAATTCTCTGGCACACAAATAGCATTAAAATGTGTGGTGGAAGGGAGTACCTTAAACTAGTTGAAGAAATTTGGAGATTGGAATGGATCACACCTATAAAAGTTATGGACTTGGCTATATATATGAATAGAGGAGTCTCATGCAAAAAGGTGTTGTGAGGGTGATCCAAATTTACGATGAGTAGCATCAGTCTAGGTGCATCACATCACAGATCAGTGTGCCGCAAGCACATCATATTCGCTGTGATGTGTCTACAAATCTGAAATATGTTTACCAGGGTTTAAATCCATGGCTTCTCTTGAGATAGCTACAAAGATGCTTATAATGCTTATTTCAACACTCTGTGGCTTCACTATTTCGCATATAAAGTCTCTTCAAAAATTTGTCGACTTAATAAACATATATCTCTTCTATGTAGCAACACCTATAACAATATTCATTAAAGTGAGTACTGCGAGCTCTGAAATAGAGTTTGTAGCTATGTTAGCAATTTCATTGCTCCACATAGCATTAGTCTTTATAGCAACATTTACTGTGGCTAAGGCTATCCATAGGGATTTCGACGATGCTTTATCACTAGCTATATCCATTTCTATGCCAAATGCAGGATTTTTAGCAATTCCCCTAGCAATAATGCTGTTCGGAGATTCCTTAGGTGTAATTCCATACACTATAGCCTTTAACATCGCTTTACCACTCTTTGCATTTATTTTAGCACGGATATCTGCTGTAAGGAGTGGGAATAGGAAAATTTATGTAAAAGTAGTACCAATACTACTAGCACTACTTGTGGGAATAGCTCATCGACTAGCTGAACCACGGCTTCATATCCATATTGAGAGCTATTTACAGCTCGCAGACACCATAGTTTCAAGCTCTTTCTACTCTTCTTTTATCATACTAGGAGCAACATTTGCTATGCTGAGTTTATATGATTTGAGAAGCTATGGCACCGTACTGAAGATTTCCATACCTCTAAAATACATTGCTTCACCCATTCTCGCAATAGTATTGATACATGTCTTCACAAGGTACTTTAGCATTAGTACACCATTTTTACAAGGAATTCTGCTGCAAAGCATCATGCCTCCAGCTGTACTTAATCTTATATTAGCAAGGGCATTTAAGTTAAATGAAAAGATGGTGTCCTTACTAGTAACACTTTTGACAGTGTTATCAATAATCTTATCACTTGCAATTCCTGCACTAAATCTCTTTTGAAGCATCCATATCCTGGAATGATGACATCTTTACCCACTATTTTTGACAGGTTTATAGAGTTTGCATAGATGTTTCTGTAGATGGTAAGGCTATGGGATCAAAGATAGAAAGCTCTGTGCAAACCATGCAAATACATGGCTATGAGCCTTCACGCCTTTACACTTCTTTGGTTTAGATAGATGTTAAGCAAAAGTTCGATTTTGTTACCATGTATAGCTACATTATCTATTGATGCAAGACCTGTTATCATGTAGGGCTCAATAATGTTCACAAGGTTTTCACAGCTCGTTGTATAGTTATGTATTATTGCAACATTTCTCTCTTGATCAATCCTTACACGAACTGAGATATAAATATAGCCTCCCTTTGCTAATGTTCTGACGGCACTTCTATAGAGAGAGGAGTAGAGGGCAGTGTTTTCAACAAGCTCTAGGTCTTGATAAATAACTGTAACTAGCTTCAGCATCTCCTTCACAAATCTCTCCTCCTCATCCTTCACACCAATAATTCTCCTCATACCTCTACTCCTATCAAAAAATCTGTAGATGCTGTTCACTAAAAACACTATTGCCTCTCCAATGCTTCCCTTCTCATGTGTAAGTATATCTATGTTTTTACATAATTTATCTTCTCTGAACCTAATGTTGAATTTGCTGAGCAGTTTAAGGTCAAGGTCTTTGAAGTACTTTTCCAAGAGGTTTCTCGTTATATATTTGCTGATTGTGATAAAGAATGTGAATCTATTGTACAATGGTAGCAAGTACTTTAGAGAAGAATAAAAGCCTCTAACTATTTCTACTATATTCAAAGGATTGTTTAACAATGCTGAGAAATCCCTCTCAAGCTCTTTTAAGTTATCTGACTTCTCTAAATAGATGTTGGACTCTCTATGCACTTTACTAAGTAGAATTGCAAGCTCTTCAACATTCCTTATGTAGCTAGAGTCCTCAAGGCGCAAAGAAGCATTTTTCAGTGCTACTGAATATGGTACACCCATAGCAATACTTCTCACAACTTCCTCACACCTCACACATTTCACGCCAAAGAACTCTCTGAACACCTCTTGAATATCCCTCCAATGCCCTATAGTATCCTTGCCTATCACACCAACAACAATCTTCTTGACCTTCTCATCACCTAATCTCATTCTGATGTTGTTGTAAAGTCCTAGTACTCTCTCACAGTATCCTAAAGCCCTACCTATATCGCCTTGAAAAAACATCTTCCACTTCTCTGCACTAGCTATATCTGGTATTAGCATGGCCAAAACTATTCACGCATAGCATCTTAAGATATTGATGGGAAAACGCAGTTAATATGCTCAAAACCTACCTTTGGAAAGAACTCTAGCTGCAACAATTAGGGGATGCCAGACAGGCGCTACAGCTGGATGATATCCTAGGTCTGAGAAGAATAGGTCTTCTATAGTCATACCTCTCTCAATAGCCACAGCAATGATATCGATATACATAGCCACAGTTTCTTCCCAGCCAACGACTTGAGCCCCAATTATTCTGCCAGTAGAAGATTCTGTAATCATCTTTATAACAGCTTCAGAATGGTTGGGGTAGTAATGAGCCTTTGTCCTCGACCTAATCACTATGCTTTCAACTCTAAACCCATTTTCCACAGCTTCTCTCTCACTAAGACCTGTTCTAGCTATGTAGAGCTCAAAAAACTTTGTAACAGCTGTTCCCACAACACCAGGAAATCTAAGCACCCTTCCACTAACAGCATTAGCTCCTGCGACTTGCCCCTCTTTGTTAGCTGATGGGGCAAGGGGTATCCAAGCCCTCTTACCAGTAACTCTATGAACCTTTTCGGCAACATCACCAGCTGCGTAAATACCTTCACCACTTGTCTCCATATACTCATTAACATCTATAGCCCTGGTAATGCCAAGTTTTATCCCAGCCCTTGCAGCAATATCAACATTAGGCTTTACACCCGTAGCTAAAATAACAGCATCAACATTGTATGTATCCTTATTTGTAGCAACAGCCTTAACTCTATCACTACCTACTATCTCCTCTAAGTACTCAGAGAGATGAAGCTCAGCACCTCTTGCCAAAACCTCCTTGGCTACTATCTCAGCCAACTCTTTATCAAGTGCTTTAGGCAGGAGCTGGCTCTCCATCTCTATAAGCAACACTTTTTTACCAATTCTTAAGAGAGCTTCAGCCATTTCTAAACCAATGTAGCTTCCACCAACAATAGCAACATTCAAAGCTTTTGAAAGATCTTCCAATAGCTTATCAGCGTAAGCAGGGTGTCTAATTGTATAAACATTTTTAAGATTTGTTCCTGGCACCCTAGGAATGCTGGGTATAGCGCCCGTGGCTATCACGAGCTTATCCCACTTCACCTCAACACTCTTCCCATTCCTCTCAACAAAGACAACCTTTTTATCAACATCAATCTCGCGAGCAACACTATTTATATATACCTTAATTCCACGCTCACGCTCAAAAACATCAGGGGTGTAGGTAACTAACTGCGTCTTACCCTTAACAATACCGCCAACATAGTAAGGAATAGCGCAAGGGCCATGAGTTATCATATCAGTTGCTTCAATAAGTATAACCTCTGCTGATGGCTTCAACTTCTTAGCTCTTGAAGCAGCTGAAGCCCCTGCAGCACCACCACCAATAACAACTACACTTTCCGTCATTTTGCATCATAAAATGTTTAGAGTTTTGAGTAAAAAAGATTTTACTTTATGAATAACACTACATTCTAATTATCTTCATACACAATCTCGATGCTTAGCCTCATCTTCTCCCAGCCCCCAACAAGCACAGTCCTTATCTTCAAGCTCTATATCCATAAACACTTTATTATCTGCTGTACAAACTTCTCCTCTTTAACAATCTACCTAATGAGTATCAAGCCATAGACATTTTTATAATCATAGCTCTCACCATCACCTATATAGATGGCAAACTTATTGTCTCTACCTCTACAGATCTTGAGCACTACTTCTGTTATGGATTCTATAGTACTCTTCATGTTTTCTGAGGTCTTCACGTTAGAGGTATTGTATTTAAAGGAACTTTAACCCTTACCCTACCTCCTGCCAGCACCCCTCAGTTTCAAAAACCATGTCGTAGACTCCTCGGCAAATACACCTCTCTTTTATAAATATTTTTAGCTATTTCCACATTAGAATACTACTTCTTCTTCGATGTTCTTCTTTTGCCCTTTGCCAAGACTGTTATCTTTGCTGTGGTCTGGGTTTGGCGATAGAGATATACTCCAACAAAGCTTATGGCGGCAATTCCAAATCCTATTAGAGCTGCTGCAATTATGAGCCCTCTAAAGCTAACGCCACAAACATACTGAATTGATGTCTGATCATATGTTGTTGGTGTAAATGTTATTCTTATTGCTGGCAATGATTCATATGTTAGAGCAGTTATGTTGAATGAGACTAAAGTCATGTTTGTCAAGGGATCTACCTCCACATAGTATTTCCCAGGGCTCAAAGCATTCAGGCTAAGCAATTTGAAGCTACTCACATTATTTGTCGAGAGCTGAAGAGGTATAGCATCTAGTGTAGAATTTGAAGCATCTTTAAGAAGCACATATCCATTTACACTAGTTGGCGATGTAATGGTATAGTAAGCAATAATAGGGGCTACAGCCAAGCTCTTCAACTCAAACCAGTGCTTATATGGCTTCCCAGCAGGAATAGAAACATTATGAATGCTGACAACATTCAACGATTTATACTGGGTATAGTTCCCCACAAGAGAAAAAGCACCCTCAAAACCTCTAGGCATAGACACAAAAGTTGAACACGTCTGGATCTCAACACCATAATTAGCCAAAATCAGAGCCCAGCCAATAACAAACAACAGCATACCCAAACCAATTAAAACAACAGCAACATCTCTGCTAATCAATCCCAACACACCTTAACTAAACTCCTACGAAATACTAAAAATAAAAGCTTTTGAAACTAGAAGTTTGTTGCCTTTGAGACACAAGTCCGAGAAGAACTTTATGGAGTAAAGTATTCTATTGCTCACCCTTAAACACGTGAATGTAATCTCAAACTTGAGGTACATAACAAATTTCTTTATCTATCAGCAAATCAATACCTTTTGATACAACAAGACCTCTAGAAAGAGGTTGTATTACTGATATATCTGAGGCTGTTAGAGGTTTAAAGTAGTTTGTAGATACCTAAAACATTTTTATAATTTTCAATACTATGATGCGTACTAATGCTATATGCCTAGAAGATTTATGAACTTAGAGAACTACCACCTCATCAACTACCCTATGCTTCCGAAAAACTCAAGGCAACTAATAGTGAACTCCTGCTGTGAGTGAACTTCGGGAAAATATAATGAATTACGCTAAGCATTCAAAAATAAATAGTATACAAAGCTTGGCAGGCGGTGAATGCTTAGAATAGTATATGATTTCATGGTAAACAGAAACATTACTACAAGAAAAACTCTGATTTTACTCCATATACTACACATTAAACATCCCTGTTTTCTTGTTTTCTATATAGGGAGTTTACAATAATTCTGCATCAGGATAAACTCCTTATCCCCCTGCTATAGAGTCAACGTTACAAGTATATATTGATAATATCACTTAAAACCTTGCTAGTGTGATTCAAATAGCTAAAGTAAGTAGGTATAGAGGAAATTGAAAATCATAAAGAGTTGGACATATTGTAGCACGACCATATAGTTGATCTGGGGTAGGAGGATGATAGACGAAATATGGGCATCCAATACGCCTTAGTATGTTTGATAAGGCTTTAACTTAACCTTTAAGAGATTTTTAATTTCAATAGAAGTCAATCCTAGACACTGTATACAGTTTGATCTTTTTCATCGATTTGAGATAACAGAATTGAAAACACAGCTAATAGTATTGTTGTGTGAATTATTGTATGTAATATGAGATCGAAAATTTCATCAGCACTTCAAGTAACAACTAAATTTGATAACCAGAGCAAATATTACTAACATCATAGAGTTTAAAGCTGATGAAGGACAACATATTCTTTAATGCAATACACCTTAACATATTAAGCAGTTATGAAAACAATGAAAAACCTTGATATATCGCAACATTTTAACAGAGCTATATTGTTCAGAGAAGACTTTACAATATTGTACGGATTTACTATGTCATATAAAAACGATCATAGTATATAAATTTTTGCATAAAAATTTAAAATCTTCCATATAGATGTTTTAAGTTAAAAGTGAGTTAAATGGTGGGAAGATATCATCATTTTAGAGATTATTTAATTGTACTACTTGTTACAACATTGCTTTTAGTTTCCATAACACCACTGAATCTGGTTAACTCACAGTTGCCTTTACCGCCTGGTGTGAAGAGGGAAGAGGTTCTAGTGTTAGATACACAAGTAAGTAAGGTTGCTAATCCTAATAGTTTCAATCGCTGGGTTATTGGGGCTTCAGCAACGACCGTGGCCGGGCTTGAACAACTATGTCTTGAGACTTTATGGTATGTGAACTACACCACAGGAGCTGTTAGTCCAATTGTTGCAGCAGGACCTGCAGAATATAACAATGACTATACTGTGATGATAGTAAGATTGCGAAGAGGCATAGTGTGGAGTGATGGTAGAGGAACAAGATTTCCGATGACTGCCTGGGACTGGGTCTATGGCATCAATACAACAAAAATCAACAATAATTTGGCGCAGTACGCATTTGTAAATACATGGATAGACTCTGCTTGGGTTATAGACAATTACACATTTGCAGTAAAGCTTAAGAAATCTAATCCATTCTTTCACTATTACTTTACTGTTGTAGGACCTGGAATATATGATTACGTTATGCCTATGCAGTACTTCAAGGATAAAGGCATAACACCACAAAATGTACATACAGACTCCTATAACCCACCTCTATGCATAGGGCCATACGTCTTAGACTCATATGATCCGGGAGGAACGTGGTTCTTATGGAGAAGAAGAGATGATTGGATAAATTCATCAATTGGTTGGATGGTTGGAAGAACAGTTCCTTGGCCAGGGCCTAAGTATGTAATGTTTAGAGTATTTCCATCTGAAAGCGAAAAAGTGATAGCGATGACCAGAGGAGATCTGGACTGGATTTTCGATGCTACGCCACAAACATTTAAAGCAATTAAGGATCAGCTTGGCGATAGGGTTATAGCTTGGTATACCTCATGGCCGTACTTCTGGGGTTATCCAACAAGCAATAGAGGTATATACTTCAATAACATGAGATATCCCTACAATATCTCGGCTTTGAGATGGGCCTTAGCATTTGCAATTAATATGACAAGAGTTTTAACATTAGGCTATGCAGGTACACAAAGAGCCGTAGCAATACCAGCTTCAATAACGGAGCCTTCAACAATGTTCTGGGATTCTCAATTAATACCAATAATATCTAACTGGACAGTATGTGATGTTGTTAAGGGGGTGACACTACCTACAGATATATGTAGTAGGAAGATATGGGACCCAGATGTAGCGTTAAGAGTGAACCAGTGGGCTGTTAAAGAAGGGTATATAAAAGAACCATACTCAGACTCGGAAGCCAAAAGAATATGGGGTAAAGGTTGGTGGAAATATATGCCAGATGTAGCAGAGGCTATATTAAAAGCACTTGGCTTTTACAGAGGATCTGATGGCTATTGGAGATTGCCAAACGGAACTATTTGGAAAATACCATTAAATGTTCCATCAGGATTTGAAATGGATGCTGTTCAACTTGGATATGCCGTTGCTGAAGAATGGAGAAGATTCGGAATACATGTAGATGTAACCCCCTACGATCCTACACCATTCTGGACGCAACAGTTCAACTATGGAGCTTTTAGTGTAGGATCCTACTGGGGCTTCAGCGGAAATGACCCATGGTCTACACCAATATTCCTAGATGGGTGGAGGTGTATCTATGTAAAACCTATAGGGAACTACTCACCAAATGCTGCACGATACTGCAACCCTCAGCTAGATAATTACGTTTTACAAGCAGAAAGCTATCCACCTGGGTCTAAAGAAAGCATTGAAGCAACAAAGCAAGCGTTATTAATATTTATTAGAGATATGCCGGTTATCTGGATGGGCAACTGCAAGAAGTTACAACCAATATTAACAGATTATTGGACGAATTGGCCAGCTGCAAACAATTTCTACTGGGGACAAGATTTCTGGGGTAAACAGCCAGTAAAATATGTTATAGCGCATCTAATACCTGTTAAAACCCCCATGGACATAATTATGTTGTCCACTATAAGAATTGGACCCGGGCAACCATTGCCTACATGGACACCACCAACAGGAGTTAAGATAGTTCAAGAGCCATTCACACCTCCGATTTACATGACACAAACACCAACAACTACTTCGCCCAGTCCAACACCTACAACTAGTAGTCCAACTCCAACGACGACAACTACTTCGCCTACTACCACAACAACTCCAACAACTACAGCTACTACTACACCACCTCCTGCGACTACCTCAACTGCTGCTATGACTGCTGTTACTACAACTGTTGTTGTTCCAACAACAATATTGTCAACAGTAGTATCAACAGTGAGCTCAGTATCAACAGCAACTATGACAGCAACAACAACAGTAACACAAACAGTAACAGAATGGACAACAACAATAGCAATAGCAATAGCGC
>JAPWTX010000023.1 GCA_028275825.1 Ignisphaera sp. | reverse complement strand
CTATTGCGAATCCTATTATTAGTAGCACTATTGCTATTGCTATTGTTGTTGTCCATTCTGTTACTGTTTGTGTTACTGTTGTTGTTGCTGTCATAGTTGCTGTTGATACTGAGCTCACTGTTGATACTACTGTTGACAATATTGTTGTTGGAACAACAACAGTTGTAGTAACAGCAGTCATAGCAGCAGTTGAGGTAGTCGCAGGAGGTGGTGTAGTAGTAGCTGTAGTTGTTGGAGTTGTTGTGGTAGTAGGCGAAGTAGTTGTCGTCGTTGGAGTTGGACTACTAGTTGTAGGTGTTGGACTGGGCGAAGTAGTTGTTGGTTTCCAACCTTTTGGATAGAGTTGTACTAGCTGTATTTTGAATGGTTCGCACCAGAACATTGGATTAACTCCTGGGTTTTCTGCTGATGGCCATCCTTCCCAGTAGTCTTTTACATAGAATAGCAACTTTTTACAGTCTCCAGCTGTCATGGACACCATATCACTTACCACTAACTTTATTATTTCTCCTGTTGCATTGACTTGCTCTGGGCTTCCAGGCAATAATTGTAATGCCTTATTGATTAGCTCATCTAGTTTTGGATTGCAATACCTTATGGCGTTGACTGAGTAGTTACCTATGGGTCTTGCGAATTGGCATTCTAAGCCTTGATAGTTAAATGGAATTACAAATGGGTCAGAAGCAAATGCATGCAGACCCCAGTAAGCACCCACTTCGAAAGTTCCGTAGTTAAAGGCATTCCAGAATGGTGTTGAATCTAGTTGAACAACACTTACATCTATCCCAAAGTCTTTCCACATTGCAGCTACAGCTTGCCCGAGCCTAATAGCATCTAGTTCATATGTTGGTATATATAATGTCATTTTCCATTTAGAGCCATTTGGTAGATACCATGAACCATCAGAACCTTTCTTAAATCCTAGCTCTGTCAGTATCTTTGTTGCTACATCTGGTGCATATTTCCACCAGCCAATGCCCCATGTCACTGCTATTCTATCCTTACTCCACTCCTCTTTGATATATCCTTGTGCCTTTGCCCAGTTGTATATTTTGAGTGGTATAGTGTCATCGAATACCTTGAACTTTGAACCATCTGGTAATGTTATTTCCAAGTTCTCTAGCCATGGCAAGAGCTTCTGTTGCCAATACAATGTAGGACCTAGTGTTCCCACAGGCAATACTACAATTCTCTGAATTCCACCATATGCATCTGTCATGACCTTTGTCATATTTACAGCTAGGGCTAGAGCCCATCTAACTAGGGATATATTGTATGGGTATTTCATGATATTGAAGTATATGCCTCTATTTGTCGGGTCATAGCCCCAGAAATACGGCCACTCAGAGAACCATGGCTGTATTCTTCCACTCATAGCACTTAGTATTGTGCTGAATGCCTCAGGCGATGGATCGAACATGGTATCCAATTCTCCAGATTGTACAGCTAGAACTTTTGCAGATTCTGATAAGAATGCTCTTTCTAATACCCATTGAGGGCCTCCATACCATCCATACTTCTGTATCAAATCACCTAAGTCTGACCTTAGGTAATCATCTCTTCTCTTCCACAAGAACCACATACCGCCAGAGTCATACGAATACAACACATATGGACCTATACATATTGGTGGATAGAATTTATCTGTGTGAATGTTTTGCACACCAACCTTCTCAAAATAATGCTTGGGCATTATGTATATGGCATTCCATGCTTGTACTACAAACAAGTAGTGTGCATATGGATTGGGTTGTGTAAGGTCTATCTCAACGGTGTACTTATCTAAAGCTTTTGCACCTGAAACCCAAGTTCTCACAGTATCATACCAGTTAAGGTTGGGGTTAGCTGCAAGAGCATTCAATGTAAATACTACATCATCTGCTGTAAACTCCACGCCATCACTCCAGTAGACTCCTTGCTTCAACTTTATAATGAGTGTTCTATAGTTGTTTTCATATCGGGGCGCATCTGCTGCAAGAACATTGACTAGGGCTCCTCTAGGGTCTGATAGATTTGAATACCACAGAGTGTCTACACAGAATTGATGTATGTGACCTTGTGGTACGCCTATTACCCATACATTATAGTTATCTGGTGTAGGTGTTCTCCCCTGTATTATATCGAGTATTACTACATCCTTTCTCGACACACCTGAGGGAAGGGGTAGCTGTGAGTATGTGTGTGGTACTGAGATTAGAGGTATTACTGATAGCACTACAATCAATAGCATTAGTATTGCATTTAAATATTTTTTATTTAACATTTTAGCAATTCACCCTATTTTACTTTTGAAGGCCTAAGTTTAAAAATTTTCATGTGTTACTACTTGTAGTGTAAAGCCAGCATCTAACAGCTCTTTTCCCATTAACCCTTATTAAGGGAGGGGCTTCTTTATTGCATTTAGGTGTTACATAAGGACATCTATTAGCAAATTTACATCCGGGTGTTAGGAACTCTTTTATTTCAATTGATGAGAGTTTAATGGGCTTTACTCTGTCTTTGATATTTATGTCAGGTTCTAGAATAGAATTCAGCAATAGTTGTGTATATGGGTGTAGAGGATCATTATAAACATATTCTATAGATCCAGACTCTACCAACACGCCTCGGTATAGAACAGCCATCTCATCACCTACATAGTAAGCTGTAGCTAAGTCATGTGTAACGTATATTACTGATGTTTTTAACTTGTCTCGCACATCCTTAAATATGTTCAGTATGTTTACTCTTAATGAGGCGTCAAGCATCGAAACAGGTTCGTCTGCTAGTAACAGGCTTGGTCTAGTAAGTATTGCTCTCGCTATAGATATTCTTTGTAACTCTCCTCCAGAGAACTCCCTTATTCTTTTACCCTTAACCCTGTCCAGGCTTAGCCCAACAAATCTCAATGTTTCATCAACTAGAGCCTCAGCCTCCTTCTTGCCAATGCTAAGCAGGTATTTAGATACATCAAATAGATAGCTATCTATTGTTCTCAAAGGATTGAATGTTTCATAGGGGTCTTGAAATATCGCTTGCACCTCCCTCCTATACCACTTAACCTCAGAAGATCTAAGCTTGAACACGTTCTTGCTCTTGTAGTAAACAGAACCCATATCAGGCTCAATCATTCTTAGAATAATTCTAAGAAGTGTTGTCTTACCACTACCTGTTTCGCCTATCAAGACGAAGAGCCTGGGCTCTTGTAATGGAAGAGAGAGCGATACCTCATCCAATGCCTTAAATTTTCTAAGCCCTAACAAACCATAGCCAAAGAATTTTGTCACCCTGTCAACATATAATAGGTAATTACCTACATCAACACTCAAAATCTTCACCTCTTTGCATATAGCCAGCATGCAACAAAACGACTCTTCTCAACCTCTATGGAGGGTGGCTTCTCCCTTCTACAGATATCCATGGCAAATGGACATCTAGGATGAAACCTGCAACCAGGTGGAGGATTAGAGAGGTCTGGTGGAGAACCTGCTATGCCCTTTTTAATTGTTTTCTCCCCCTTCTTTATAAGCGATGATATTAAGATCTTTGTATATGGGTGTAGGGGGTCGTTAAACACATCTTCCGCTTCACCTCTTTCAACAATGTTGCCAGCATACATTATTACTACCTCATCATCCATATATGCATGTACACCCATATCGTGAGATACTATAATCATTGATGACTTTTTCTCCCTTTGCCACTCTTTTAAAGATGTTAGAATGCCTAGTTGTGTTACAACATCTACTGCTGTAGTTGGTTCATCAGCTAGTACTATCTTCGGATCGAATAATAGCGATAGAGATATAACAATTCTCTGCCTCATACCACCAGAGAGTTGATGTGGATAAGCATTTATAGCATCTACAGGTACTCCAAACGTGCTAAATACCTCGCTAATGTATTTAGTCACCTCTTTTTTATCAACGGCCATTCCATGAAATTTAAACGTCTCTATGAAGCTGTCCCTTATCTTTTTCATTGGGTTAAGAACATTCATAGAGTTCTGCGGAATATAGCTTATTACCTTCCACCATATCTCCTTAGCTACATAAGCCCTATCAGCTTTTAGAAGATCCTCATATTCTTCAGATACCTTCAACAGGACAGATCCTTGCTTGACTTCTAGAGGAGGTTCTATAGCGCCATATATAATTTTTGCAAGTGTTGATTTACCGCAACCAGATTCTCCTGCAATGCCCACAATTCTATTAGGGTAAAGCTCTAGGGAAACATTATCTACAGCATGGATAAATTTCACAGGTCTTCCTCCATACCTTATGACATAGCCTCCATCTACATTAACAACTTTGAGAATAGCGTCCTTCTCTAAGTGTTTTTCAGGCATCTTCGCACACCTTAAGTTAGGTATTCATCTATTTTTATACCAACTAAGTATAGTGGGAGTACTAGAGCTATGAGGAATAGAACTGGTATTAAATACCACCACCAAAGTCCGAGAAGAAATGCCTGATATTGCAACGCCCAGTAAAGCGTTGTTCCAATGGTTGGGGTTTCCATTTTCATAGCTCCAAACATAGATATCGTTGTCTCCATGCCTATTGCCCATAGCATCAAGTTAATGAAGCCAACTAGCATGTATCTCATGATGTATGGCATAAAATCTTTCATCACGATCATGTATGATGGTAACCCAGATAAATATGATGTATGTACGAATGTTCTCTCCTTCAGGCTAGACAAAATTGAGATCAGAGACCTTGAAGGCCACGCCCATCCAAATATGGATAAGATCAGACCTATTATAGGCATTGTTATGTAGTCTCTCCATGTAAATATCATGACTATTAAAACTGGTAGAGGAGGTATTGTACACATAGTGTCTATAAAAACCATTAGTGCAGACACACCTCTCCTAGCTATTGTTACAAGAGCTGCTAGCACAATTGCTATAATTGTTGATGTCACTGCTGTTGTGATTCCTATTACCAAGGAATTTTTGAGAGCAACTGGAACAAGATCAGCCAGGTTTTGCCCTGTAAGCGTTGTACCAAACGGATATCTACTGCTTGGTGGAATGCCTTTGGGATATGAGTACCACTTGCTTGGATCCACCTTAATAAAGTAGCTTGAGTATATAGTGATATACAATACTATACCCACTACAATTGCTAGCGATACTATAAATGTTTTATCTCTAATCATATCCTTGAAACCCATTTTTGCTTCACCCTATTGCCCTGGATACCTTATTCTGGGATCTATTAGGGGGTATATCAAATCAAGCAGAAAGGCAGCAATAGCTACACCTACAATAGACATGTATGTTATTCCTAGCATGAGGTTATAATCTGCATTAACTATTGATGTAAAGAAGAGTATTCCTATTCCTGGGTAGGAGAAGAGGTACTCTACTAGAGCATTACCTGTAAACATCATCCCTAAACCAAGCAGTAGATACGTGAACTGAGGAACAATGGCATTTCTTGTTACATACTGAACTATAGCACGTTGTGGTGCACCTCTTAGTTTTGCATATTCTATAAAATCCTCGTTCTTCATTTTTACAGCGAGATTCTTCATAGATAGGAAGTTACCCATCCAATTCCATATAATTAATGCCGTTAATGGCGGAAGGCTACGCTGAAACATATCTTTTATCATATACCAAAAAGGTTTCCCCTGTAAAATTCCACCAGTTGGTATAGGCAATCTAAGTATAAGTACGTAGAATATTAGGTATGCTAATGAAAATACTGCAAAAGGTATGGGTTGTACAGCTAGTGCCACATATTCTATAGCTTTACCCAACTTCTCCCTTTTAGATAGCACAGCTAAAACACCAACTATGTTACCAATAATCCACGATACTACAGAGGATAGCAAGAGAAGGAATATAGTATAAGGCAATGCTGTAGCAATAATTTCTGAAACTCTTGTAGGAAAATACGAAAAAGATGGACCCATATCACCAATTAAATAGTGGTACAAAAACTTGAGATACTGTATGTATATGGGCTCTCCCAATCCAAATAAGCTATAAATTGTTCTTCTCATGGCTTCAATTTCTTCAGGTCTCATAGTGGTGCCAAGAGCCAGCATTCTAGATAAGAGAATGTCAGCAGGATTAAATGGCATAAGGCGCGAAACTATAAATACAAGCGTTAGACCTAGCCATATCGTTAAAACCATTCTCAAAAATCTCTGAATAATGTATTTCAATATAGGATGCATCAGTATTACCAGAATAGGCAAGATTATTGATAACAGTATTTAAACTTATCTGGAAAATTACACAGCCATATTGTAATATGCTAAAGATATTATTGGCAATGGCTACTACCTGCTGTTTTAAACAACTAGTCATTTTCATGAATAGATTTGTGACATAGAGCTTCAAAACATTTGCATAACGTTAGCAAGTAATGGTTAGTGAAGGAAATGCTAGAGTTCATATTTATAAAACCAAAAGTTTACACCGCATTGAAGTAATTCTCAATGATTTCAACCTTATAAAGCTGTTGAAAAAGTTTCTACTGCACTCGAAGCCTCGGCATTTATGATGAGTAATGGAAATGCCTACAGGTCTTGCTATAACTATGCCTTGGCGATGGACGTGGGTGTGCAACCGCGAAATTGAAAAATATAAGGATCTTTGATTGCTTCGAACACTCTTTATATGATAGGTGTAACCAAATAGATGTGGAGAGCCTGGGAGCTCTTGAAGGAGTCCTCGCTCTTCTGAGTGGGTGAGGTCAAAGTATTAATATGCCTCCACTCTGTATTCTAGTTTGTTGTAGTGAGTTGTTTTCAATATATATTAGGGTTCCATCAGCTCTAGATTTGATAAACAGTTTGTCACCGGATTCTGCAACATCTATTGGATATGGTGGGAGTATAAATTCTTTCAAACCTATTACTGCTTTTCCATTTCTTAGTGGTGCGAAGATTGCGACCTCTGTTTCCAGCTCTTTTAATGCTACCTTTATTCTATCTCTAGCTGTAGCCATGCCCCATTTTCCTGAGAACACCATGTAGTAAGCATAGCTCTGCTCCTTTACTTCATATGGCAGGTGCTCAAGCGATAACTCATCCTCTATCTCAGCACCCTCTCTATTCACATTCATTATAGCTATGGCGTATGTGTGTTTAGATCTGGAGGCTATCTTGAGCAGCACCTTCTCATTGTATGGATCTTTGAACAGCATGTCTCTTGTGGGGAGCCCTGGCTCATCAACTCTCACAGCTTCTCCATCTGGAAGTGTAATCATCCTCAACAGGCTCACATCTGACTTTTCTGGGTGTCTATCTGTTATGTATATAGGTCCTCCGCTGAACACCCTGGCTACTGCATGTATCTTGGCGTAGGGGTCGTAGGAAATCCACATATCGTAATCTGGATAGGCTAAGTGGCTAAAGAATAGGGAGTTATATACACTGAAAATTGTGTGGAGTTTTGCATCTGCTTTCCAAAACGGTATGTAGTCTATGGAGATCCTCATGGCGTTGCTTGCAAAGTAGTTGCTGTAATCTTCTGGAGCCATGGACATGCAGTTCAGTATGTCTAAGCCATTTACTTGAGCAGCTAGTTGTAGTGCTGCTTGTATATTTCTCGCAGCTTTAGCAGCTGTGTAGTGCCCTTGGTAAAGTGCATGTATAATCCACTGGTTATCAACTTTAACAAAGTCAAAGCCCTGGCTCTTAACCCACCTATGGAAAGCTGTATAGAATTCTATAGCCTTGTCTAGCTGAGGTGGTGGTACAAGGGAATCGGCAACAGGATTTCTATAGCTCTCCACACCAAGCTCCTCGGCAACAGGCTTTTCAAAACCACCCCAGTGCACATTTATAGTGTGCCACAGACCAACAAGCTTAATCCCCATTCTCTTGAGCTCTTCAACTGTTTTCCCAAGCCCTTGAGGAAATTTCTTCTCACTGGCTCTCAGCTCGGCTAAAACCCTTAGGAACCACTGCCCACCCTTTGAAACCTCTTTCTGCCACCCATCATCAACTATAGCTAGCTTGACAGGCACCCCCCTTTCTAGCAAGCCTCTTACAATCTTAACAACATTTTCATGGCTCAGATCATCTGTGAGGAGAGCGTTCCAAGAACACCAGCCAAAGTATTTGAGGTATGCAGGCTCCTTCTTATATCTTCTCAGCTTTACAGGGAGTGCAGTAGAGGCTCTTTCAACAGCTTTTTCAACAGCTTTATAAGGATCTCTATCAAAAGCAATCGTAACTACAGCACTCTTACTAATGCTGGTTCTCTGAGAACCTGCAAAAAGCCTTATCCTCAGCCCTTCACCTACATAAGCCGTTAGATCACCACCACTCCAAGTAGCTATAGCACCAAACATGTTGCCAAGGTTCAGCAGAGTGAAGATAGTGTATGGAGGTATTGAATTAGGTGTTGTTATAGCTGGATAGGTCCAACATGGAAACCCCTTAACAAAATCAAAGTGACTCACACCACTAATTTTAGGTGGGTACTCAGGGGCATCACTAGGCTTTTCAACACTAGGCTTTCTCTCAACAGCTAAAGCATTATAGTATCCAAATGCAGCAGAATACATAGAGGCAAAACTGGGGTGCAGTGATAAAGACAAAACCCTTTCAACACCCTTCACATCAAGTGAGAAGCCGCCGACAAATAAGCCGCTTAATGGAACTGGAGAGGAGATCTCAATAGCTATAACACCATTGCTAAAAGTGAAAAGCATTTTTGCAGGGCCGCAGCTAAAGCTTAGCCTTCCCCCCTCCTCAGCAGAGCTACTGCACACAGATGTAGTGCCATCAGCAAACACCAGGTGTATATCCTTAAGCAAAACCTCTACACCATCTACATGAATTGACATAACAAACACCTCGCGAGTTATAGAAATTCATGGCAATGCTTTAAATATTTTAATGAAGAATTTTCGAGCAACACCCTTGCTTCAAGTCCAAGGAAATTTATTGCTTTAAAAAGACACCCCCTTCAAACATTGCTTAACATATACGCAAAGGTATTATACAAATGTTTTAAATCTTGTATTAATTTTGACTACAATTTCTGGTGGCGTGCTGTGAGAATTTGGAAGGAGGTTGTGGATGGTGTGGAGGTGGAGGTTATGGAGTTTGATGATACCGTAGAAACAGTTGAGAAAGCATCTAGATTGAGTGGCTATCCACGCACATTAATTGTAAAAACACTGCTTCTCAAGGTTGGTGAAAGATATCTAGTAGCTGTTGTTAGAGGTGATAGAAGAGTTGATTTAAATAAGGCTGAGAAGGTTTTTGGAAAGAGAGTCTCTTTAGCTAGGCCTAATGAGGTTAGGTCTATTCTTGGCGTAGACGTTGGAGCTGTAACACCCATCTCTGCAAGGGTTAAAAGCCTTCAAGTTGTCCTAGATCCAGCGATAGCAACTCAAGAGTTTGTGGTTTGTGGCGGTGGCTCTCTAAATAGATTATACCAGGTTAGGGTTCAAGATCTTTTAAACTATCTTAAACCTATGCTACTCGATATATTTAAATAGCTAACCTTCTCTACATCAAATAGTTAGAGCTCTTGGTAGAATAGTGTTTGGAACCACATCTCCATGCATCAGAGCTTAGTAATGAAAAGTGTCTCCAGCTCAACCCTCACCCCTCTCAGGGCTATAAATAAACTGTTTATCATTGCTAATAGCTCAGAGAATTTAATGCTCATCACCAAGAGCAATCAAAATAAAGAAAGTTTAAAGCCTATAAAATTTTCATTCGTTACTGTGAAGGGCGAAGGGTTTCAATTGTAAGGTTCTGTAAGAGAGTTTGCTTAAACGTTTCTATTGATATGTTGTTTAAGTATGCTTTATCACTGGTAATGTGGAGCATTATTGATATGCTGTTCACCCCATTCTTCACAATGGTTTCTGGTATGTAGAACTCCTTCTGGGGCCCTTCATCTACATACCTACCTATGAACTGCCCGTTGACGTATATCAAGGCTCTCACACCATTAGCATTCAAGACAAGTTTTAGTGGTGCAATGATATCTTTGCTTAATTCGAGACTGAATCTCCCTCTAATCCATATGATTCTTCCAAAAGAGTTACTAAATACAACTGGTAGCTGTGTTGAGAGCCATTTGCTGTCATTGTAAGTCTCTCTATACCACCCCTCTTCAAGACCCTTTGTATAGAGCTTCACTCTCCAACTACCTGTGATAACATGCTTGTAAACCTTTATCGTTGGGTAGAGCTGTGGAGCCCATTCAATAGCAATGGCTATCTCATTTTCGCCATCATTTAGATACTCAGTTATGTCCATAGGCCCTTTGTAAAGCCCAGCATACCTCTTATTAATGAATATCATTGCCCTTGGATAATAGTTTCCGTACAGAACTCTGCCAAGGTCTAGGATAAATCTGTTGCCACCCTTCTTCACATCAATGGTCTTTAAGTAGAGCCCTCCACCCATGTCTATACTAGCTGTATTCACAGCTTTCTCAAGCACTTTAGGATCTGATAAAGCGTTGAGAAGTTCTCTTGGGTTTTGCAGAAACATTGGGAGGCTGAACTCCTTTCCATACGGCATCTCAACTTTAGCATAC
Source organism: Ignisphaera sp. (assembly GCA_028275825.1). Lineage (GTDB taxonomy): Archaea > Thermoproteota > Thermoprotei_A > Sulfolobales > Ignisphaeraceae > Ignisphaera. The sequence goes on along the minus strand of JAPWTX010000023.1, from coordinate 19,790 downwards.
CTCCAGTTGGTTAATGTAATCTCACCCACTTTATCAAAGTATATCTCTCCCACAATCCCATTAGGCGTATATACAATGCCATCGTTTGTATGTCCTGTGGACTCCAAGACTATATCCAGGGTATTTCTCCCTGGTCTCAGAGCCTTTGATGCATCTGTTTCAATACTGTGATACTGAGCCCCGAGGGGGATTCCGTTGAGAAGAGCTGTGGCATAGTCGTTGAAGTAACTTATGTAAATAACTCTATTGCTTAAGCTTCTATAGATGTCTTCAGGTAAATCAAACTCTATTCTGTATATAGCATGCCCATTAAACAGCATACCAACTTTTTCAAGAGGTGTTCTGGGTTCTATGGTAGAGCCATTCTGCGGCAAAGGTTCTTCAGAAATCCTCCACTCACCATCAACACTTATCTTAGCAGCTTCTTCACCTCTATAGCACCTCCCAAGATAGAACCTATATAGATGTCCCACCACGTGCTCTACTCTAACACTCTCTCCTCCAATGTTCACACTTGAAATAGGATTGAATGATATTAGCGTGACACTGCCGCAACTATTATTGTCAAGCTCAAGCTGAAGAGAAATAGCTTCTCTCATAGCATCTGCTTTGCCAACAAAGTATATGTTTGATATGAGTGTAAAAGGCTCTGCAACTTCATCTACATACCATGTTCTGTCAGCTCTCTCCCTAGAGATGGCCACGACATATAATCTGCTTTCTCCACTCCTAAGCACAGCAACCCTATCCTCATTTTCATGCACATACCTCAGCACAACCCTATCCTTCCCAGCCTCAGCAACCTCAACATTCTGTAGATACTCTGCAACTATGTTTGGAGCTTCAGCAGCAATTTCACCAACTTCAAACAAATCGCCGTAAACTATTAGCACAGCATCACTTCCATGCTTTAGCAACATTAATGGCTCTGAAGATGTATAAACAATCTTGAATGGCGTGTTAGCAATATTGTAATTGAGTAATACTATCTTAGCGTTTCTCCCAGGAACCCTCAGGTTTGAATAAAGTGGATAGATTTTATCGTTGTACATAAGCTTTGTTAACTGCGGAGATTCTCCAAGATTTCTCAAAACAACTATTGTAGCACCATCATCAGCTACACGAGCAAAAACATCTATGCCTCTGGTCATGGCCTTTACAACGCCATCAACAGGCCTTGTTCTTGTTACCAACTCGTTAAACGTCTTTGTAAATAGAGCAACTCTCTTTATGGCATAGTACCTCTTCGAAAGCTCTCCCCACTCCCGAATAGGAGCTTCATAGTCATACGTTGTGGTTATATACTTACCTGTGTAGTAACCCGGGTTTGTCCCGCCATGAAACATATATATGCTTATCCCATTTATCCCCATGCCTATAGCGCTCTTAATCAAGGTCTCTGTCCATTCAGCTGGAAAACTACCTCTATTCGTGGGCAAAGGCCCTCCAAATGTTGAGAACCAGCCACCCTCTAACTCCATAAACATTTTTAGCATTCCTGGCTGGGTTTTCATATAGCTCCTAACCTTGTTATCAAACCCCTGTATACTCCATGGAGCTGGGTAATCGTCTATAGTGTTTATGATTGGCGTTCCCTCAACATACCAATCCTCATTAGTTATTATGGGGATGTTCTTCACATATCTTCTTGCAATATCATATAGCTTAAGCAGATATGGTGCATCCCCCCAGAAGTACTCGTTCTCGATTTGCAGAAGAGCTATGGGACCCCCATTTGCTAAACCATACCTCTCTATTATTGGAAGGATTGTGGAATACCATTTCTCAGCATATCCAATGTAGTTCTCATCAAGAGACCTCAGCACAGAAACTTTTTGATAAAGCCAATTTGGATGGCCACCACTATCCCACTCAGAGCATATATAAGGCCCAGGCCTAGCTATAAAGTACATTCCAAGTTGCTTAACTAACTGAATATAGCCCTCAAGATCCCTGCTAAAAGCAGATGACTCGTAGGGAGAGCTAGGCGTGTTGTCGCCAAAGAGAGTGACGCTCTCTGTAGGCTCATGCCAGTTCCAAGCAATGTAACTAGCAATACAGTTTAAACCTGCTCTCTTAGCCTTCAAAAGCCTATCGAGCCACAGCCCCTTGGGAACCCTGAAGTAGTGAATCTCACCGCAGAACAGAAACACCCTCTTGCCATCTACAGCTAGAAAGCCATTATCTATATACACCCTACTCAATTTTGTCACCTCCACTCCCACACCAAACCCACTCCAGCTACTAATCACCCAGTAAGCAAAGCACATCACTGCCAATATTATTACAGCAATTATTGCAAAACCTGCGATAACCACCCTTACTACTTACCAATAGTGTGTAGCCCAACTTACTCACCAAACACCAATGCTTCATGAAATACCTATTTAAGTCTATATGTATATGTATTATAGAAACAACTTCTTTAAAATACTTTTGCTATCGACCTCCTCTACACTCTCAAGATAGGTGCTTAGTTGTGTAGCAATTGCTAGTAGCGGTTCTAATTCAAAGATGTCTTATTTAAAGCTAATATTGTTGTTACCATGCAGTTTTAAGTTGATGAGCTATGGTGGATTTTGTAACACAGATTTTTATAATACTATTTGTTGGCTCAATTCTTGGATGGGTCTTTAAGAAGTTCTTCTACAGCTCTTTCATAGGTTATGTTGCTGGAGGGTTTGTTGCAACACTACTTTTCATAAATCTTGGTGCAGATACCTCTGGGCTTACACAGCTGGGGTTCTTGAAGAGCCTTGGCCTCACAATCTTTGCTTTTGAAATTGGTCTATCTATAGGGATTGAAAGGCTTTTGAAATCCTTTAACAAGGTTCTTGTCATAGAGCTTGTGTCATATCCTCTTCTCTGGATCTCGGCAAAGGTTATTGCAGGCATTGCAGGGCTGGGTATTGCTGGAGAGGCAATGCTGTTTCTTATGCTCATTGACAGCTCCTCCATATCCATTGCGCTGGCAAGGACTATTCAAAGTGATGAGTTGAGGGCTTTAGCTGTTGTAGAGTCTAATTATGAGGATTTGGCGCAGTTCATAACTTTTTCAATGATTTTTGTAGCAGGGGTCTCAAAGCCAGCGATAGGGAGCATTGCTGTAAACATACTCAAGATAGTGGGTCTCTTAACACTTTTAGCCTATATACTCCTAGTAGTTATGAAAAGGTTGAGGAAATTTGTTTTAAGGATGGATGCAGTCTCCAAATATCTGCTCCTCCTCTCCATAGCATTGCTATACTCAGCAGTTATGCAGAATCTCAGTCTTCCACCACTCCTAGGCTCTTTCATTGCAGGCGTGGTGTTGTCAGAGTATATTGGTGGTGAGGAGCTCACCCTTATGTCAGGGGTTAGAGAGCTTGGACTACTCCTATACTTCTCATCACTAGGCTCACAACTAGCATTACCACAGTTCTCTACCAATACTGCCCAGCTCTTAATGGGCATTACCATTGGTGTAGTTGCTACAATAGTTAGAATAGTTGCGATAATGATTGGCTCAGTAATGGGAGCTCTAGACCCGAGGCACATACTACCCTATGCCACAGTGCTTTCACCAGTTAGTGAATCAGCTATAGTGCTTTCAGATATCCTAGTCTCCCAAGGAGCCTTATCAACAGTCTTTAGAGCAGTAACAGTGGTAGCGGTGATCACGTCAATGCTGTTATCCCCAGCTATCTACAGAAAAAGTCTTGCCAGTTCTTTTCTGAAAATTGTTTTGCCTCAGAAAATTAAGGATATCTTATCACACATTTCCTCCATGCTACTCTATAGTAGTAACCTACTTATAGAGATTGGTAGAGATATGGTAAAGTTTCTAGTAGTTTTGCTCACAGCCATATACGTGCTTCACATAGCTATAGTGCTATCTAAGTACATATACATACCTTTATTCAACACAATGCTGGTGATAGCATCAATGGCGGTGTGCTACATGGCCATACTCATAGCGTTCTCGAGAGTGATTAGGAAGATGTATAGTAGGATATTTGGCGAAATCGCGTCTCTAAAAAGCGTTAGCTTAGGAGAAGGTGTTGCTAGATTCATAACAATAGCAATAACTGCGCTATCCACAACACTACTCATATCAACACTCTACACAATACTAGCTGAAGCAAACTTACCCACACCACTCCACAGAGTACTAGTCATAGCAGTTAACATCACATCAATAATGCTACTCATATACGTAGCCATTAAGAAACTGAGAAAGATATAAAAATAGATGAGAAGCATTGAACCGCAATAAACAATTCATTTATGTCTTCAGATTAAGCAAATGGGAGCTCTGCTCCAAGTCTAGGCTGGTTGAAGGTGGATGAATGCCTTGTCACAGAAATAAATGGATTCAATTGTTTAGCTCTCTAGAAACTAGTTTCATTTATTGATAAGTACTTTGAGTATTTCTCAACAGCTTCCTCAAGTTCTGCTCTCTTAGGGGAATCGTAGGACAGTGTTTTTGTGGTCTTCAATCCTGCTGCTATTGTGGCGTAGATTAGAGCTTTTTCAAGGCTTTTGCTCTCTAGGTATATCTCTGCAAAAACCCCTGTGAAAACATCTCCACACCCAGAAGTCGAGACAATTTTCATGCCGAGTTTCTCTATGGGAAGCGAGCTCATAGTTATTATCCTTCTCCTAGAGTGGATATGGGCTGCTGAGCCCTGGGACCCCATTTTCACTATGGTTATACACCTATCAGTAATACTAGCAGAGTTTTTGTGGTGGTCGAATTCGCGTTTGTTGGGCAGCAAAAAGCATTCTCCTTTAACCTCTTCAGCAAGTTCAAAGGGGTTCCACAGAGCGCCAGGATCCATGAAAATGGCTTGAGAGCTAGTGGTTTGCATAGTAATGCTTTTTGCAACACTAAGCGGGACATTAGCCACTATAACACCATCAGCTTCACCTATATCCCTAGGCACATGCTCTGGTGTAAGCAGGTTGTTAACCCCAGGGAGGGTAACCACCACAGGCTCACCTAAATTATCAACAAGTATTAGAGCCTTTCCTGAAGACCCTCTGAATATCATCACATGCTCTGTATTCACACCTTCACTTTTAAGAAAGGCTAGCGCCTTTTCTGCAAGGTCATCGCCTATGGCAGCAAATAAGTGGACATCTCTAGCACCAGTTCTAGCAGCAGCGATAGCTATGTTTGTACCTGTACCTCCAAAACCTTCTACAAGCACCTTTCCAACATACTTTCTACCCCTCTCCAAAGGCCTGTCAACAAGTATTACAGTATCGTAGTTTATCCTACCAGCTACATAAAGCCTCAAACTAGCTCACCTAGAGTACGTGCCAATAATATAGCCATAGGCAATGACATGCCCTCCAATCCTTGACAACACATCGCGTGGATCTAGACCAGGACTCCAGCTACTGCTGTCAATATCTAGTGCCAAGGCGAGGAAAACATATCTATGTGGCTTATCACCTGCTGGAGGGCATGGACCACCATAGCCTGTGAATCCATAGTCATTTCCTCCCTGCAGAATATTACCAGCAGAGGAAGCCCCTTCAGGAAGCTCTACTCTAGTCCCCTTAAGCCCGTAGACAACCCAGTGGTAGAACACCCCTCTAGGCGCATCCGGGTCGTAAACCACAAGCACAACACTCTTTGCAGTCATAGGGATATTCTCTATAGCAATATGAGGCGAAATGTTTTCACCTCCACATAACTGGTAAGAGTACTTCGCAGGAATTTTCGAATTGTTTGAAAAGGAGTTGCTATAGACATTGAGACTCTTAGGCACTCCTGCAACAACTCTCTCTAAATCTTGTGGAAGTACAGAAACTGTGGTTTGCTTCTGTAACAAAAAGATGTATATAGAGATCCCAATAATGATTGCTAGGGCAATGACGAGGAAGAGCAAGGGCTTTTTCTCCATAAAGCCCACAAGAAATATTATGAGTAAACAGAATTTAAAACTTACTAACATTTATAGCATAATGGTTTTTGTGACCTGCATAAGAACTATTAAGCTGTGCAAACAATTGACACTCCTTCATAGCGCTCCCCAACGTCTATACCTGCTGTTTTTGATTTTATATGGGTTTACATAGCTAAGGTTAGAAGTGTTGAAGAGGAGTTGGGGAGGTGAGGGGATCGCAACATATATTGTATTGCTACGAATTGTTTTTACCTTATCTAAAACTATTAACGTTTTTAGGATGCAGTAATATAATTGCTTATCGTGTAATAAAATGATTAATAGCAGTGATGTGAGGAAGGTTGCTGGGTACCTAGAGGGCTGGGTATCAGTAGCTATAAATACAGTGCTCTTCGTGGTAAAGTATTTCTACGGAACTCTCTATAACTCTATCGCCATTGTCGCTGACTCTATACACACGCTTTCCGATTCCCTTACATCAGTTATTGTCATACTTGGTTTTTGGGTAAGCTACAGAGCTGCTGATGAAGAGCACCCCTTTGGCCATGGAAGAGCAGAGCTCATAGCCACTCTAATCATAGCCTCAATGCTTATAATGGTTGGCATAGACTTTGCTCAGAGAAGCGTAAGCAAGTTGCTTTCTAGAGAAGGACTCATATTTAACTGGATTTTAATAGTAGTGCTAACCATTTCAGCAGTTATTAAGGAGGCCATGGCTCTGTGGGCCATGGCTCTCGGTAGAAGGTATAACGCTACTTCGATAATAGCGGATGCATGGCATCACAGGAGTGATGCTATTGCAACTGCGCTTCTAGCCATAGCACTGGTGTTCGGGGGGTCATTGTGGTGGCTAGATGGGGTATTAGGAATAGCGGTATCTGCATTAATCCTGATGACAGGGGCTAAACTAGTACTTGATTCATCTTCTGAGCTCCTTGGCAAAGCACCTTCAGTAAAGGATGTTGAGAAGCTTAAGAACTTGGTGACCAATGTAAATCCTTTGATAAAGGATGTTCATCACATCCATATGCATAGGTATGGAGAGCATGTAGAGGTAACTCTCCACATAAAAGTGGGTAATAAGATGAGCGTTCAGGAAGCGCACGAAATAGCTTCAAATGTTGAAAAGAGGATTAAGGAGGCTCTGGGTTGGGAGGCCACAGTGCATATAGAACCTGAAAATGAGGAGGAAAGCAGTTAAAAGAGATGCTCTTCGCTAAAATACTATTAGGTGTAGGAAGCTTGGCTTTAAAGCAGTGCTTGAGTGGGTGCTTTACAGAAGCTATAGACTTTAGGAAAACACTTGGTGTTTATAACCTGTGTCACTGGTTCAATGGTCTACAAGCTTACATGTTTCTAGATAGCAATGCTGTTGCAGTAGTAGATATCAGCGGCTGTTTCAAGGTATATGCTGAGAACTGTGATGTGGATTACATGAAGAAACTTAGATGGGTTTTAGGCGTTGATGAGAATCTAGACGAGTTCTTTGCTATAGCGCGCAGGGATAGGATTCTAAAAGGTTTTGCAGATGAGTTCAAGGGGTGGAGGCCAAGGGCCTCAGATTTGTGGTGGGCTTTGCTTGTTGCTCATTGTCAAAAGGCTGCTTCGTTTAAACAAGGCTGGGGGTTTCTGCACAGAATTGTGAAGAGCTATGGAAAGGAGGTTGTTGTTGAGGATAAGAAGATTTTGAGGCCACCTAACCCAGAGGAAGTGTTGCAAGACCCTGAAAAGCTTGTTAATAGTGGTGTGGGCTTTAGGGCTGAGGGGATTTTAAAGACTGCAGAGGCTATTGTAAGCAAAGATCTTGATTTTGAGAAGCTGAGCAAAATGCTGGATAGCGATATAGAGAAGCAGTTGCTGCAATTACCGCATGTCGGAAGCTATGTAGCTAGGTTAGCTATGGTTCTAGCACTCAGAAGATATAGTCTTCCACCTGTAGACAAGTGGGTTACAGCTCTAGTTTCAAAGGTCTATGGAGTTGAGCAGAGGGAGAGGGCTGCTGAGGCCTATTTGAAGTCTAGGTGGGATAGATGGGCAGGGCTAGCTGTTTACGCAATGACAATAACCCTAGATGCACAGCCTCTTTCAATAGCCTTGAGAAGAGTTGAAAGGGGGGTGACAACGCCTAGAATGGATGTAGAGCCATCCCCACTAAACATGGGGTCTTTTTGTAGGGAGTAAGGAATATCAGCACGTGCAATTATCATCAATGATCAGAGCTTAGGCCCATCATCACGCTGCCCATGTTTCCTCAACGAGTTTTTCAACGTCTATACCCTCCCTATGGAGTATAGATCTAGCAGCTATAACCCCTGTTGCAGCAGCTACATTCATCCCCCTCGAGAGCCCAACACCATCTCCAGCGACAAACACATTCTTGAGAGTGGTCTCTAATATTCTTGACACCCTAGCTTTAATGCTATAAAACTTTATCTCTGGAGCGTAGAGCAATGTTTGTTGTGAAGCAATACCAGGCATTATTATATCCAACCTTTTGAGGGCCTCTATAATGTTGACAACAACTCTGTAGGGATATGCCATGGCTATATCTCCTGGTGTAACTGTTTTCAGCGTTGGATCTATAACACTCCTCTCAATCCTTGTCCACGTACTTCTCCTTCCAGCTTCTAAATCACCAAATCTCTGTATTATTGGTCTGCCTCCACCAAGCTTAGTAGCCAATCGCGCAATGCTCTTTCCATAGGCAACAGTATCCTCAAATGGGTCTGTGAGTCTCACTGTTATGAGTAGAGCGAAGTTAGTGTTCTTAGTTCTTATGGTTGCAAAACTCTCTCCATTCACCCCCACAGAGTCGTCAGGATACCTCTCCTCAACTACAAGCCCATTTGGATTTGTGCAGAATGTCCTCGCCTTATCATCATAGCTCTTTGTGTACATTATTATCTTTGGATCTCTAACAATCTTTGTTATAGGTTCTGTCACATAAGCTGGAACCTCTACCCTAACACCTATGTCAAGAGGCCCTGGCTCTATATCTATACCCCTCTTTCTAGCTAATTGAGAAAACCACTCAGCACCAACTCTGCCAGGGGCTATGATGATATATTTGCTGAGGAGACTCACCTTAGGTGCCTCAACCTTTAGCAGACCACCACCCGGTATTATATCGGTAGCCTCTGTATACTCATATACATCTACACCCTTTTCCTTCAAATAGCTCAGCATGTTGGCTATAACCTTCGGCATATTCTCAGAGCCTATGAGTCTTTGAGGAGTTGGAACAAATTTTGCACCTGCTTTAGCAGCAAGCCTTTCGAGTTCTGACGCCTGTTCAGAGTCTATTGAATAGAGGTTGTCTGGAGCACCAAACTTCACAAGTATGCTATCAACATAGTGTATGAGCTTTTCGGCCTCTTCCCAGCTCCCAAGCAACTTATCCAGATCTCCTCCAACATCGGGTCTCAGATTCATGGTACCACTGCTAAACGTTATAGCACCACCAACGCCTGCCATAACATTGCATGGCTTACACAAAACACACTCCTTGTCCCTGGCAAGCCTCTTCAGGTTTAGCATTGGGCAAGACCTAAATGGGTTTCCACTACCCATCTCAACAATAGCTACTTTGAGCTTGCCTAAGCTATAGGTGGTTAGCTCGTAGGCTGCAAAAAGCCCTGCCACTCCACCCCCTATCACAATCACATCGTAGCTTTTCTCCAAAGCTCACCACCAAAGCCCCAGCTCCTTCCTTCTATCAATAGTGCATAGAGCATCCTCACCAGTGCTAATAATCGTTATAGGCACCCCTAATTCCTTTTCCAAATTTTCAAGCCAGTTCTTGGCCTCCTTAGATAAGTTGCCCCACTCCCTGACACATCTATCCTGAGGATATAGGGTATCCAGCCTTGTTATAGCTATTTGTGTAGCAGAGTTTAACATTATAGCTCTTCTCGCTAACTGAGTATTGAAGAGAGCAGCTCTTCTTCTCCTACCAGTAACAGTTGCTACTTCAACTAAACCCAGCTTCTCTGCCTCTTCCCGGGTTAACTCCCCCTCCAGAGGCCCTCCACCAACCCTAGTAACATAAGACTTGAAAACAACTATCACATGATCAACTCTCTTAGGCCCCACACCAACCTCAGAAGCAAACGCAGCAGCTGTAGTATCTCGGCTGGTGACATAAGGGTATGTGCCATGATAGAGGCTTAAGAAGGTTCCCTGAACACCCTCTATATACACCAGCTCACCTCTATCAAGAGCACAGTTAACCTCTTGAGCCACATCAGCGATATACTCCCTCAAAACCTCGAAATCTTTCGCCAGCCTAAGCTTTCTAAGCACTCTATCAGCCATGGCAAACCCAACTCCTTGTAAAGTAGAGCCCACATCCTTAGCCAAAAAGGGGTCATTCTTCTCAGCTTCAACATGCTTCTCCTCAATTACACCAGCATTCCTATCCACATATATCCTGCCCTTAGCGCCAGTCTCTTCAACCTCTTTAAAGAAGACATCGAGCCTAATAAGAGCGCCCGCAGCTAACATCAACTTTGTAGAGCTATTCACAAAAAATGTGGGCACTAACCTGAGTTTCCATGTTTTGCCACTAAAGCTAACTGTGTGTCCAGCATTTATAGAGCCGCATCTAACTGCAATTGAGGGTTTATCGGCTAGAGCTAGATAAGCCCCTACTTTTCCCTTACCCTCATCACCAAAGAATCCTCCGACAACTATGGCTAGCGGCATGTATCATCACCTAGTAGAGAACATCACTGCTTCAACAACTCTATGCACAGTATTGAAAGATTGTAGGATATTCAACAAACTCCTTTGCTTACCTCTATAGTGGTACCCACTTATAAACGTTATATTTAAATAGCTTGTAGAAATTGTAAGCCCATTATAGAATTATGGCTGATGCTCCACAAAGTGGGGAAGAGGTTAGGTTATTTGAATAGGTATTTCTATAGCTCTGTCTTTAAGTATCCATGCTTTTGCGTGGCCTGTCTTAGAGTCTATAATAATCCATGGAATGTTCCAGAGCTTCATGCCCTTGAAATCGAGAGCACTTGGGTTTGGTGGTGCCGGGTGGCTGTGTATCAGCGCTACGATATCTAATCCCCTGTTCTCAGCATACTTAAATACTCTATATATACATAGAGCTTCTGCTGCGAACTCTATTCTCGGGTTCTTTGCAACATTCCTACATTCAACAATGTCAAGAACTCTTATAGCGTCTTCTTCAATAACTCCTACTGCTAGAAAAACCTTCTCAATATCGCTATATATGCACTCCCTCACCATGTAGTCAAAGAGCTCTCTACTCATAGTTATTATCATTGTTGTGCAACCAGCTTCAACTCAATCAATGTCTTTCTAATCCTATCCCTTATCTCTGGACCCATTGGCTTGCCTAGGAGTCTGTATGTGAGTTTGCAAAAAGCACACATATTGCTTAATGCAGGCATTCCGCAGTAGTTACAGGCGCTTACACCACTCATCAACCCCTTCTTATAGAACTCCATATTCTTTGCAACAGCTCTTGCGAAAGCTATTTTGAAACCAGGTCGCTTTACCTCAACATTGTTTAGAAATCTTCTAATCTCATCCTCTATACTACCCTTTCTCGCAGTGTATGGACAGCTCTCATCAACTATTGGAAGACTCTGGAAATAGGCATAGAGTGTGGTTTCGCTCTCTGAGACCTCGTAGAGGGGCCTTATCCTTCCAATAAATACCTCTCTAGACTCTGTCTTCGGCCCTAGTTTACCTATTTCACTAAGGTTTTGTAGGACAAAGCTCTTTACAATGTATGGTAACAAGTCATCGAGGTGATGACCTAGAGCTATAGCGTGAGCTTTAAGCTCAAATGCTGTAACATTCATTAAATACCTCTTCACCAAACCGCATAAACTGCACGCTGGTCTCTTACTTTTAGCAACAAGATCTGTTATACCAGCCCCAATCATCTCTTTTAAATCTAGAAGTACTAGGGGTACTCCAAGGTCTTTGCAAAGCTTTTCAACAACTACCCGAGCTTTCTTAGAGTACTCCCCTATTCCAAGGTCTATGTGCAGAGCTATAACCTCGAAGCCTAGCTGCTTTGAGAGAGCTGAAAGTATGTGCAGTAATGCTGTGCTGTCTTTGCCTCCAGAAACAGCTACCAGAATTCTACAACCTCTTTCCACAAGTCTGTATCTCTCAATTGTTTTCAAAACCTTTCTATGGATGAACTCCGTGAAATGCTTTTTACATAGCCTAAGCTTGGCATAGCGCACAATAGTGACTACAGGTTCTTCGCAAAAAGAGCACTTTAAAAACTTTCCACAGCTCATCCTGTAGCAACAGTAGCTAGACTGTTGACCAGCTTATAAGCATCCTAGAAATATACTCCCTCGCCTTTGAAGTGTAGAGCTGAACACCATTCACAACATCATCGAGATTTATAGCGGGGCACTCCTCGCCACAAGCTCTGTGCAGAAATGAATTTCTTGTGCATCTAAGGACTCTGAAAATTCTCCTCAGCTCCCTGTACTCATCTTCAGATAGAGAGCCCTCCCTCCTAAGAATAGCTAGAGCTCTGCTAATTCTCTTCTTGGAGGGCATTCTGCATAGAATCCTCTTCAACTTCCTCTCCCCAGAAACCTCAATAACTTCAGCAGAAACCTTCTCTACATACATGTAGAGAAGCAAGATCTTCAAAGCATCGCCAAGATCTTGCGAAAGAGCCATGTTAAACAGCGTTTCCAGCTCCTCTTGGGGGGTATGTGTGGGGTGCAGGAAGCTTGATAAACTCATTTGCACTACCAAGAGTAGAGTTTAAAACTGCTTTGAATTTAAGAGCTGAGGCAGAATCTCTCAAAAGTTATGCACCAGCTTTTCTAATTTTCGATAAAATGTTTGATACAAGTGTTTGTGTCACTGGTCTTGCATCAGGCATTATAACACCCACTCTTTTATGTAATGAAGAGGAGTACATTTGCAGAACCTTTTTAACAACATTGTCGCTTACAGCAGTTACAATAGGGATTTGATTTACTGGCAGCCCTAGATCTAGGAATGCAAAGAGCACCAAATCTATATCCTCATACCTCATGCCAAGCTCTTCTTCAGCTAAGTGATTCCGCCAAAGCCTTGGAGAGCTGGGCTTCTCTACAATACTCTTTGGAACCCCAAGGTATTCTCCAAATCTCCTTACCTGTGTCTTGAATAACACTGTTAGTGGAGCTACATCAACTGCCCCATCTCCGTACTTCGTGAAGTAGCCTATTAGGTATTCGCTTCTATCACCTGTTCCAAGAACTAGCATATCTAGGGAATTTGCATAGTAGTATAGTATGCACATTCTTATCCTAGCACGTAGATTGCCCAGCGCAGTCCTATCAATGCGCCTGCTTGCTAGAGGCATCTTCTCAATAAAGGAGTGTACAATGCCCGATATCTCTATAACCTCATATCTACCTCCAAATCTTTTCACAAGCTCCATAGCATCATCAACATCTCTACTTGGCGTAACCTCTTTATCAGGCATTATAAGGGCTAGAACATTCTCTACACCAACACTTCGCACAGCTAATGCATAAGCAGTAGCAGAATCTACACCACCACTCACACCAATAACGAAGCCCTTCTTGTTCGAAGCTCTTAGCACGCTTTTCAGAAAGTTTGATAAGTAGTTTTCAACAGATGCATAATCAATGTTCAGAAGATCATTTAGTGTAATCATTGTATCCATAGGGATTCCACCTCGTGAAGACTATGCATCTATCTCTATAAAAATCTTTTTCCTCTTCTCACTAACCCCCTTTAACGAGGATATGAAGCCCTCTATAGTTGATCTCAGAGCGTTTTTCACAAATGGGTTCAGGGGAATGTTCTTACCATCCACAACAAGCTTTACGTTTGAGGCAACAGGGCACCAATCGGCTTTACCCATTGCAAACACTTTTGCAAATGCTTTACATGTCTCAAAACCACAGTACCCACAGTTAGTTTTAGGAGTTTGGTTTTCTATGAACTCCAGAGCCCTGATCTCAATAAGCTTCACAAGACTTTCAACATCACTTTCACTAAACGTGAACAGCTGTGGTGTTTGGGCACCTCCCACAAGTTCCTGAACAGGTCTTTCTCTCACTACAGCACCTATAACATTCTTTATCTTTCTCCCAACCTCTTCAACCTCCTTCACATTCTCAGCAACAATTATTGTATCACCTATTTCAGAGTTCTTAAACCCCTCAACGACAACAATTGGTGTGTTTACAGAGCTTAGAACATGCTTTAAGTCATCTATCCACTTTGGCATGAATACAGCCCCATATCTCTCTGATGATAGTATTACTATATCTGCCCCAGAATCTCTATAAACAGCGCTATCTTTATCAGCAACATCGATCTCTCCATGGACATGCTTTATCACGCCAACTACATACCCCTTCAACTTCAGCTTCGAGACTATTTGTGAAGCTATGTAGGTTTTTCCCCTACCTCTAGCAATTGAGACAAACTTCACGACATAGGGCTCCATATGCAAATCCCCAAATGGGTTACATCTTTTATTTTGATAAGCGCAACAATAAGCTGTGGTGAAACATGGTTTGCTTAACGAAATAGACTTAGTTTATGCAATAACCGCGGCGGGCTCTATACCAACATTATCGCTGATAGCATTGCATCTTAGGCATAGAAGAATGGGGTTAGCTATAACAGCAGGCATAGGTGCATTGGCATCGCTTACAGTGTTTACACTAGTCTTCATCGCTCCATGGATATATGTGCAGGGCTATGGCTATACACTGTGGGGTTCCTGGGAATTGCTTAAAGTAGCTGGTGACGTATTTGCAAAAGCAGTAGCACTAGCATCAATATTCTCTGCCCTTGGAGCTACTCTATGGCTTGCTGAATTGGGTGGAGGCAAAGAGGTTTTTGCTGCAGCGTCATCCATAGGATTTGCAATAAGCATAGCCTTTGTGACATCAGCTACTGGTCTAAGTGTGCTTGGAGGCATGCCTGTGGAGCGTATAGGTATTGGTGCATGGGCTTCAATAGCGCTATTCGCATTAGGCATTGTGATTACGGTAGTAAATAGGAGGCAAAGGGTTATGCCAAGTAAGGGTGTAGCATCAGCAACGCATGTAAATCTAGGTGGGGGGAGCGAAGAACACGATATTGCTAAGAGTGTTTTAGAAGAGGCAAAGAAGGTTGTTTCCAAGAGCTGAAGCTTTTTAGTCTATTGCCTCACCTTCTACAAACATTTTTTAGTTCTCTGCTTAGTAATGAGAGAAATATTATCAACAGGATCATGTTTCTTGTGAATGCTGCCCACTGGACTGGGGATTCTATTGACCATGGTGAGAACTCTACATGTAGATTGATATATCTAGCTATGTAGGATCTGATCTCAGCATCTTTGAAAAATATTGATATTATTAGCGCATTTGCAGCATCTGCTACAACGTAGTATTTGAGTAGGTTTTGTGAAAGTGCTAGGAGTGCTAGGGGGGATAGCATAACCATCATTTGGGGTGAGAACACGTAATTGAATAGCATGCTTGTTGAAAGCGCTAGAAAAGACACTTCATACAGCCTTCTATTATCACTTACTTCTACTGCAAGTATTGTCAGCATCATGATTGTGGCTATTGAGAAGAAGAGTATTCTATGTATAGGGCTCTGAATATCCTGAATGAATGGTAGGTATAAGCAGTTTTCACAGTACCATGTCAAGTGATGGTTCAGGAAATTGCTGAAACCCTTCTGATACAATATAGCTGGAATTGTGTAGGGAATGGCGATAGAGGTGAGCAACCCAATGCCATAGCGCTTAGCACTTTCTCTAAACTCTAGTGTTTTGTGCATTCTTTGAATAAATTCGTAGAGTAGTGGAATGGCTATGAATATAGGTAATACCTTTGTAGCTGTGGCAAGTCCTAGGAATACCCCTGCAGATGCATATCTATTCTTTGTAAGGCTATGCAAAGACATTAATGTAAAAGCCGCTGCAATTATATCCCAGTTATAGGTGATGTAAATCACTGTTGATGGGAGTATGAGGAAGAGCAGCAATCTAGAGGCATCATTTTCTTGTTTTAAAAGTTTGTATAGATAGATCAGAGTCAGAATGCAGAATATTAGTAGCATTCCAACTTGAATTGAAAAATGAATTGGAATAACATAGTTCTCAACAATACTCCTATACTCCAACGGATTGCTAGGGGTTTTTATGAAGCGATATGTATAGAGATAGGCAACACATGTCGACATGTACCAGACAGCAGCAATGAGAGGGGGGTACTCGAACTTGTAGTCCCGATAAGGCACAGGACACTGAAGATAATTAGCAGATCTACCGTAAACAAGTTCCTCAACTACCTGCACATTATACCAATATTCAGAGACCTTGTTGCTATCTAGAAAACCATATGATGAGACAATATCTAGAAATCTAGGTACAAACACACCGTGTATGATGTCACTATAGAGAAGCCCAAAATTATTTAAAGGAGGTTGCCTATTAGGAGGATAAGGTATATGAATATATATCGACAATCCTAGAGAAACTGTGAAAAACAGCAATATGAGAACCTTGAATTTCTTGTTACTAAAGCTAATGTATCTCAACATCAAAATTTTTCCATCACCTGCAAAACAACTTCAATACCAGATGTTAAGCGCAACTATACTGAGCACCCACCACTATTTTAATTTTATAACTGCAGCCTCGTTTCGAGTTTCATATAGATTTATATGTCTTGATGTCACTCTTCTGCTATTATTATTACATGCATCCTTCTACCATGCAGCGGCTTCACAAATGGAAGCCTCGCCTTTTAAGGCGGGGAGGTGCTTTATTGCCACCATAAAATATCTGAACAAAAATTTATAAACTTTTTGCCCCAACACCTGTTTTTGGTGTTGGGTGCGGGCGAGCTTAGCAGGCTATGAGCCTGCACCTCCCCGAAGCTGGCGGCGGGGCCTGAAAAAATGATGCCACACCCGTGAGGGGTTCCTGAGTGGTGAGGGAAAGCCCTAGTGGGTGCAGAACCCTCACCATTCATGGCGGGGAGCCGTCAGCTCGGGCTGGTACTTCGCCAGTGGGTATAGAACCACCGCCCCACCTCTAAACTCTATCGCAGAGCACTCAGCACATATGAATCTAGCCATGCCATCACAAACAATTAATATTGATAAAAAATAAGATTTGAAAACAGGTACATAGATCAGTGAGTTACTCTGTGAGGGGTGAAGAGCCTGTTGTTATAGGGGTTCTCAAGGTGGGGGCTCTCCCCAAGGGCAGCAACCCAAGATGTGGGGTCTCCGAATTTTTCTGAAAGCCCCCAAGGCATATGCAGATCCGAGGAGTGGTATAGGGGAAGGAGATGAGGCTATGACTATAAAGCAATATGAATCTATATAAGAGCTGAAGCCCCACCCATGCTAAGGTCTATTAACAGTGCTTTCTTTGGGTTAAAGTTGTTTAAAATGTATTTCAAGGCATTTTCAGCATCTTCTAAAGCATACTCAAACAACCTAAACTCTTCGAAATCTAGTGGTGAATCGCTGTGGCTTCTGTAGTCAAATCTAGATACGGATATACCAACACTACACAAAGCTCTTGCAATATCTACATAGAGCCTATTAGCTTCAACCTTGTTACCTGATTATGTCCCAAGTTCTTTAAGTATGTAGAGGGAAGTTCTACATGGAGAGTCCTGACATTGTGATATTAGCTTAAACACATTGCCAAGTTCTTGGCTATAGTCTCTTAGAGCAATGCATTTCAGCACCATATTGCTTGAAATCATAGCAGCATTCAAACCTAGCAATGGTGCTCTCCATAGCTCTAGCCATAGTCGTTATCATAGCATTTGTAAATGCTTTGAGAAATGTTTTAGAGGTTCTCGCCTCGGAAATTTCTGTGCTCATTAATCAAGATAGAATCTCTATAATCCTAGTGAAAAGATTCTCTGAACCGATGTTGGAATCGGATCCCACAATATCATATCTATGAAGAGTTCTTAAGCAGTGAGGAAAAGCCCATGTGTGTTCAAGCCCTTGCCATTTATTACAAGGAGTAGCCAGCCATAAGATTTTAATTCCTGCAACAAAAGGATTATTGGTAAGCCGCCGTAGCTCAGCTCGGTAGAGCGCCGGCCTCGTAAGCCGGAAGCCGCGGGTTCAAATCCCGCCGGCGGCTCTAAACAATTGAATGCTGATGGAGTCTATTTTCAATTTCTTATCGTTAAACTGATTTCACATTGCATGCGATGGGTATCAGACATGCAATGGAGAAGTTCATCGAACTTTCTCATTGACCCGAAATATATCAGCTATTGGTTTCTGCATGTTGTAGGAGTAGACAATCATACATACTAATACGCTTTATAAGCTTTTTATCCATCTCACACTGAAGGGCTAGTTTTCAGTTGTAAACACAAAGGTATAGGGAACCGATGACCCTCTAAAGGGGATACTTGCACTTTAGAGCAGGGAGGAGGCCTGTTTATACCTTGTTTTTAAGAATATCTATTCCAAGCCTAGGTGGGTTGGAGGTGGATGTGAATCTTGTTTCGTTAGGTTCTACAGCTATTCATTAATCTATAAGGATGCTGAAGGCTTTGTGAATGGAAGTGCCTCATGGCGATGGATTAATAGTGTAGGTATCAAGGGTTAAAAGGAAGTGCCAGGATTTGTCTTAGTCTTTCTCTGAATTTTTGTGGGTTTTGTAGAAATAGTGTTGCTAGCTCTTCCTCAACATCAAGCTTGTTTAGCTCTAGCAGTATTGGTCTTAGAAACAGGTATTTCACAACGAAATAAACTGGGTGAACATCATTACTGTATTTATTCATGAGAACCTCTCTAAGCTTCTCAGGCTCTTCAATAAAAAGATCAATACAGCCCCTACCAAACATCTTCCTACAATGCATATCAACAACCTCAAAATAGCCAGGAACCCTACCCTCCATAAACCTCCTAACAACAACAAAAACCCTAGACCTATCCATATCCCTCCCCACCATGAGATTCTATCATAGAACATTACCTATTCTAACTGAGGAATTCTGAGGGTTTAGAATATAAAAGAGAGATATATAAACTTTAGCGTACTTTATACCATCCTCGTCCTTAATATAAATACATGCACTAGGCAGAGATGAGTAGAGAAGTTTATGATTCTCCTTCAATCAATACTGCTCTCTGTGATGAGTCCAAGCTCTTTTAAGCTATGATCAATTGTTTATCCATAACTCCGAGCCCTGTTGGAATAGAGTAATGGGCTATAGGTCAGAGCGTTTCCCCGCTAACGGTACTCGATGTTATTTGTGAATTGTGATTCCGTTAGATGGGCTGCACCTCTGTGTGGGCTCACTAGCATCACCCACATCCCATGAGTGTCTGTAGAGTCAAACGCCACGAGACTCCCACCCAAGTCTCTATATGTCACCTCAATGCGGATCATCCGAGAAACCATAGTGAGTGTAGAGTTATTTAAACATTGCTCTAAGAGCTAAGTATCTACAGATATTCACAAATATTTAAACTTACCATCAGTTCTGTAACAGCCTGAAACTAAAACCCCTGGAGAAGATGTTGCAACCCAAACCTCCCCACCTTAGCAGGAATCTTCGCTAATTTAGTGCGGAGAGGAGGTTACTTACTTATAGGGGTATGAACATCTCTGTAGTTTTATGAATTGTTGAAGCTGATAGAAAATGTAGCTCTCTACCCACCTGAATGTATCTAGCGTATAGAGAAGCATCTTTTAAATAATGTTACTGCTGACCTTCTCTCCACCCTGAAGAGGAGGTTTTCGGTTGTAATAAGTACATAAGCCGAGCTGTTTAGCAATTGATCACGTATGTAGCTCTAAATATATGCAGGAAGCCCATGAACCACCTAATAACCTTCGCTCTTCAGGGTGGGGATTAATGGAAA
>JAPWTX010000020.1 GCA_028275825.1 Ignisphaera sp. | reverse complement strand
ACCTCACTATTTACACACTTCTCTCGCTCTCTCTACAGCCGTGGCTGGGTCTGCATCAGCTGTGAATAGCTGTAAATGCATTGGTCTAGCTGTGCAACATTTTCACTAACCTCTAAAGCTTATAACCGTGATAAACACCTAGTGCTTTCAAAACCCCTGTGAACCCGCATTGATGAGGGTTCGGCAACCACATGTGGTTGCCCCCAAGGTGTGGGCAAGGGGCTGAAGCAGATGAGGGGCTCTAGGGTTAAGTTGAGCCCTGATAGCCCTGCAGATGAGGGTGTGAGAACACGACCCAATGCAGGGAACCCCGAGGCAATATTCACAACTAACTACAGCTAATTACAAGTAATTGCCTCGGGGAAACCCATTTCCCAGTATGCCTTTGTGAAAAAGTTAGCCGGCTCTAAGACCATTCCTATCTTTCCATCCCCAGAAACAATTTTTATGGGGGTTTCAGAGAGAATCCTGCAACCACCATGCATCTTAACCAGGTCTGAGACCTTATCCAAAAATTTGGAGTCATCACCTTGCTTCAAAGCCTCTAAAAATTCTTCACACAGAACATCATTACTTAGAGACTCTATGACAACCCTTATGAATAAATTGCCTCTATACTTAATTACCTTATCCACGCAAATCATTCTACATCGCTTCACACTTTAAAGCGATAATACAGGTTTAAAACCTTTGCTAGGCGTTACTCCTTCAAGTAAGCATGGCCAATAACAACATTAGAAAAGCTGTTAGCAAATTCGTAAAGTTGGGAGTAGTGGTATTTGAGATGTTTATACTAAAGTGAAGGCTATTTATCAAAGCTTTTATTAAGATATATATTTTGCTGTGTAGAGTTCCATTTTAGGCGATAACATGTTTATTTGGTTTTATCCTCTTTTTCCTGTTGTTGGTGGTTTGCTGGCAATGTTTTTCATTTATATGCTTGGTTTTAAGAGGTTTTATTGGAGAGAGTTTTTTATGGGCTTGGCAATTCTATTCATTTGCATCGGTATACAAGTTTTGTCGTACGTTCAGCAAATCCCTTTACTTCCTATAGTTTTTGATGTTAGGCAGGAGGCAGCAGCCATGAATATTACTGATCCTGCTACAATTAGTAAGATGGTTTTAGACAGGATATATTCCAAGGGTATTCTATTCATTGTTGGTATATCTCTCTGGGCCGGTTTTATGGCTGGCATCATCCAAGAGACCCTTAAATATCTATGGATTAGAAAAAGCAGTTACATAAAAGCTTTGAACATAGGCCTCGGTTTTGGCTTTGCAGAAGCACTCGCTATAACACTTCTAACCTTCCCCACACAAGTGAATTACCTATATACAGCCTCAGCAAACATTTTTCTAGCATCAGCATTTCTATCGATTTACGAAAGATTCGCCTCAGCATTATTCCATGTTGGTTTAGCTCTGTTTATGCTAGACATGGTTAAAAGAAGCATGGGTCTTATAGGCCTTGGCCTAGCTATAGCCATCCATGGAGCTGTAGACAGCTTAGCTATGTTATATCAATACCTTGGTGAGATAGAGTTCCTAGCAGTATCAGAAGTTTTGCTCATAGTAACAGCCCTCATCTTAACTTTAAAGATCTATGGAAAAGCTTTGACAGAGCTAATCTCCTCCCCTACTTAAAAAGAAAACAAGGCTTTCAGCTGTAAATGAAGCTAACAACTTTCTGACCTCCTCCCACCCTGAAGGGCGAGGCTTTCGGTTGTAATGCAAACCTATATACATGTCTTTTTCATAGATTACCTGTGGTAGCTTTCTATTGTAGGTTAGCTAAATACCTTAGCTACTGAAACATCAACTCGAGTACGAGGCTTGAGGTTATAAGTATTTAAGTTGTGTAAAAGCAATTAATGATGAGAATTTTAAAATGTTTTAGTTATGGGTTTTGTAAGGGTTAGGACTGGTTTATATAATCCTCTTCAGCCCGAGAAAGTTATTGAGGTTGATGCTATTGTGGATATGGGGGTTGTTTACAGTGTTGTCAGGAGGGATATTCTTGAGAAGTTAGGGGTAAAGCCGTTGAGGAGAAGGAAGTTCAGGGCTTTTTGGAGGATATGTTGAGAGAGATGTGGGCGAAGTTGGAATGACTCTTCTTGGAGAGCGACGCATAATACCAGCTATATTCGGCGAGGAGGGTGATGCTGTAGTAATAGGTGTAACAGCTCTTGAGATATTTGGACTAGAAGTAGATGTAGTTAGAGGAGTGCTAAAAGAGGCTGAGCTTCTTCTACTATAGCCACCTCCTCATACAGCTTATCACATATCAAAAAGTGTGCTACACTACTAGAGAAAAAGAGGATAGAGATTACAATAAAAAGAGCTAGCAAGTTTTGATCCTGATAGAAAACTCTGGGTTGTACAACATGGCTGTTTCAGTTGATAAGGTTGGTTAAAGTGTTTTGTGTTCTTTTGAGACTATGAGAAAACTTATAAATTCTACACTTGTGTACCTCACAGAAATCTGCATAGGCAAGGAGCCCTGCTCCAAGCTTAGGCATGTTGAAGGTGGATGGAAGCCCTGTTCCATTGAGCTCTTCCTGGATGAGGTCCTGAAAAACCCTAAAATAATGGAAGAGCCATCGGGGATAAATAGTGATAGGTATGACGATACAGAGATGTGCGGAAACTTATGCATGTGATTTTGGGAGTATATTGATATTAGTGTAGTAGATTTAAGCAGTTTTGTTTATTGGCAAGAGCGTGGGTTCTTGCTTAGCGTGCTTCAACATATATGTTATGCATGGTAGTCGCATATGTGGATGTGGTTAGCGAACTCCATTATTGACTCTCCATAGATCCTTCTTAGTGTATCACTTTTCATAATCTCGCTGGGTTTACCAATAGTGTAATACCCTCTTCCCATGAGCATCATCAAATCTGTTTGTTCTATGAGCATCTCTGGGTCGTGGCATGTGGCTATAACTATTTTTTCCTTCTTTAGCTCTCTAAACAGGTGCGTTATATCAATTTTGCCTTCTGGGTCTACGGATGAAAGTGGTTCGTCGAGGAGTAGTATAGGTGCGTTGCAGGCGATTACCCTAGCTATTAAGGTTCTTTGCCTTTGTCCTCCGGACAATCTCCACACATTTTTGCTCCAAGTACTGGGATCTAGTTCCACATATTTCAGCGCTTCTCTAACACTGTTCCTGAGCTCCTCTTTACTAACTTCTCTACCTCTCTTTCTGTAGCAAAGCCTTGCACCTATCTCCACAAACTCCCACACACTTATGGGGAGCACACTCATCTGTTTGTTTGTGGTGAGCTGTGGGAGGAGAGCCATGAATCTCCCAGCAGCTTCAGGATTTGCAGTAATATCAATATTATTTACCAGTACATGGCCTTTCAAGGGCTTTGCAAGACCGGAGAGGGTTTTCAGGAATGTTGTTTTTCCCGCACCATTAGGACCAATAATCTGTAGCAATAAAGGTTTCTCTAACCTGATGTTTATACCTTCAATTAGCGGCTTCCCATAGCCTATTGTTACGTTGACAACTTCTAGCAACATGCTTTCCACATATTGTGCACAGTACTCGAAAAGCTTATAAGGTTTTGTGCACAACAGTAACTATATCAATGCTGTGAGGAGATTCGATGAGGAGAACTCTTGTAGTGCTATTCACAGCGATATTATTGTTGCTACAAATAGCTGTTTATATACCTGTAGCAAGCTCTGGAAATGGCTTAACAATTGTCGTCACTTTTCCATTTCTCTACGAAGATATTGATGAACTGGTCTGCAAGGGAGATGCTGTTATAAACCTTGTTAAACCTGGTATGGATCCTCATGAATACTCGTTAACTCCATCAGACATAGACTTGATTAAGAGAGCTGATTTAATTATTTCCACAGGTCATGCACCGTTTGAGACTAGGATTAGAGAACTTGCAGAATCTGGGCAGATACATGGAAAGCTCATTGAATTGCCAAGCATAAGTGGGGTAACTATTCTGAGGCATCCGCAAACAAATGCCACGAATTATCACGGTATTCAGCTCTATCCACGAAATTATGAACTGCTTATAGAAGATGTTGAACATGCTTTAGAAACGCTTAGACCAGAGTGTGCAAGTGTGTATAGAGCTAGTGCTGAAAAGTTGTTGCAGGATTTAGCAGCTTTGAATTCTAGTGTGAGAAGATTTAGCGGGTGGCTAGCTGTAGTAGACCTACCTCCACTACAATACGTAGCAGTATGGCTTGGCCTAGATGTGAAGCAGGTACTGGCTAGGGAAGAGGATGTGCCGATAACGCCTCAGGACTATACAAATGCAGAGAGCATTATATCCTCAGCAAAACATGTTGCTGTTATAGCCACTATTGGGAGTGCTGCAGAGGATAAGCTGAGGGATATGGCTAGAAGACATGGTGCTCCCTTCATTGCACTGCCAAATCCATTGACTTATAATGGATCTTTAGAATATTTGAGAACTGTGGCCCAAATTGTGAACAATGTGAGTTTAGCTACAGTGACTCAGCAAGCAGGTGGCTCTAGCGTCTCTACCCCTATGCTCGTTGGTGTGGTGTTGTTTGTTATAGCTGTGGGCATCATAATGATGTATCTCTGGTTTAAGAGGAGGTAGGAAGATGTTGATAAGCAGCCGTTTAATGGTGGTGCTTGCTCTAGTAGCTATTTTAACATCTCTCTACACATATTTTGCAGTACCCTTTGAGTGGTTAGCCATACTTATCCTCACAGCCCTGCTTTACGGTGTTCTCAGCCCCTCCATAGCTGCTAGAAGGCTTTTCTTCTTAGCTACTGAAGCACCCCACATGTCTCTCTTCGCCATAGCCCTTGGAATACTGATCTACAGAACTATATTCATGTTCAATGAGTTTGTATGGGCTGTGATAGTTGGTGTCATTCTCGTGAATGGCGTTGGACACATTATCGATCTGGGGGTAGATCCAGATGTAGCTACATCAGTGTTTGTATCTTTTTCAGCAGCTGGAAGCGTGATGGCAACATACTATGTTTTATCGAAGTATAGCATCCAGTACAATTTGTGGGCTGTGATACTCGGAGACCCTCTTTTAGCTACACAGCAAGATGTTTTAACCCTTGCAGTTATTGCTTTGGCTGTTGTGATTCTAGGTGTTCTGCTCTACGATGTGAATGTCTATATGGGTTCTGACTTTGATCATGTAAAGCTATCGCTATCCAAGCTATGGCTCTATGACACTGTTTTTTACACAATGCTTGCCATAGCCTCTGTAGCGCTGCTAAGGTTTGTGGGCTTTATACTAGAGCATGTGTTGCTGAGCTTACCAGCAGTCATAGCCTCTAACATGGTGTCTAGTTCTAGAGAGGCTATGCTGGTCAGTGTCTTGTCATCTATAAACTCTTCGATTATAGGTTTAATAGTTGCTGTAAAGCTAAATATAGCTCCTGCAGCAAGCATAGGATTTATAACGCTAGTACTTTACACAGTATCCCTAGTTATGAGGCGCTGGGTGTATGGCTAAGAAGAGATTTGGTGTATCTATAGAGCAGAGGCTTTACTCCAAGCTAGATGAGGTCACGAAGAGTCTTGGCGTTGACAGGTCTGCTGTTGTAGAAGAGGCTTTAAGGAATTATCTAAGCGACTTAAATCATCTGGCAAAGGCTCACACATGTTATGGCTTGGTAGTGGTTGAAGATCCAGATACGGTAGAGATGGAGAGGATTTTAGCCGGATACAAGGATATCATAGTGAATTACAGCCATCACCATATAGCTGGTAAATGCATATACACAATAATGGTTTTGGGGAACTCTGAAGCTTTAGCAACGTTCTATAGCAGGGTATCGAAGACCAAGGGTCATGGAAAGAGGTATATACCGCTTCACAGCGATTAAAAGTGTTTACATTTTCATTCTCTGCAATGTTTCGATAAAAACTTTCTGCAACCTCAATGCATATAAATCTCCCTAGCATATTCCATTAGTGGTGACTGGGATAAAGATAGGTTGCTGAGTTATGTGATCTGAGGATGTGGTGAAATGAGTTACGATCTATGCATATTGTGTAGGGGTGCTAGATACCTCTGTGGCAGAGCTTATTGCCCTATCCTCACAAAGCTTAGAGTTTCTCAAAGGGTTTCCACTAATTCTACAGAGCTCTTTGGTTCTTCCCCTCCAGCGGTATTTGTTGGTAGAATTGGATATCCACAAGTTTTTGCAGGTCCTCTTACACCAAATGATGTTGGGGATACGCAGATCTATGATTTTCCTGAGCTGTGGAGCTCCAAATCAATTGATGAGGTCTTGAACTTGAGGCTCAGTCTCTTTTTAGGCAGGAAGATTGTTGATGTTAGGTTTGTTGAGGATAGATATGTTCAGGATTTGCAGTTACTCACACTCTCGCTGAAGCCTGTTGATGTGGAGGTTAAGTTTGCAAAGAGGCCTACAGGCTTTAGCTTTAGTGAATATGAGCCTCCCATGGGCCCCAGAGCCCCTGTGGAAAGCCTCAGAGTACTGACAACACCTCCTCCTACAAGGGTTGTTGAGAGGCTTTATAGCGATACTGATGCTAGAGCTGTAGAAGCTGTGATAGAGTTGTATAGCTCTGGAACACCTGTTTCTCATATACAGAGGCTTCTCAGTGTTGGTGCCTTGGGTAAGAAGAGGAATAGAAGACTTGTCCCAACAAGGTGGGCTATAACAGCTATCGATGATACTATCTCAAGGCATTTAATTGAAGAGAAGGTGAAGTGGTTTAACCCAGTTAGCAAAACACAGGTTTTTGTGAGGTATAACCATAAAAACCTGTTCATATCTATTCTCATACCTGGTGAATGGGGTTTTGAGTGGATGGAGGCCTGGTTCCCTAAATCAACTTGGAATCCTTTTGGGAAAAGCGTAGCTATAGAAGGAGACTATGAGCTGTTTAAACCTAGAGATAAATATGCATCTATAGGTGGTTGCTACTATGCCGCAAGGCTGGCAACAGCAGAGTACCTCGCGAGAATCTCGAGAAAAGCTACAGCTGTTGTACTTAGAGAGATATATCCAGGCTTTGATATACCAATTGGTGTGTGGTTTGTTAGAGAGCAGCTAAGGGCTTTATACAGTCAGCAGCCATATAATGTAGATAGTGTTGAAGAGGCGCTGAAGATTGTTGACAGGTTTTCTGCCTTGGGCTCTAGGACATGGGCTGAGAAGTCTAGAATAATCAAGCTGTTGAAAGGGGTTAAAAAATTGGATGAGTTTCTGGGGAAGAGGAGTTAAAGCTACTTCTTTAGCACAGGTCTTGTAGATGCTCTCTCTAGGAATTTCCTAGCTTCTTCAGCCTCTTCCTCTGGAATATCTTTGTGGCAGAACCACCAATCAAAACACTCATATTTCTTCAGCCTTTCTTGAGCATCGGTCACAGTTATTGGTGGCGGGACAATAGCTCTTTCACCAATGAGTGCATTGTTTGGCCAGTTAGCTGGTAGTGCAACACCATATTTATCACTCGTTTGTAAAGCTTTTAACAGCCTGAGGATTTCATCTAGATTTCTACCTGTTTCAGCTGGGTAGTATAGCATAGCCCTTATAAAGCCGTTGGGATCCACAATGAAGACTGCTCTTATTGTGTGAGTACCTTCAACAGGGAACATGCCTAGCTTTTTCGCTACCTCTCCTCTTGGATCTGCTATAATTGGAAACGGTATTTCAACACCAAACTTCTCCTTTATCCACTCAATCCACTTAATATGAGCATAAGTGCTGTCAACGCTTAGCCCTAGGAGCTCTGCATTGAGCTTCTTAAAGTCTTCATATCTTATTGAAAATCCTATGAACTCTGTTGTACATACAGGTGTAAAGTCTGCTGGATGACTGAAAAGCACTAGCCACTTGCCTTTGTAATCATCTGGAAGTTTTTTCAAGCCATGTGTTGTTACTACAGTCATTTGTGGGAATCTAGACCCTATTTGAAGAGGTATCTGTTCATCCATCTGATTACACCTTCTAGGAAATATTATAGCAACTTTCGTATATTTAAATCTATCTTATATAACAGCTAACTAATTTTATTTAGAAATTTTTATGAATGCAATATAATAAATATATGTTTTTAGTTAGCTATCCAAAATTTATCGCAGGGTTTTAATTGTATTATAGAATGGCACAATGGTATTAATTGTGTGGTTTTACTTGTAGATGGCGCTATGTAGGGTTTTGATGTGTGGTACTTGCAGGTTTATGAAGTTAAGTAATTTCTCTATGCTTTTTAAATCGATGTTTTCTTCGTAATGATACAGTTCTAGAGCTTTCTTGAGTGTTGCTGTATCTATTCCTGTTAATGTTGAGTACCACTCTAGAAATCTCTGCTTACTTTTTTTGAATTCCTCAATAGAGCTTCTATAAATTTTTGCTATTCTATCTACAATATCAATTGGCAGCGATGTTGCTACAGCTAGTGTGCAACAGTGTTTAGTTTCTTCAAATGATTCGCATTCTTCAATTGTTTTGCCGCCAAGCTTCTCGACTTCGTGTTGTAGTGGATGCCAGACTATAGCGTATCTAGCCCTCTTCATCTTTAAAATCTTTACAGCTTCCTCAGGACTGCTAAAATATGTGACATGCTCTGCTTGGATAATTCCTTTCTTAACTGCTAGCGCTCTGCATAGATCCATTGTTGACATCTCGCTTGATGTTGCAACACCCTCTACACCACCATTGATCTCATAAATTGCACTACCACCACCAGCCCCCCCACCAACTATTCTCAGCCCCTTAGACAATGCATATGCATACACCTGTGTTATGAGAGGACTTAGAACAACATCCACATCTCCTATGAGGAGAGCCATCGTAGCTTTTACTGCACTTGGGTAAACCTTTACCTCTAACTCTAGCTGAGCATCATCTCTAAGCCTCTTAACAAAGTGCCCTAGGAAGAGATATTCACTAGACCACACAATGCCAAGGCTCAGCACTCTCGATTCAAAAGACCTTTGCACAGGCTTAACAGGTTTAACTATATACGTGTTGCCAATCCTAGTCCTGTAAATAATTCCTTGCTTCTCGAGCTTACTAAGCACAATGCTTATATAGGGCTTTGAGAAAGGCAGAACTCTATATAGAAGAGACTGAGGAACCCCATCAGGATATTGAGAAAGCAGTTTCAGAACCTCGCTGTAGACATCCATGCAACTCACTCAAATAAAGAAGCTCTACTTAGAAGCATAATAAGCTCTACTATGTGCAACACTAATTAAATATACCTATCTATAGCCATCGCAAACAGGGGGGTTCCATCAATCCATAGTTCAAGATCTCTAAATGTTATAACTGAGAGCCTTGCACTTTAGGGTGGGGAGGAGGTCAGTTCTACTCAAATATAGTGTGTCACAATCTGAGTGACAAATGCGTCACTATACGCGGGTATTATAAGTGTTTTTACAATAATGGCACACCAGGGTAAAGTATATGAATTCAGGTAGAGTGTGTAGAACTGGAGAGGCACATACTGTAGCAATGCTCTTAATACTAATAGCTTTAGCAATGCTAGGGCTGATGTATGGATATATGTTTAGCAGTTCTAATGGCACATCATCAACTATTACTGTAACAACAACTGTTACTACTACCTGTATACAACCTATTACTGTGACAGTAACACGTATATTGGGAGGAGAGCGACTTCCAGGATCTACAAATACAACAACTTTTTGGCAGCTGAACACATCTGCAAAGTCTTTCTCTACAAAGGTAATCTATGAATATGGTGACATAGTTATACCCCCAAATGGCTCACAGACATTCACACCAAAAACTCGGTTAACTGTAACAGTAACCTCTCCATCTATAGAGTTTAGAGGCCCTGTAGCTAGTGGAGAGGTTCCAGGACTTAGAGTCACTGTGTACTTGAGTAACGATAGTGTGAGGGTTAATGGAACCCTGTGGATAAAGGTTGTGTTTGAGGGTGAGAAGGCATTCTTCATCGACTGCATAATGCTCGACGTACTTAATTCCAGGGGTGAGAAGGTATATGGATTAGCCATGGTGCATTCACACCCAACACTCCCACTACGCTTTGAACCTCCGAAGAATATCTCCTACACCCTCAGCTGGAAAGCTGTTAAAGACCCCTATTTTAAAGCAGATGTAACGCCAGGCAACTACACCCTCGCAATAGAAGCTGGAGGCATAAAAATGAGCATACCTATAACAGTAACACCATAAAAACACGGGTGCAGAGAAGCCAATTATAAGGAGCCATTTAGTAATTGAATACCATAATATTTTCACTTTTTTATCTATTACAATGCCTCTCTTCTTAATAATAATCTCTTCATCTCTTAACTTAATCTCCTCTCTAGGATCCTCTCATACATATCTAGTCAAATGTAATCTCTGTTAAAGCACTAGACAAAGCCAAATCCTGTACACCATCTTCTCAATTCTATCAAGCCTCATACTATGCTCAGCCAAAGTCTTTTCAATAGCTTCGAATCTTTTGAATACCTCTTCCCATCTCTTCTCCTCCAGCTTTACAAATGCCTGGAAGTCCTCCCTAAGCTTTTCAACAGGTTCCCAAAGCCTCTTCAACTCACTCAATACTAAAATGCATCAATTCTTTGCTCTTGCTCCAATAACAATAGTTTTAGAGCAGACAAATATTTGCAACACATCTTTTGGCTACTGCTTTGAGTTTCATAGTGGTTTCCATATTTTTCTTATGGATTAGGTTTTTGAGAAGCCTAGCCCAGGGTTGATCTGGAAGAGGGGGTGTGGTTCCAAGCAGCCTTGTCTTTTCAGAAATCCCTGTACTTCAACATTGGGAAGAGGTTGCTCAAGGTTCCAACCCCCATCTAAGGACTTTTATCATGGCTATAGCTGTTGCTATAAGCCATATAGCTGTAGATGCTATAGATAGCTCTAGAGATGTTGTGCAGGCTCCTATGCTCATAAATCTTGTTATCTCTGCTAATGCAACTGTGGGTATAGCTATAGAAGCTATTCTTAGAGGTTCTGGTAGTATTGCTAGTGGGTATAGTACTGGTGGTAGGAATGTTGTTGCTATTACCAGGGGGTTTGTAATAGCTGATATATTCATTGGATTCTTGATTCTGAGCACAATTGCTAGTGATAGAAATGCTCCTAAAGCCATTGCTATTGGTGAAACTAGTAATGCTATTGCTATAGTCTTTAACCCAAGGTCTAGTGCAATAGCTATTGGAGTTAGAATTGCTATAGGTGATAATATGAAGGGTGTTGTACCAAGAACCACCCCTATGAAGTACTCAAATACTGTTAATCGTGATGCTATCATTCTCTCCCACTCTCTACTAATCCTATCATACCCAACTGTTTGAGCAACAAGATTTGCTCCAAAACCCCATGCACTAATCATGATGTAAACTGGTATTGTTGACCTAATTACTGTGTATCCTCCCCATCCATAGGCAAGCATAGCAATACTTATAGCAAACATCGCTTCCTGCGCTATCCACATCCACTGCCTCTTAACGAAAGTGAAATTAAATAGTGTTACACCTAATATTCTCCACAGAAACTTCATCTCTTCTCACCCACTATATAAAGGTATACATCTTCTAATGTAACATCCCTTACTAAAAATGAGCTTGGTCTGCACACATCTGCTAATTGCCTAGCCTCCTCTTCGCTTCTAGTCCATGTAATCACCTTTTCCCCCAAGTCAATATACCTATTTCTCAAACACTTCTTACTAATGCCCTCTAGAATAACTCTATATCTATAGGGAACTGTAACTAGAAGTTCTTCCGGCTCTCCTCTTGCAACTACTTCACCACTATTTATGAATACCACATAATCTGCTACTAGTTGAGCTTCTTCAAGCATGTGAGTTGTTAGCATAACTGTTGATCCAAGAATCTTTGTTGAGTCCTTAACTGCCTTGAGAACCGTGTACCTAGCCTCAACATCGAGACCTGTTGTAGGCTCATCAAGAAGCACAACATCTGCATTTGAAGCTAGTGTTGCTGCAACTAGTGTCTTCCTCCTCTCACCACCACTAAGAACCCTAAGAGTGTTTTTAGCCACTTTTTCTAAGCCTAGCAACTCTATCCACTTCCTAGCCTCTTTCCTAGCGTCAAAGTAGCTAAAGCCTCTCATCATCAGGGTGTAGATTATGAACTCAAATGGCGTTATATCACCCGGGCTCCCATAGTCTTGAGGTAGATATGCTATTCTCTTCCTAACCTCCTTAAACTCCTTAACAACGTCAAAGCCCATAACCCTTGCAAATCCTTTGCTCGGCTTAAACACTGTTGTAAGCATTCTAACAGTAGTTGTCTTCCCAGCTCCATTAGGACCTGCTAACACAACTATGCATCTCTCTCTAATGCTAAAGGTGACGCTTTTCACAGCCCAAAAACCCCCAAATCTCTTCCCAAGCTCAACAGCCTCAATAGCATACATGGCTATTCGCCAATCTGCAACCCGACTCGTCAAGGATATAAGTTGATTTGGTTAGGATTCTCAGCACATGAAAGGAGTTGAATATGATTAGCAGACTCTACAAAACACCTTATCTACTTGCTGAAACAAGTAAACCTCTGGGAGATTTAGTTGAGTGAAGAATCTGAGGAAATGGGAAAAATATTTGAGGTGCTGAGTCACAGAATTAGGAGAGGGATTATAAGGATACTGGGTGAAAAGGGTAAGAGAAGCTTTACAGATCTTATGAGAGATATCAACATAGATGACACAGGAACACTAACCTTTCATTTAAAGAAGCTTGTAGGCTTCATTACAAAGACTCCTGATGGATACTACGAGCTTACCGATCTAGGGCTCAAGGCATATAACCTGCTGAAAACATCTCAACAGCTAGTGCTCCCAAATAATGTTGAGAATGTTAAGCGTGAAGAAGAGGGGGCATCTAAAGAAACAGAGTATGTGAAGCCTGATCTCATTATTTTGCAGGATAGAATTAGCTTAACCATAGATAGAGAGCTGCTGGAGAAGGTTAAGGCAATGGGCAAGAGGTTGCTTATCACAGACGTGATAAAGGTTGAGGTTTCTGAAGATGTTGATCCAAAGCTCTTTAACGAGGTTGTTGAAAGTATTCAAGATGTTGTGACTCTGAAGGTCCCAAAACATTTAGAGACTCTAGTACACCTCAAAGCAAGGGATGTTCTAAACATTGTCAGTGGTAAGGAAGCTGCCCTCATCCCTCCGCTGACAAGCGTTATTAGCAGCGCTATAGAGGCTATGAC
Organism: Ignisphaera sp.; assembly: GCA_028275825.1. GTDB lineage: Archaea > Thermoproteota > Thermoprotei_A > Sulfolobales > Ignisphaeraceae > Ignisphaera. The sequence goes on along the minus strand of JAPWTX010000020.1, from coordinate 17,636 downwards.
AAGTGTTGTTACACGCATGATCACATCACTAGCTCCACGCATGCACATGAAGTTGAATAGGGGTAGAGAGCTTATTTACAGTGGAGCGATACCAAGTATAAAGGTTCTTGCTCTCGAGGTTGTGGGGGGCTATGCTAAAGTTTATCAGGGTGATAGTGGTAGGATTGAAGTTTATAGAAGAGATTCATGCGATTTTGATGTCGAGGTTAAGGAGGGGGGCGAGCTAGAGGTCAGTCTAAATGGTTGTGAAGCCCATGTAGCGTTACCCAGCACAAAGCTTGAAAAAGTCTTGACTGATGTGAATGGAGGTGTAGTGGAGATGGAAATACCCAGTGGGGTAAACACACTAAAGCTAGATGTTGAGGGTGGGATGACAAGAATTAGAAGCGAGAAGCTCTCAGAAACAAACATCAGCGCCGATGTGAATGGAGGTGTAGTAGAGCTTCAGCTTAGATACACAGAATTCAAAGGAATTGCCAGGATAGCTACTGAAATGAGTGGAGGTTTGCTAAAGATAGAAGCCTCAGTCCCTCAAAACACCCTAGTGAATGTCATTCAAAAAGGTGTTGGAGGCTATACAGATATAGAAATTGATGAAAAGCTTAAGGCTGTTAAGCAAAGCGAGAGAATAGCATACATTGATCTAGAAATTGATGGAGGCTATGCAAAGATATCCTTCAAGACTGTATAAGCTTTGCATAAAAGAATTGATACATGAGGCTGAAGCTATGAGCTAAGTTGAGTATTGTTTTAATAATGCTAATACATGTGTATAGAGTTAAGGTATTTATTTGAGCATGTCACTTGAATAGTATTGTCAGTATTATCGTTACCCACATAGATATTATTATGCCTATTAACCAGTAGAACCTTGTGCCAAGCTCTCTTAGCTCAGACTCAATGTGATTTAACCTCTTATCCATTTGTTCAAGAATTCCCTCAACCCTCTCTCTAAGGGCATTAACAGCTTGTTCTAGCCTACCAACCCTCTCCTCTAACCTAAAGATCCTATCCTCAAAGCTACTCAAATCCAAATACCACGATACGTAATCTCGTTAAATAGATTAATATACTTAAAAGAACATGAATTGCTCATCTCTTCCTCTAGTACCCAAGCACCTGAATAGATAAACCTAATCACCTCAACTCCTCTTCAAAGAATGCCTTGCTTAACTATAACGTTAGCTATCTAAATAAGCAATTTTAGTATTTAATACCTTGACTCCCTCAACTCCTTAACAACATTTTCAACTGTGATCTCTTAATAGAGCGATTTTGAGTCCTCAAAACAAGGTTAACTTTTACAATCGAAAGCCTTGCCTTTCAAGGCGTGGATGAGTAGAAAAGCCTATGAACTTCCTCTACCTTGATTGCTCTTGATGATGAGTAATTGAAAATGTTGTTGCCTCTAAGCATTTGGATACAGGTTTGGCAACCACATGAACCAGTTGGGATGGGGGAAGCTGTTCTCCCCTACCCCTCAGATGTAAACATGAATAGATGAAGGGAATCAATGAGTCACCCTGAAGGCTGGGTCCCCTCAGGATGGGGAGGAGGTCAGTTAAATAGCTAAAATGCCTTGCGATAATGCTCTGATAATCAATGTTACGTCTTATACGTTAGACCATCTTCTAGAGAGATGCATAAGTACATAAATAGACCATTGACAATAATTAAAGGTTAAAAAGAGTTCTGTAGACACAGTCAAAGCATCAAGAGTTTATAGAGGTGACATCATTGAGGGATTTGCCGCGGTCTTTAACCAGGTATTGCAACACTCAGTTGATGTTTACAAGAGTATCTCATACTTATTGGCTAATATAACTTCTGGCTATCAAAGCTATTGCATTATTCAATTTTTAATCATAATTATCACAGGCTGTTATGGGTTTGAAGTGATTTGTAAACACCTGGTGGGGGTGAATACTTTTTGTGTTATTCTCCAAATTAGCTTATCATTTTGATCCATACATGCATTTTGGATTTCTCTCTGTTGTTCCATAGGTGGTATGGTATTGCTTTGAATGTTACTTTCTTCTTGGGTTTTGGAGGCTCGTATGGGTGGTATGGATCGGGGTCTTTATGTGGCTGCTCAATCTCATATCCATCTCCTTCTATAGTAACGGTTCCGTTGAATAGCTGTTGTTCAAATCTTTCTCTGAGGTTTGCTTCACTAGGTTTTATGGCTAGGTGGTTTGTGTCAAGGTCTTTGTTATCTACCTGTTCAATAGCATAGACTAGGGGTCCTCTAACTATTGCTACTTTGCTCCAGTCAGCCTCTATCATTGGGTGTGGTGTTATGAGTATGGGTTTCAGCGGCATATCGACTTCAACAGAGTCTCCAGCGTCCCACCTCCTATTCAACTCGAAATACTCTCCAGCTCTAGGCTCATAAACCTTGTTCCCAGCTTTAATCACTGTTCCTGGAGCCCATCTAGGTATTCTAATCATTAGAGAGAAGTCCTCAACTTTCTCAGGACTTACTCTGATAAATATCTTGCCATTCCACGGGTATTCAGTATCCATAGATATCCTAACCCTGTTCCCATTGAGATCAATATTAGCTTCACTAGCTACAAACAGGTTTATCCATATCTTTGGCCCACTCTTTGACACTGCATAGATAATGCTAGGCATATATGCTATAAGCCTTGCTATGTTTGGTGGACAGCATGCACAGTCATACCATGGCCTCCTCTCGTGTTTGCCGAAGTAGTCTGCAAGCGGATTTACATAGAAGTACTTCGTCCCATCAAAAGATATCCCAGCTAGTGCAGCATTGTAGAGCACCCTCTCCAAAACATCCATATACTCAGCATCTCCTGTCGCTAAAAACATTCTCCAAGCCCACATAACCCCTGCTACAGAAGCGCAGGTCTCGCTATAGGCTCTATCATTCGGAAGCTCATAGTCTTCTCCAAAAGCTTCACCATCATACCTAGAGCCAAAACCGCCAGTAATATACATCTTCCTCAAAGCCTTTCTCCACAACCTAGTCAAAGCGTTCCAGAGCTCTTGATCCCCAGTCTCAAGGTATAGATCAGTAGCACCTGTGAAGAAGTATAGAGCTCTAACAGCATGACTGCCAACGAAATCGCTCATCATCTTTATAGGCTCATGATCTACGAGATACACAGGGTTCATCATAATAGCAAATACCTCGTTTCTATTTGTTTGAGCAACATACCCTCTTCCTCTTATATCAACAAAGAAGCTCGCTAAATCAAGATACCTCCTATCTCTACTCTCTCTATATAACTCAACTAAAGCCATCTCGATCTCGGGATGACCATCAGAAGTCTTTAGCTTATTCTCACCATATCCAAAAATCTCTATAAGTAGATCAGCAAATCTTCTAGCCACTGAAAAAAGAACAGCATCATCTAACGATCTTCTAGCCGCTACCGCAGCTTGAATAAGATGACCTCCACAATACAGCTCATGAGACCATGCCAAGTTCTCCCATCTCTTCAACCCCCTCAGCTTTATAAACGTATTTATATAGCCATCAGATTCCTGAGCATCTGCAACATCCTTTATAACGCTAACAAGCTTCTCATAAAGCCCATCACTCCACTTATGAACCAAAGCATAGGAGGATGCCTCAGCCCACTTATAGACATCAGAATCATTAAACCAAAACCCAGTAAAACCACCAGACCTCTTACCACCTGCAACCCTAAAATTATCAAGCCTACCAGTCTTCTCCAAAAACTCGTACTGCAATGGAAGTGTCTTATCAACAAGGTTAACTATCCTAGGTCTCCAAAAACTATCTTTAACAACAACTTTGCTTAAAGATAAAGGCAAAAGTTTTACATAAGGAGACTCTCTAACATCAACAACGTATACATCTCTTAAGTTCAAGATAGGTACACCTACTAAAGTAATGAAGAGATAAAAATAAAAACTATATGCACATACATTAACTGCAGGTACTTTATGAATAGTTTCAGTAGCTTTAGTTTCTTCAGATCTTGAGTATAGAGAAGCTACTCTGTGAACTAATTAAAATATCTATGTGCTTCAAGAAGAGATGTTGTTGAGAGTAGGGAAGAAAGTAACTATAGTTATAGATAATAGCTATTTTAACAACATCTTCAAGTAAAGTAATAAATCATTTCTTTCCTTAGCCATATACTAATACCTGTAGCAAATTTTTGTAACTCTTTAACGAAACATTTTAATCCATCTCAACACACTCTCTCATTATTTCGTCCTTTTACAACTAAAGTGATATATCTCTATTATAGAGAGGTTCTAAGAAAGCTTCCTATGGGCTATATGCAGTGTCTTGAATATAGTGTTTTAAGGATTTCTATGCATGTAGCGTCTCCGTACTTTCTAAGAGTCTCTAAAGCAGATGTAATCCGATAAGCGATGAGGAGGAACAAAGATGAGGCAGTGAAAAACGTATCAAGTATGTGAATTATGTAAGAGCTAGGTATCTGTATATCACTGCTTCTTCATGGCTTTACTCAACGCATTATATGGTATAGTTTTATATAGAATTTTGTTTCTGTATATATAGAGGTGGTGTTGTTATGAGGTTTGTGGCTCTTGATATGGGTAAGACGAAAACCGTTGCGATGATGTTTGATGAGGGTTTGAATGTTTTGTGTAGTGTTTTAAGTGGTCCTGGGGATATAACTTTGGATAAGGAGGTTGTTGAGGCTAATATAAGGAGGGCTATAGATTCGTGTCTCAGGGTTTCTGGTCTAGATTTGGATGGGGTTGATTTTATTGTTTTTAGCTGGGCTGGTTTGGATACTAGGAGAGATTTTGAGCTTGCATGGAGTTATGTAGGGGAGTTGGGGTATCCTATGAGTAAAGTTGTTATTGAGCATGATGCTGTAACAGCGTTTTATGCTGTTACTTGGGGTGAGCCTGGTGTTGCTGTTATTGCTGGTACTGGTGCTATTGCTTTTGGGATGGATGGAAGGGGTAGGAGGGCTAGGTCTAGTGGCTGGGGATGGTTGGTGGGTGATGAGGGAAGCGCCTCTTGGATAGCTCTGCAAGCTTTGAACGCTGCTTCAAGAGCTTATGATGGTAGAGGACCAAAGACAACGCTTGTTGAAAGAATTAAACAGTTCTTCAATGTTGAAGATCTGCTAGACATAGTAACAATAATTTACAGAACAGACCTAATAAACATTAGCAAAATAGCCTTACTAGCTAAAATTGTTGATGAAGAGGCTGAGAAAGGCGATGAAATAGCTAGGAGCATAATGGTTAAAGCTGGTGAGGAACTAGCTTTAGCAACGTATAATGTTGCTCAAAAACTTGATATGCTGAATGAGAGTATTATTGTTGGTGGTGTGGGCAGTGTATTCAATTCTAGGATTGTTAGAAAAATTTTTGAGGAAAAAATTAGAGAGTTAATGCCGAAGGCGATTTTAAAGGAGCCTATAATAGGTTATAAAGCGATTCTAGGACCCATCATAATAGCCTTGAGGAGACTAGGTTTAAGCGTTGATAAGAATGTTGTTGAAAGTATTATACGTAGAATTGAGGAGGCAGAGAAAAACGTTGTTCAAGCTTAGAAATATTCAATAATCCTAACAAGATCTCTAAGCCTATCCATGTCTAGACCTTGAAGTAGAAGCCAATGGCATTTACATCAGAGAACATGACTGGAGTCAAAGTAATGAGATTAAGTCAGGATGGGTGGGTTTCGTAAAGATTGAGGTAGGGTAGTGGGCAACAACAGATATAGAGATAGAGCCTGGAGAAGAAGTAGTTGTAGTTAGAATAAGGGAGGATGGAGTCCTAATAGCTAGAAGAAGATACAGACATAATACATCTATATGTATGTAGCTTCAACACCAAGCTTCTGTGCCACATCAAATTGTCTTTTATCTGAGGTTACCGATGTAGCTTTCTTTATCATAGCTTGAGCTATGAATAAAGCATCGTACACAGCTATATTGTTTTCAAGAATTATCGTAAACGCTTGAACAATGTACTGATCTTGAGGTTCAACTCTAAGAACTTTCTTCAACTCTAGAAGATGATTCAATAGTGTTAATACCTTCTCTATATCAATATCATGAAGAAGTACAACTCTTCTCCAAATAGCGTTCGCAACCTCCTTTATAGCTAAATCAAGGGTAAAGGGCTTTTCAACAATTATTTCCTCTACTCTCTTCCACCCCTCTTTCTTCAAAAGGAGCTTTGCTAAAGCAGAAGAATCAATGACTCTTTCTATCAATTCTAATCCACCTAGCCACAGTACCACTAGGGAGCTCAGGAACATTCTCTAAATCCTCCTCAATCTTCTTAAGTAGTTCCCCAATCTCATAACGAGATACAGTTTCTTCAACATACTTACGGATTAGCTCACTCCAGTTTACTCCTTTTAATCTCTGCATTCTCTCCTTTAATTCCTTCGGCATCCTAATACATAAGACAACTGAAGACATACTTTCACAGTATACAAAATACGTATTACGAGTAAATAAGTTTTCCAGTATTATCGAATAACTTTACAACTGAAAGCCTCGCCCTTTAGGGCGGGGAGGAGGTCAGTTAGCTTCTCGTTGTTCTCAATGCCTTGATTAGCTATAGATTTGTTATGAGTGGTGATGTGTACTGGGATACGTTTTCAAAGTACTTCTCTGCAAGGTGTGGTGAACTTGGCTCTGAAGAACTTGTTAATGTTTTCAAGGATTTTATTTAGAGGTTTAATAGGGTATTGGCTGGTCAGAAGGTTTCCGCGTTTTTCCGTAGGCATCTGCACCTATCTCCCTCGCAAAACTCTCTGTTAGTGGTGCACCATCAATAATTACCTTAACTTTATCTTTTAGATTTTTCAACTCTAGAATTGTTAGGAATACCTTTGAGAAGGGGGTGAGAGAGGTAATGCCTAGAACTATTCTTAAAGAATCTATAGTATGTTATAAAGCTATCCTAGGACTCGTTATAATAGTTTTGAAAAAAGCTAGGTCTAAAAGTTGATAAAGATGTTGTTGAAAAGATAATGCGTAAAGTATATGAAGCAGAGAAAAACGTTGTTGTAACTCATCATATCTTCTAATACTGTTTAACAACTTTAACAAGATTTCTAGGGTTATCGATATCTAGACCTATAGCAGATGCATATCCATAAGCGAAGAGTTGTAGTGGTACTATAGCTGAGAGAACGTTCAATTCCTCGAAATCTGTTCTAGCTATTGGGATAGTATTTTCATCTACGTCTCTACTACTCAACCTCAACACATAGCTACCCATAGATAAGAGCTCTTTGTAGAGCTTGTATACATAGTTATAGCTCTTCCCATCTTGGTTCAAAACAACTATAACCTGGTTCTCACCAACAGTAGCTATAGGGCCATGTCTAAACTCTAGAGCGTGAAGAGCTTCTGTAGCTATATAGGTAGACTCTTTTAGTTTTAGAGAACTTTCTAAAGCTATTGGGTGCGCAGGTCCGGAACCTAGGAAAACAAAGCGTTTAACACCTCTCTCTATGTAGCTACGAGCTAAACTAAATATCTTCTCCCTACCATTGACAACGTTCTCTACATACTCTTTGAGTATAGGTAGCTGTGAAGTGATATCATATATCTTCCCTGAAATCATACCAGCAATACTTCTCGTAAGCATTAAACCTGCTAAAGTCATGGAGAAGAAGCTTTTAGTCATAACAACACCTCTCTCAGCACCCACATCTATATATAGATAGCTATCTACGTAATCCCTAGCCCTACTCCTCTCACTAATAGTTATAACTATGCTATACACACCTCTCTCCCTACCAATCTTCAAAACATCAAGAGTTTCAGCAGTCTCACCCGACCTCGAAATAGCTACTAAACAGCATTCCCTAGATAACCTACTACTGTAATACATTAGGATCTCTGAAGAAGGTAAAACATATACTCCTACATCTATACCCTCAACAAGCAACGGAAAAGATGCTAACATAGCTGAGTAATAGGAAGATCCACAACCAGTGAAATAGAAATATCTACACCCTCTACCAACAATAGCTTCAGCAACACCTTTTATAACATCAAAACTCTTCCCAACACTTTCTATAGATGTTGAGATCTCGAGGATATCCCTAAGAGTTTTCTCACAACATATCCTCAAAACAACCACCAAGTACTACAACAAGTTCAAGCAACCTAAATAAATACTTTACCAAGTTATTGGTATAAAGAATCCTGTGCAGATCTAACCCCCAGCTTTATCCATAACCATGGCTCCAGCGCTTTGTATCAGACGTAGAGTTAATAATAGTCCTAGAGATATGTTCTTTGGCGAAGCTCGCCATGGTTTCGAGAAGAGATGCTTATCTGAGAATAGCCAGATTTGGTTTTCCCAAAACTATACTTGCTACTATAGCTCCTTTCTACCCTGTTTGGAATACGTATAGAGAAAAGCTTGAAAATATTGCGAAGAGGTATCCAGAGCTATTCCCATGCTATAACTCAGAAGAGGTTGTTTATATAGATTCTCCAGGTATTCCATATACTAATATAGTTAAGGTTGATGCCTTTGGATGTGTATGGAGATCTAAAGTAATTGGATATATTGGTGAAGTTATTAAGTATCCTCTAGATGATTGGGGTAAGTTTAAAGATTTTAGGTTACCTGATCCTGAAGTTGGTGTACCGACAGAGAGTGGTGAGATTAATTACCTTACTAAGCCTGGTGAAATCAAGGCTATTGTTCCTTGGGACAGTATATTTAATTCTATGGAGAGGGCAAGGGAGAGAGGAGAAGTTGTATCTGCTTGGATTCCACATGGATTTCTATTCCTAAGGCTAATTTATTTAAGGGGTTGGGCAAACATCTTCATGGATATGTATAGAAGGAGAGAAGAGCTATACAAATTAATCGAGATGTTGACGGATTACTACCTAGAGATAATTAAGATATATAAGAAGAACTTTAGTTCGATAGATGTTTTTACTTTTGGTGATGATCTGGGTGGATCTGATAGACCTTTGATAAGGGTTGAACACTTCAAGGAATTCATATATCCTGCCTATAGAAAGATATTTAGAGAGGCTAAGAGTAGTGGTGCTTTAGTGTATCTTCATACAGATGGTTGTACTGTTGAGCTATGGGATTTGCTGATAGATGCTGGTGTAGATATCTTGAATATTCAGGATAAGCCAAATGGTTTAGAGAATATATTGAAGCTTAGGGGTAGAATAGCTATAAACCTAGATATAGATAGGCAACTGCTTGCACATGGAAAACCTAGCGAGGTTAGAGAATACGTTACAAAAGTTTTAGAGTTATTCAAAGATCCTAGAGGTGGGTTTATGGTTTACTGTGAAGTACATCCACCAGCAAACCTAGAAACTATAGAGGTATTAGCTAGAACTCTTGTAGAAAACCTATCTCTAGAATAGATATGGTGAATGTTTTTATCTGCTCTGCGATTTCAGTGATTGGAGTACTCTATCTGTTTCCTCCTCTGTCAACGTTATTCTAACACCTTTCCTGAAATGCCAATCATATGAACACCATCTAACAACTTCAACTCTAGCATTCTTCAGATCTCTAGGCATCTCTTCTCTAACTCTTTTAGAGAACCTCGTTAGCTCTACAATGAAGATGCATTTAAACCATTTACTACCTTCTTCGTCAACTCTATACTCATCTGTCTTAATAATATCTACTACAATACCCTGCAATAACTTCTTCTTACCCATCAGTTCTACCACCTCTTTACAGGGTATCTCCCATACTTCTTACCTATTCTAATCATAGCTAGGTAGTTCTCTAGCTTAACATAGTTTGCTACAGTGTTACCACAGCCCAGTGCATATCCTCCTCCAGGTGCACACCTCCTAATAACATCCTTAACATATTCTACAAACTCATCGAGAGGTGCTCTAGATAGTTTATCCATATCAACTCCTCCCAGTATAGCTATTCTATCTCCGTAAAACTCTTTATACTCTGTAACAGGATATGACGTATCTTCAAAAGAGTGTTTAGCATCTATACCAACATAGTTTATAAGATCCTCCATAACTATCCTCAAATTACCACAGCTATGAAGTATAAACGGTTTCCCATACCTATGAACATTAGCAACACACTCCCTCTGCCATGGAAATACAAGCTCTCTTAAAATATCTGGCGATAGGAAAGGACCTTTCTTATAACCCATATCATCCCCCATAGACATAGCACCAACCTTCTCTTGCTCAGCCGATATCTTGCAAAAGAATGAAATGACTTTCCCAACCTGTCTAAACATATCCTCAACAAGCTTCCTATCTCTCCTCAAAGCCTTTGAAAATGGTACAAAACCCATAAGCCACATAACGTTCTCCAACACTCCACCAGGTGTTAACGGTATTATCATAACGTTTTCTGGTAGATGCCTAGCCATAGTGTTGTATAGAAGTATGAAGATATCTTGAATCTCTGAAAGATCTGGCCAAGGATATTTCTCGAAATCATCTCTACCCTCGATAACACCCCTGTACTCATCTTGCCAAGACCTCTTAGGTCTTTTCAAAGGCGCTACATCTTCAGCCAGAATAATGTTCGTTCTCGGGAAAGGTGAAGGTATTTGAAGAACAACGTAATCGTACCCAAGGCTTGTATAGAACTTTATCTGTAAAACCATGTCATGTTCTAAAGCTTGAACATACTTCGAATCACCTTTTAAAATAGATCTCGCAATACTATACATATCAGCATATTTTAACTTAAGCTCGTCCATAGTTACAACTTCAATAACCTCTGGATCTGCAAACAAATCATAGAAAGGAATTCTATCCATAGGTTCTTCTAGATGTAGAACAGCATAAAGTCTCTCAAAATCAGGTTTATCTACATCCATATATAACACTTCAGATCTCCATATCTATACTCTAACACAGAATTTTTGTGCTGTTTCGTAAATAGTTACTATGTTTTCTAAAGGCATATCCGGTTGTGGAGTATGGGCAGGAGCTATGATTAAACCGCCATTCTTTCCACACTCTACTATCCTAGAGATAACCTCTTTTCTAACATCTTCAACAGTTCCGAAAGGTAGCGTTCTTTGAACCGATATAGTTCCGTGAAGAACAATTTTATCTCCATACCTCCTCTTAATCTCTACAGGATTCATACACGCAGGTTGTATTGGATTCAATATCTGTACACCTATCTCAATAAGATCAGGTATTATAGGCTCTATATAGCCATCAGAGTGATAGAATATGTATATAGAATTCCGTGAGTAGTTCTTCAAAGTATCTATAATTTTCTTCATCCTTGGCTTAAGTATTCCCTCCATATATGAGGCTGTATTATCATATCTGTCTGCATACCTACATCATCCCCCAACCTGATTATGTCCACACCTATATCTATGAACCTCTTCCCCATATCGATCCTATACTTCATCAATCTATCGAGCAGCTTATTAACGAATTTCTCATTCCTATAGAGATCTAGTATGAATTTATTGAAACCTCTTAAATGCCATGCCCATTCGAAGAGTGTTTGCTCCATAAAACCCTCGAGTACGTATACATCCTTAAACATCCTAGCTCTTTTCTCAGCTTCCTCAAACCTCCCAGCAACATCTAGAGAGGGGAACTCATAGCTATCAATATCACCAACAACAGCGTTTGCTAGAGGGTGATAACATATCTTATTATACCAACCATTACTCGCTACACAATATCTAATACCCCATTCATCCTCAAGCAAACCTTCCCCAACAATCTTGAAATACCAAAACGGATAAACAAACACTGCTTTCTTCTTAAACTCCTCCGAAACCCCGACAAATAGATGTCTAAAATCTACACCTAGAAATTTCCTTACCTTCTCATCGTCATCAACCCTTAGATAATTCTTCAACGAAATCCATACATCTAATCTCCATGGAGGTTCATCAAGAGGAACTCTATCAGGTTCCTCATGATTTAAAGCTTTTAAAACCCTCTCCCTATGGGAAAGCATATCGAATTAATACCTACTAAACCTACTTACCTCTATGCAGTTCTTCTACCAATTTTTTGCATATATCTACTGCAATAACTGCATTTTCTCCATAGGCATCTGCACCTATCTCTCTCGCAAACTTCTCTGTTATTGGAGCACCACCAACAATTACCTTAACGCTGCTCCTCAAACCCTCTTCCTCAAGTGCTTCTATAACCCTCTTCATATTAACCATTGTCGATGTTAGCAATGCACTCATACCAACAATATCGGGTTTATGTTGTTTAACTGCTTCAACAAACCTCTTTGGAGGTACATCAACACCTAGATCAATAACTTCAAAGCCGTTAGCCCTAAGCATTGTTATTACAAGGTTCTTCCCAATATCATGAACATCACCCTCAACAGTGCCAATAACAACCCTACCAAAAGGCCTCACAACCTCCCCCACCCTCGTTATTAATGGCTCCAAAATACTCATAACCTCCTTAAAAATCTCAGAAGCTACTATCAAGTCTGAGACAAAGTACTCACCCCTCTCATACCTAACACCAACAACCCTCATACCATCAGCAAGAACATTAATGATATCCATGGGCTTGAAGCCAAGCTCAACAGCCCTCCTAACAAAATCTATAGTCTTATCCATATCGAGATTAACCAAAGAGTCTTTAATAGAGCTCAAAACATCTACAGACATGAAAAACACCAACCATTTAACAAAATACCCACAAAATAAAAACTTATCACCTAATAGGGTATTTGCCATATTCGTAAGCTGTTTTGAACATTGCAACAATGTTTTGTGGTGGAGCACCGGGCTGGATATTGTGTACTGATGCATATACATAACCACCTCCAGGTGCGAATATCTTAATCAACTTCTTAACATGATCAACAACCTCATCAGGCTTAGCCAATGGCAACACATGCTGTGTGTCTACACCACCACCCCAGAAAGTTATCTGCTCACCAAACTCCTTCTTAAGCTTCTCAGGATCCATACCCCTAGCAGATATCTGAACAGGGTTTATGATATCTAAACCAATGTCTATAAACTCCCTTATAAATGGGTATACTGAGCCGCAGCTGTGTAGCCATGTAAACATCCTAGAATGTTTCTTAACATAACCAATGAGTTCTTCATATCTATGTTTATAGAATTCTTTAAATGTTTGAACACTTATCTGAGGACCCTCTTCAGTACCAAGATCATCGTATGCAATAGCTGTAACTTGAACATATTCACCAACAGCGTTAACAATTTTCTTGATGTTGTACATCATAACTTCGTGGATGTGGTCTAGGATTGCTTCTGCTAATGGCTTTCTAACTCTTAGATCTGATAGCCATTTATCCCAACCTCTAAGATTTTGACCACCAGCATCATGATAACCCCCAGGACCACCAATAAAATTGTTTATCAATGCATAATCAGTATTCCTATATAAGTACTCAGCTCTCTTCCTAAGAATTTCAACAACATCATCTGCTACTTTAAATGAATCCCAATCAAACTTCTTAACATCATCAACACTTTTAACATCTGCTAATGGGGGTTTTGATTTTCTCCACCTATCTAAACCCCAGAAATAGTATCCACCCCTAGGAATTATACCGAATATGTTGCCAGCTGAATAACCAGCAAAACCCTCTCCAACCTCTACAATCTCAATATATTTCGGTATCTCGACATCAACACCGTATGGAGCTCTCCAAATATAGAATTCTCGATCTGAAACCTCCTTCAGAGATCCATCAACAACACTAGCAAATCTATATATGTATGGGTGTGGTGCCATGGGCTCCAAAACCCTATTAACATTAACAACATCAACATGTAGAAGATCAAGAACATCTTTATCGACTTCAGCAAGTTGTTGACCAATATCCATAACTCTTACGGGTTTTAGAGACAAACCCAGATACTTCCTAAGATCGTAATAAGTTTTAGCATGGACACTTGTACAAGGGGTAGCACCTAAATCTATTGGGATTCTATCAGGCTCTTCATGCCTTAAAGCTGAGATCACACGATCTCTTAGCTTCAAACCCATATTACACCTCTTCGTACTTACAATTACCCCACTATTTAGAACATCATTATATTTTTAATAATGTTTATTTTGATTTAAAAGAAAGGAATAGATGAAAACAAGGTATTTTCCAAGGCTGAGACAGAGTGAAAATATTTAAAGTATAACTTGTACAAGAATTACTTGGGTGTATGTATGTTGAGAGTTGAAAATCTTAGGGTTGAGTTTACAACTAATCCTCTGGGGATTGATGAGTCTAGACCTAGGTTCTCTTGGACTCCTATTCATAGCGAGAGAGGTAGGAGGCAAAAAGCTTACAGGATTATTGTTGCTAGCTCTTTAGAGAATGCTTTGAGGAGTATTGGTGATGTCTGGGATAGTGGTATTGTTGAATCTGATGAGAATGTTGTTGAGTATGGCGGGTCTCCGCTGAAGAGCTTTACTAGGTATTTCTGGAGGGTTAAGTGGTGGGATGATAAGAGTGGGGAGAGCGAGTGGAGTGATGTTGCGTGGTTTGAAACAGCGGTGATGGATCTAAGTGAGTGGAGAGGTAAGTGGATTGGTGGTGGTCAGCTTCTTAGGAGAGAATTCTATATCGATGGTGATGTTGCTGAGGCTAGGGTTTACATAGCTGGTTTGGGTTACTATGAGCTTAGAATGAATGGTGTTAGGGTAGGTGATAGGGTTCTCGACCCTCCATGGAGTGAGTACAGTAGAACTGTTTACTATAGTGTTTATGATGTTACTGACATTGTTAAGAAGGGTTTGAATGCTGTTGCTGTTATGCTTGGTAGAGGGAGGTATGCTCAGAAATTCTCGGGTGTGAAATACTATGGCGAACCAAAGCTTCTCTTACTACTAAGAGTTAAGCTTGTTGATGGGAGAGTTATGGAGGTTTACAGCGATGAGTCATGGAGATGTCTAGAGAAAGGACCTATAATAAGCGATGATATATACAATGGGTTTAGGTATGACTTTAGATTAGAGCCTGTTGGATGGGATAAGCCAGGCTTTGATGAATCTAGCTGGAAGCTGTGTACAGTTGTTGATCCTCCTGGAGGTGTTCTAAGGTCTACAGCAACAATCCCAGCTACGAAGGTTATGGCTGTTCTAAAGCCTAGAGAGTTTTATAGCCCTAGACCAGGTGTATATGTATTTGATTTTGGGCAGAATATAACTGGCTGGGTTAGGCTGAGGGTCAGAGGATCTCCAGGTGCAGAGGTTAGGATAAGGTATGCTGAGATTCTCAATACAGATGGAACTATAAACACTAAGAATCTTAGAGGTGCAGAAGCTACTGATGTATTTATCCTAAGAGGTGATGGTGTAGAGACTCTGGAGCCTAGGTTTACTTACCACGGCTTTAGATATGCAGAGGTAAGCACAGCTTCTGGATACATAGCACCTCCATCTCTAGACGATGTAGAGGCTCTCGTTGTCCATGCTGATCTAGAGTCTATAGGCTCTATAGTGACATCAAATAAGCTTGTCAACGATATTCATAGGATAGTGATGTGGAGTCTCAAAGGCAATTTAATGAATGGTGTTCAAACTGATTGTCCTCAGAGAGATGAGAGGATGGGCTGGCTTGGAGATGCATGGCTATCATCAGATTCTGCAATGCTTAATTTCAATATGGTTAGATACTATGAGAAGATAATGCAAGATATAATCGATTCTCAGAAGGAGGATGGGTCTATACCTAATACAGTACCTCCATATTGGAATACATACCCAGCAGACCCGGCATGGGGCACAGCATTCATATACATTCCTTGGATGCTTTACGCATACTATGGGGATAGAAGAGTTATTGAGAAAGTCTATGTGTATGCTAAGAAGTGGTGGAACTACCTCTACACCAAAGCTAAAGATGGTGTACTCTACTTCAGTAAATACGGAGACTGGGTGCCGCCTGGAAGAGTTTTCAA
Source organism: Ignisphaera sp. (assembly GCA_028275825.1). Lineage (GTDB taxonomy): Archaea > Thermoproteota > Thermoprotei_A > Sulfolobales > Ignisphaeraceae > Ignisphaera. The sequence goes on along the minus strand of JAPWTX010000020.1, from coordinate 1,759 downwards.
TATTCAGGACTGTCCATTCGAAATCATAGCCACTTGGATACTCTATAGAGACGCCAAGATATTGAGTAGCATGGCTAGAGCTCTTGGGAAGCCTGATGATGCTAAATACTTTGAGGAGAGAGCTAGTGAGATAGCAAATGCCTTCAACAAAGCTTTTCTACACGAAGTAGAGATATTTGGTCGTAAAGTTGCAGGCTATTTCTCAATATACACTTCGCAAGCAGGGACACAGCTATACCTAGGTTCACCAAGGTTCGGGGGTTCACAAACATGTTTAGCATTACCACTGGTAGAAGGTTTGGTTCCACAGGAGAAGGTTAAGGATATTGTTGAAGCTCTTGTCTATAGTATAGAGGTTGATTGGGATAAGCACTTCAATGTTGGGATACTTGGAGCTAAATATGTGCCAGAGGCTCTAGCTAGGTATGGCTACCTACAGCTAGCATATGAGGCTGTTATTCAAGATACTTATCCAAGTTTTGGTTACATGATTAGGGAAGGTGCAACAACGCTTTGGGAGAGGTGGGAGAAGCTGACGGGATCAGGTATGAATTCTCACAACCACCACATGTTTGGAAGTATAGATGCATGGTTCTACAGATGGTTAGCAGGCATACAAGTAGCTGAGCCAGGGTTCAAGAAATTCATAGTTAAGCCTCCATTAATCAAAGGACTTAACCACGTATCGACTAAGATATACACAGTTAAAGGTTTAGTACACGTTGCATGGGTAAATGAAGGAGATAAACTCAAGCTAGTAATAGATGTCCCTGTAGGATCTATGGCAGAACTACATCTACCCAAGATAGCGAAGAGCGTTGAAGTAGTTGAAAGTGGTAAAACTATATGGAGGGAAGGAAAGTTCACACCTACAGAAGGAATTATCTCAGCTAAGGAAGAGAAAGAAGAGATTGTGATAGAAATAGGATCAGGCAGCTACAACTTCGAACTAACCTCCTCCCCACCCTAAAGAAGTAAAGGCTCTTGAGAGAGGTTCACCTATTCCCCACATCTATTTGGATCTACATATGTTATCCACAGAGCAGTCGAGGTGGCTAGAGACCCCCTATATACCTATTTATTTAGTGGTTACAACTGAAAGCCTCGCCATCCATGGTGGGGAGGAGGTCAGAACTCTTTTCATCGCTATTGTTTAGTGCTATAAATATTGTTAATATCTCTTATACCTTTAATACCATATTATGAACCATTAACACATTTAACACTTGCCACACAAAATCTTTTTGAGTGTGTATGTGTGGCTAAGTTAAGATCCTTGAAGAATTAGCTGATAAAATCTGTAGGGAGTTAAAGGTTTTATGTTATAACAATATTGAAGATTCTGATCTTCTTGAGAAAATACTTCTATTTGTAGGTACATTGATCGATAATTTTTACTATATAGACCCTGTAGAATGTGTTAAAGATATAGATTGTGTTTCAAGGATACTTAATATGCATAGAGAAGTATTTTCGTTAGCTATAAGAAATCTCTACATAATAAATATTGATGAGGAACTATTTAGAGAAACTGTAGAAAAACTTTTAAAACTCTCAAAACATAGTTTTTCAATTCTATCCAATCTTCATCAACGCTTTTAACAGCAAACTAAGTTCATAGCTATTAAGGATCTGCCGATATATAGAACTACAAAGATTTATTAGGTTTCACCAGTATTAATGTAGCGCATCTAGGGGGTTTGAACATTGTGTAGTACTTTTATTGATGAGGCTAAAAAGGCTTTGAGCTTAGCTTTTA
>JAPWTX010000070.1 GCA_028275825.1 Ignisphaera sp. | reverse complement strand
AAAGCCGCTGCCGAGGGCTCTAGCCTCGTTATATATGCAAAGAGGATTCTCCTAGACATCGCCACCCCAAACAAGATATCTAAACCCATTATCGAGAAGTTCTTTAGAAAAGCCCTCAGAACAGGTATATGGAGAAAGCTGGGGGCTGAGCAGAGAGCACTCATCCTAGCCCTCAGACTGTGGAGAGGCAGAATCAAGTCAACAACATTACTAGAGATAGTTAAAAGCATATTGCTAGAGATAGAGCTATCAACGTTTAGGGGGAAAGCACTCCTCTACGGAACAGCCATAGCAATTAAAAACAGGTTGCTAAAGGCAGGAAACATAATCAGAAGCATTAGCTACATACTAGCAACAGGCATCATGTACCTCAACAACCCACCAATGCTTAGAGTATATGGCTAACCTCCTCCCCACACTGAGGTGCGATGGTTCCCGCTACTGCGGAGAGATTTAGAATCACATCCCCTTCGGAGTTCAACCCTGGGCCGGGTCTCCAGCCCACTACCCCTATCCATTGGACTCGGAGCTATGGATGTAAAGAAGACTTGCTCAGAAGGAATGCCTTCACCACCTGATATGCTAACACACTATTTAGGATCTGCAAATAGGTGGTGCACAGTCTCATGACATTCTTTGCCCATTATTCGCATCTCTACCGCTACTACTCTACACCCTATATATAGCCCTAGACATATTCACAGCATCAACACCAGCCCTATGGTCACTAGCTCCATCACTATGGCTAAGGGTAGAGGTAGGCAGAACCCTTAGCACTCACTTTAACTCTTTATTGCTATAGCACCTCTGCTTAGGGAGGAAGTGGTTTGGTGGTGACTAGAGCGATGGTTAGCGTTGTGTGGTGGAGGTAGCTGGGTAAGGGTATGAGCTTGGCATGGATCGCTTAAAACCTCTTAAGTGTTTAGAAGAGATTTGGCATGTGCTTAGCTACAAGCTCTATGTGTAGGTCTATGGCTAGGATTAGGCTCCGTTTTGATGATCTAGAGATCGAGTTTGTTGATAGGGGTAGAGCTATTGAGCAAGTCTATGAATTTGCTGAAAAAGGTACTAGATTCCCTGTTGTTGTTTTTGGTCCTGAGGGCTGTGGAAAGACTGCTTGGCTTCTACAGGCAGTTGAAATTCTTAAGGAAATGGGGTATAGCGTTATATACTTCAATCCGTTGAGGAGGAGGTTCGAGGCTGAGGTAGGAATTGAGAGTATCAGGCATATGATTCTGGATAGATTAAAGCAGGTGTCTACTGAATATGGATTCGCTAAGCTAATATGGCTAGTTATTGACATTGCTATCGAGGTTCTCAAGCATGGGAGGAAGAGGCTAGCTGTAGTAGTTGATGACGCTTTTCAGTATCTAAGTGCTAAGGAGGCTGCAGCAATAGTCAAGGGCTTGCTAGAGCTTATCGAGCATCCTGAGGAGAGCTACGAAAGGATAGTGGCTATTGCAGCGACAAGCGAAGGTCTATCGAGGTACGAAATCGGTAGGCACCTATGGGCTTGGATAAGACCGATGTGGAATATGCCTAGAGAAGGCTTTGAGGAGCTGTATGAAAAGGTTCCTGGACCAAAACCAAGCTTTGACGAGGTTTGGAGATTAACTGGCGGTAATCCGAGGACGCTATCAATGCTTTATCGGGCTATGTGGGGTGTTGATGGTGTTGTTGAGGATATTACTAGGTCTAGGGGTGTGACAAGAGACTTTGTTAGGAGGTGGATGCAGTACTTGGCAGACATTGTTGATGATCCTGATGCGCTGATGGAGAAGGATGTCCCTGAAGAGCTTAAGCATGCCCTCATCGAGAAGAATCTTATTGTCTACGACCTTTACTCCAGGAACCCCGAGCTCTGGGTAGATGAGCCTCCTCCAGAGAAAGATCCTGAGCTTGGTATAGGGAAGTACATTGCTTGGCAAACACCTCTACACAGAGAAGCTGTTAGAAGAGCTCTTGCACAGAGCTAGCACTGCTCATGAGTGTGGATCTGTGATGAAGAGAGTGAAAATACCTTTTGCACCTAGTCTCGAAGTTGAGTTCACTGATAGGGAGAAAGGTGTTGAGCAGGTTTTTGAGTGGGCTGAGAAAGGTACTGGATTCCCAGTAGTTATCTACGGTCCTGAAGGCTGCGGAAAGACCTCCTTGCTTCTACAGGCAGTTGAAATTCTTAAGGAGATGAACTACAATGTTATATACTTCAATCCTTTGAGGAGGAGATTCGAGGCTGAGGTGGGAATCGAGAGCGTTAGGCAGGCGATTCTAGATCACTTGAAACAAGTGTCTACTGAGCATGAGTTTGCTAAGCTAATATGGCTAGTTATTGACGTTGCTGTTGAAGCTCTCAAGCACGGTAAAAAGAGAATTGCGATAATAGTTGATGACGCTTTCCAGTTTATGGGGGTTAAAGAGGCTGCTGCATTGGTCAAGGGTATGCTGGAGATTATTGAGCATCCTGAGGAGAGCTACGAGAGGATAGTTGCTGTTGCGGCAACTAGTGAGGGTTTGTCAAGGTTTGAGATTGGTAGGCATAGATGGGCTGAGATCAGGGCTATGTGGAACATGCCTAGAGAAGGCTTTGAGGAGCTCTACAACAGGATCCCAGGTCCAAAACCAAGCTTCGATGATGTTTGGAGGCTTACAGGTGGAAACCCAGCGCTTCTCTCACGATTGTATCAAGCTAGGTGGGATGCTAATGCCGTTATACACTTGTTGATTGAGGATAAGGGTATAAGCCCTAGCTTCATAAGCAAGTGGAGGAAGTGGCTAGAGGAAGCAGTTAGAGACCCTGACACTCTCTGGGCTCCTGACGCACCACAGGAACTCATAAACGAGCTTATTGAGAGGAACCTCATTGTGTACATCATGCATAGGAGGTTAGAGTATAGATGGGTTGATACCCCACCACCAGAGAAAGACCTTGAGCTAGGGATAGGGAGGCACATAGCTTGGCAAACACCGCTGCATAGAGAAGCCATTAAGAGAGCTCTACAAGAGCTGTAAACTCACTGAAGCAATGATCTGCCTCTCTGCAGCCAAACACAGGTAAAGGTGCTTTAGAAACCAGGTGGAGATATCTAGATGCAATCACTCATCGCATACAATGGTCTTGCACAGCAAGTTTGCAACGCGTTTAGTAAAAATGTTTATAAGCTGGTGCACCAAAAAGACTTTTGGTGTGGGGCCCGGGGCTAGGGTCTGAGGTCTAGGATCCAATCACAACTCAGTGGCTCTGCTCATTATCATCCCCGGACCCCGAAACACTAAACCCCTTTAATCCTCGTCTTCACGAATGCTACACAAATCTTTCACATGCACTTGCATAAAAAGCATTGCTTCTGGAGAGCACTGACAACGCCATATGCTTTCTGTTTTAGGCCATGGTTAGAGGGGCTGTGGTAGAAGCAGTAAGGAGTGCTATAGTGCATGAGCTTAAGCATCTAGCTAATGCTAGGCACTCCATAGCTGTTGTGGAGGATGCTGACTGGGGCTACATATACATCGTTACGCTGGATACAAGTGCTAGGAAAGCATTAGAGGTGAATCTGGAGTTACAGAAGAGATTCCCCGGAATCCCTATAGTTGTTAAGTGGACTGGGAGCATGGATCTCTCTGAAGAGGATCTCATAGACTACATAGTGAAGATAGCAAGAGCTGGAGGGTTCAAGGCAAGAGCACCACCAGGTTTTAGCAGTGTTGAGGTAGTGAGAGGTGCTAGGGAGGAGTAACAACACAAGCAATACTTCATCAGAATGAAGCAATGAATTCAGGTGGGTTAATATGGAAATTCATGAAGCTTTTAAGAGAGCTTTGCAGCATCTAGAGCTTGCCGAGAAGTTTCTTGCTGAGGGTAGGGAGCTGATAGGTAAGGATCCTATTCAGGCATCTGAAAAGCTGTATAAGGCTGCTGAGAAGGCTGTTAAGGCTATTGCAACTGCTCTTAACCTTGATGAAGTTAGGAAGGCTTTGGAGAAGGGTAGGTGGACACTATCCCTACTAGACGACGCTATCTATGCAATTTCCGAGAAACTTGGGGTTAAGGAGCTTATGGATTGGTGGGACTCTGCATACAGGCTACATGTTGATGGTTTTCACGATGCTAGGCTTAGAAGTGTAGATGTTGCTAAGAGACTTGGTCATATAGATGCTTTGGTGAACCTAGCTAAGGGGTTGTGCAAGAGCGTATCCAGAGATAGGCTTTGGCTATGGGCAGTGTTGAAATCATTGGTTTGAAGATGTGTGTTGTTGAAGAACTGTGTAACATTGCTGAGGAGATTCTCAATGCTGCTAGGCTTCAAGGTGTTGATGTTGTTGATGG
>JAPWTX010000059.1 GCA_028275825.1 Ignisphaera sp. | reverse complement strand
TATGGTGATTTTATGGCTAGTGATAATGGGATGAGGTTTTTCAGAGAGCTTTACCCGTTTGAAGCTGTGCCGAGGTTTATTGTGTCTGATGCTGAAATTAGTGATAATTTGAGTAAGGTGTTTCTTACGGATACAACTCTTAGAGATGGTCAGCAAGGTTGGAGGGTGCTTACAGTTGAAGAGTGCGAGAAGATTTATGAGCTGCTTGCAGATATTGGTGGAAGGGGTGCTATAACAAGCACTGAGGTATTTCTATATACAGAGAAGGATAGGGAGGCTGTGAAGAGCCTCTTGTCATATGGATACAGGTACCCCAAGGTTATTGGATGGATTAGGGCTACTCTCTCAGACCTTCAGCTAGTAGTGGATTCTAAACTCGATGAAACCGTTATGCTCATGTCCATATCTGACTATCACATAAAGTACAAGTTTAATGCAACTAGAGAAGAGGTTTTCAGAAAGTATCTAGAGGTTGCTGAAAAAGCTCTGAGCCGTGGGATAGTGGTTAGAGCCTCTCTTGAAGACATAACAAGGGCTGATATTTTCGGAGCTGTAATACCATTTGTAAAGAGGCTACTTGAACTCAGTGAAAAGTATAGTGTGCCAGTGAAAATAAAGCTCCCTGACACACTCGGACTTGGATTACCATTTCCAGAAGTGCCTCTGCCCCGCGGAATACCAGCCATAGTCCAAGCTATTAGAAGAGCCACAGGAATTCCGCAAGAGCATATAGAGTTCCATGGCCATAACGACTTCGGCCTTGTTGTAGCAAACCATATAGCAGCATGGATGTATGGAGCGGCTGCCGGTAACTGCACATTGCTTGGAATTGGTGAGCGTGCTGGCAACTGCCCACTAGAGATAATGGCTCTGCACTATGCAAGTATTGTTGGAACAAGTAAAATAAACTTGAAAGCTGTTTCCAGAATTCCTGAGCTCTTTGAGAAAATGGGTCTAAAAATTATTGAGCATTACCCAATTGTGGGGAAAAATGCGTTTAGAACAAAAGCAGGAATCCATGCTGATGGACTTTTAAAGAATCCTGAAGTATACCTACCCTTCGACCCTGTCAAGGTGCTGGGGTTACCCTATTCTGTCGCCATAACGCCTTACTCTGGAAGATCTGCAGTTGTAATCTGGCTAAAGAACTATTTGGGCTACAACCATGTGTCAAAGGATGATCCAAGAGTTGTAGCAATTTACAATGAGATTGTAGAGCTGTTTAACAAGACAAATAGAGTAGAGCCACTTACAGATAGCGAGATGTTTGCAATAGTTAAGAGATATTTCCAGGAAACAGCTAATACCCAACCCAAAGCACAGTAATCCCTATAGCCATTACCTCACTTCATATGCTGTAGAAAGAGGTGCCAAGCTGTGGCTTTGATAAATGCAATTGTTTCCAAGGCTTTGGGAAAACCTGTATCGCCAGGGGATATAGTTGTCGTAGATATTGACGCTGTGTATGCCCAGGACGGCACAGCCCCTCTTGTCATAGACGTTGTTGAGAAGGAGCTTGGTCTTAAAAAGAAAATTGCCATAGACAAAGCTTATTTCTTCATCGACCACTCATCTCCAGCACCACATGTCGCAGCTGCTACTGTTCATAAAGAGATGAGGAGATTTGCTAAGGAGTATGGTGTAAAGCTTTTTGATGTAGGTTATGGGATTAGCCATCAAGTGGTAGTTGAAGAAGGCTTAGTGAGACCTGGCATGATTGCAGTGGGTGCTGATAGCCACACACCAACAATTGGAGCTATAGGGGTTTATGCAACTGGTGTAGGTAGCACTGATGCTGCCATAGCCATGATGTTTGGAAAGCTTTGGCTAAAGATCCCTGAAACCGTTAAAGTGATTCTATACGGCTCTTTACCAGTGGGTGTTATGAGCAAGGATATAGCACTATACTTAGTAGGAGAGGTGAAGACCGATGGAATGCTTGGAAAAGCTGCTGAGTTCAGGGGTAGCACCCTTAAGGAGCTCAGCATAGACTCTAGAATGACACTTACAAATATGTGCACAGAGATGAGTGCAGAATCAGCCATAATACCTGTAGATGATGTGGCTAGGAGGTGGCTTGTTGAAAGAGGTTATGAAATATTTAGAAATATTAATTGGAATGATGAGGAGGGTTATGTAGATGAAATCCCTGTGGAGGTCTCTAAATTAGAGCCACTTGTTGCTGCTCCACCGGATGTTGACAACGTTAAGAGCGTTGATGAGGTTAGCAATAATGAGGTTGACCAGGTTTTCATAGGTTCTTGTACAAATGGTAGGCTGGAAGATATAGAGGTTGCTGCGAGAATCCTTCATAATAAGAGGGTTAAGGAGGGGGTCAGATGCATAGTAGCGCCTGCTTCTAGGAGGATCTATGTAGAGGTGCTGAATAGGGGTTATATAGATATCTTGATTGAGGCTGGCTGCGTCATAGCACCCCCAACTTGCGGCCCTTGTGTGGGTGCTCACATGGGGCTTTTAGCTGCTGGTGAGATTGCTGTAGCCACTACTAATAGAAACTTTCCTGGTAGGATGGGGCATAGAGAAAGCAAAGTATATTTAGCATCACCAGCTGTGGCTGCAGCCTCAGCCATTGAGGGAAGGGTTGCTGACCCTAGAAAATACCTTTCTTAAGGTGTTTTCAATGATTATACGTGGTAAGTGTTGGAAGTTAGGAGATAACATAAGTACAGATCATATAATATCTGGGAAGTACAAATTCGAAGCAATAAATGATATAAACAAGATGGCTGTTCATGTGTTAGAGGAGGTGATACCTGACTTCTACAAACTTGTGTCTAGAGGTGATGTTATTGTTGGTGGGAGAAACTTTGGTAAGGGATCCAGCAGAGAGCAAGCTCCAAGACTTCTCAAGCTTGTTGGTATAGGCGCTGTTGTTGCAAAGAGCTTTGCACACATATTCTACAGAAACGCTGTAAATATAGGGCTACCTGTAGTTGTTGCTAAGACAATTCCCGATATTAGTGAGACTGGAGATGTTATAGAGATTAATATTGCTAGTGGTGTGATTAGGAATGTGAGTAGAGGTGTTGAGGAGAGGGTAAGCCCTTATCCAAGGGAAATCCTTGAAGTGCTGGTTAATGGTGGTATTACGGAGTACATTAAGAGATATGGTGGTCTGCCATGGTCAAGAAGTATAGGGTAGGCATTCTTAAGGGGGATGGCATAGGCCCTGAAATAGTTCAGGCAGCTGTGGATGTCCTCAATGCTCTGGAGTTTGAGGCAGAGTATATAGAGCTTCATGCTGGCTATGAATACTTTAGGAAGTCGGGTAAAGCAATTCAGGATGGTTTCTTTGATGCTGTGAAAGGCCTTGACGCTATTTTGAAGGGCCCTCTATATACACCTCCTCATGAAAAGGAGTTTAGAAGTATTAACGTACTTTTGAGAAAGGAGTTGGATTTATATGCAAATGTAAGGCCTTTTAGAAGCTATAAAGGCTTCTCATTAAAGGAATTCAATTTTGTTATAGTTAGGGAAAATACTGAAGACCTCTATACAGGTTTTGAATTTCTTTATAGAGGTGTTGCTCTAGCTCTAAAGGTTATAAGCTATGATGGTGTTAGGAGGGTTTCTGAATTCGCCTTTAGCTATGCTAGAAGCAATGGCTTTAACAGGGTTACTGTAGTACACAAAGCTAACATACTCAGGATTTCTGATGGGCTTTTCAGAGAGGTGTTCTTCGATATTGCTAAGAATTACCCTGAAGTGCAGGCAGATGAACTAATTGTTGATACTGCTGGATACATTATTGTGAAAAATCCTGAGAGACTCGGAGTCTTAGTAACACCAAATCTCTATGGGGATATACTTGCTGATGTGGCTGCTGCTGTTGTTGGGAGTTTAGGCCTCTGTGGTTCTGCTCAAATAGGCAGAGACATTGCTGTTTTCGAGCCTGTTCATGGCGTTGCGTTAGATATAGCTGGGAAGGGTGTGGCCAACCCTATAGGCGAATTGGAATCAGCTAAACTTATGTTAATACATCTCTCTAACAAGTACTCAGATCGCAAACTCTATGAAAAAGCCCTTGTACTTGAAAGAGCAATTCATAAAATAGTTGAAGAGCTCAGAATTTTAACACCGGATTTGGGGGGAAACAGTAAAACAAGTGATGTTGTTAATTCTATTACAAAGCTGATTCAGTCTAACAATACATAGGTAGATTTTTTAACCCTGCACAGCAAGATAAGGAGTTGCTGGTGGATGTCTTGGAAACATAGAAAAATCCATGTCTAAACAAAGCAATGCCATATTTAGGGATGGAGTGACGCTCCGTTGTATAGCTTGTAACTATACCACAAGTGCTGAGCCATGGCTCTTCCTATGCCCTAAATGTGGCAACTTAATGGAAGTTGTGATGCCTAGCAAAAACAATTTTAGTTGGGATGTTGCAAGAAAGCGAAGATTTGGTGTGTGGAGGTACCGTGAATTACTTCCATTAAGCAACGATGTTGAGCCCATAACGATGGGTGAGGGAGGGACACCACTTATAAGTGTTAATAGGATTGCGAATAGAGGTGTATTTGTAAAATTTGAGGGGGCTAATCCTACTGGTAGCTTTAAGGATAGAGGGATGACTGTTGGCATCACTATTGCCAAGAGCCTAGGTGTTGAGGGTGTTATAGTCGCTAGCACAGGTAACACAGCTGCTTCAGCCGCTGCTTACGCTGCTAGAGCTGGTCTTCAATGCGTTGTTGTGTTGCCTCGTGGGGGTGTTGCTAGGGGTAAGTTAGCTCAAGCCCTTCTTCACGGTGCAAAAATAGTTGAGGTTGATGGTGTTTTTGATGAGGCTTTGGAAGAGGTTTTCACTGAGGTAGTGTTAAATGGTAAAAGAGATCTATATCCCCTCAACTCTTACAATCCATGGAGATTAGAGGGGCAGAAAACTCTTGCCTTTGAGATTGTTGATGAGCTAGAAGAGCCCCCTGATTATGTATTTGTTCCTGTGGGTAATGCTGGAAATATCTCAGCTATTTGGAAGGGATTCAAAGAGCTATATAACTATGGTTTAATAAACAGATTGCCAAGGATGATAGGTGTGCAGGCTGAAGGTGCTGCACCTCTGGTAAGAACCTGGGCTTTGAAGAGCAGATCTCTGATGGCTATTGAAAAGCCTGTGACCATAGCTTCTGCTATTAGGATTGGAAAGCCTGTTAACTGGTTAAAGGCTTTAAAAGCTGTTGAAGAGTCTAGAGGTACTTTTGTCTCAGTTTCTGATGAGGAGATAGTGAAAAGTATGAAGGATTTGGCTATGTATGAAGGGATTGGTGTAGAGCCTGCAAGCGCTGCTTCTCTTGCTGGCTATAGAAAGGCTTTGGAGCTTGGAATAGTAGATAGGGATAGCGTTACAGTATTGGTTGCTACAGGTCATGCACTTAAAGACCCGGATACCATATCAAAGTACTTCTCAAGAGGTGAATAGCTTTATGGAGCCCATACCAAAGCTTATGTGCACTCAACACCCTGACGCTACAGTCAGGATCACAGCTCAAGATGAGGTTGACGAGGCTGTACAGGGATACACAATGTTTGGATGTGATGAGGTTATGAGCGATTATGAGGGGAAGCTCACTCCCTATGCCCAGCCGAAAGATATAGTGCTTAGAGCAAGTAGGCTTGGCATTGCTGTAGGGGAGAAATATTTTGTGACGCCAAGAATACCGAACCCAAGGCTTGAAGATGTAGATAGGGTTGCTCTCTCCATAGAGGCTTCACTTATAGCGAATTACTACTCCTACAAGCATCTAAATACTCAAGCTGTTAAATGGATTATTCTACCTATGACTGAGGAACCTGAAACTGTAAGGTTTGTTCAGAGATTTATAATGAAGAAGATGAGAATATACTATGAAGAGTTAGGGCTTCCAAGGATGGACATACAACTCATACCCCTGGTAGAGGATAGTAACAAGTTTTTAGAGATCCATCGATATGTGACAATACTTTACAATACTTTGAAAGATTTTGATGCAAATCTTCAGTATATGAGAGTGTTCTTGGGGAAGAGCGATGCTGCTGTCAAGTCTGGGCACATAGCTTCAGCACTAGCTTTAATGTATGCATTATACGAATTATCTAGAATTGATGAAGAGCTTGACATGGATATTCAGCCCATCATAGGCATGGGTTCACCAACATTTAGAGGTGGTATAAATAATCCAAAACTGGTTGAGTATGAGGTAAGGCATTACCAGGGGTACAAAACTGTAACTATACAATCTGCAGTAAGATACGATGTGCCATTTAGTGAATATCAAAAAGTTTCTTCTTCAATACTGCAATGGTTAGGAAAGCCTGTGAGAAAGGTTGATGCAGGCGTGCTTAAGGTAGTGCGCAGAGCTTTTGAAAGCTATAGGAAAACAGTTTCAAAATATCTTGATCCTCTAGTCAAATTCTCCTCATGTATACCATCAACTAGGGATAGAGTTACATGGAAAGAGTATGGCAGAGTATTTGGCCTAGAGGACAAGCTCCTCAATGTTCCTAGAGCTATTGTTTACACAGCTACATGGTATGTCCTCGGACTCCCACCAATATTCCTAGACGCAGAATTTATTACCGAATCTTACAAAAACAATGAGATAGATGAAATCCTTAATTACATGCCTTATCTAATAGAGGAATGGGAATATGAGGCACAATTCTTCGTGCCATCCATAGCATCAAAAAGGTTGGATGAAGCTATTGTGAAAAAAGTTAGTGAAGCACTTGATTATATGGGGATAAAACCCGAGGTTAATGAAACCTATAAAAATATTCTAGAGCTTAACCCAGTAGAGCCTCACGTAATAGCACTGGCAAAAATCAGGGGCTTTCTTGGTTAGTGATGTATAATCCGGTTGCTGAAATGTGATGACCCCCTATAGGCTGATTTTAATCAAGACCTCTAGCTACACTTCTTGCAAAGCTATGGTTACAGTTG
>JAPWTX010000017.1 GCA_028275825.1 Ignisphaera sp. | reverse complement strand
TGTTGCTAGTTTTGGTTGTCTATCCCTGCTGTAAATTCCTTTTCTATTTAGTATAGTTCTCCCAGGGTTCTGGGGTGTTCTGAAGTCTGCAAAGTTCCATATATGCAACCCTACTACATAGCTCCTCTTTATCAGTGCTTCTATGTAGCTTCTAATAAACTCTGCTTGGTATTCTTCTGACCACATCTGCGGGGGATCGCTGTGTAGGCCTAGAATTGCATCTGCACCAAACTCTGTTATGATGATTGGTTTCTCTGGGAATTTTTGATGTATTTCCTCCACTTCCTTTAGCATGGATTCTGCACCCCTATTTATATCACCCCACTCGGAGTACCATCCACGGTAGTAGTTAAGTGATATTACGTCAACGTAGCCTAGAGCAAGATCTCTTACAGATCTATGGGATGCAAATGTTACTGGTCTTGATGGATCTAGTTCTTTGAAGAATTTGGACAGCCTCCTTATGAACTCTGCTACCTCTGGTACATCGCTTGGCGGCTCATTTGTAACACTATACATTATTACTGAAGGTCTGTTCTTATGCTGTTTAACCATCTCTTCGATAAATTTCTTTGCCTTTGCTACATACTCCTCACTGCTAAACAGCTTTGCAATTTCATCTCTACTAAGAATGCGTTCTACACCTGAGTAGCATGTTGGAGGCTCTAGTATTACCATGAACCCGAATTCATCTGCTAGATCTAGGTGCTCATCTGAGTATGGGTAATGCGATGTTCTGAATGAGTTTGCCCCGATCTTCTTCATTAAGTAAAAGTCTCTCACTAAAACAGATCCAGGTAGATACTTCCCTGTTACTGGGAAATCTTCATGCCTACCAAAACCTTTAAGATAAACAGGTTTTCCATTGAGATAAATCTTACCATTCTTAACCTCAACACTTCTAAAACCTATGCGTTCATGTACAATATCCTTTACCATGCCATCTACATGTAGCTCTACAGCAAAGTTGTAGAGATTGGGCTCTTCAGGGCTCCATGGCTTAACACCAGTAAACCTCTTCTCATATGTAAACAGACCTGGCTTAACACTCTTCACAATCTCTTCATGAATAACCCTATTCAGTTCTCTATCCATTAACCTAATCCTTAAATCAACATCTCTATCACAAATGATGCTAATAGATGCTTTTAGCAAGCCCTCAGCATCGGTATATATAGTCATGTCGTCAACGTAACAAGTATCTGTAAACTCAAGGTATACAGGTCTATGAATACCGCCATAATGGAAAAAGTCATAAGCCGTTGCATTAAGCTCTCTTGCAGGCGGTAATGCATCTATTGAAGGGGTGTTATCTATTCTAACAACAACCTTATTAAAACCGCCATACACAACTTCATTAACTCTAAACCTAAACTGTGTAAAAGAGCCTTCATGCTCTCCTACAAAACTGCCATTTACCCACACCTTAGTTCTATACCCAGCACCTTTAAACACAATCCAAGCCATCTTATCTCTTAGATTTGTATCAATATATACATCTTTTTGATACCAAGCAACACCTGTAAACTGATCCCACTCAGGATTCTGCTCATTCCAAGAAGAAGGCACGTAGATTAAGTCGCTAGAGGTAAACCCTCTAAACCACTCTTCCCTATCACCCAACAGCTCTTTATCAACTCTAAATTTCCAGAAACCATCAAGCGAAACCCTAGGTCTGAACCAAGATTTCAACTTACCTCACACAGCAATTATATTAAAGCTAGCTTTAATAAATATTATCAACTACTTTCCTACAGCAGCTCACGCTCTTTGCACATTTTGGCTTTGTATTAGTTCGCCCTGAAAATAAATATGAAAAAGACTTTAGTGCTATGTGACAAGTAGAATTAAATATTGAGCACAAGGCATTCCATTGTAACAAGCTTTATATATCTCTTCACTTATTTATCATTGTTAGGCGAATACCTTTGGTTAAGATTATTGTGTTTAGGGATTTAAGAGAGGGTAGCTATTTGGAGGAGGCGTGCAGGATTCATAACAAGGCTTTTCCATTTGATAATGTTGAGTGCAATATATTCAATTCGTTTATTCTCAGTGATCCAAACCTTAGTGAAGAGTTAATGCTCTTCGCTTTAGATGACTCTGATGTTGTTAAGGGGTTTTTGTTTGGAGTGGAGATGGTTAAGGAACCTAGAGAGGCTATTGAAACATATAAAGATATTATTTGGGTTAAGGACTTAGCTATAGATCCCCAGCTCTCTAGAGATGAGTGGCTAAACGTTATTAGTTCTCTGCTAAGCGTATTTGAGGGTGTTGCTAGGGAGCGGGGCAAGAAGTTTGTTTCTCTCTATGCATATGCACCCTACTACTTTATGCCTGGCATAAATATTTTGTATGAGGATTATCTAGAGTTTTTTGAGGGTAGAGGGTATTTTAAGAAGGAGGAGAATGTTAACTATGAGGTTAACTTAGCACACTACTTTTATCCGAGGAGGGTTTCGAGGTTGGAGAATAGGCTTACTTCTGAAGGCATTGTTTTTAGGAGGGGTAGGGAAGAAGAGGCTGAAACAATTAGTAGCTGGGCTGGAAAGATCTTCTCTCCATTCTGGCGACTAGAGGTTCTCTACGCCTATAGAAATAAACCTCCAACAATCTGGGTTGCTGAGAAAGGAGGTGAGATACTTGGTTTTGCTGTTTACCTTAGAATGGGCAGAAATGAATTTGGCCCCATAGGTGTAGACCCAAATAAGAGAAAGCAGGGGATAGGCACAATACTACTATTCAAATCATTGAATAATCTAAAGGAGGCGGGATTCAGATATGCTGTAATACCCTGGACATCACATCTATACTTCTACACACAAGTGCCGGGAGTCGAGAGAATTAAGCATTACTATGTAATGGCCAAGGAGCTAAGGCTGTAAAGTAACTAGGTTTTCTAAACACAGGAATATAGTTAATTAAGAATAAGAAGAGGCTGTTATAAGTTTGAAGTGATTTGTAATCAGCTGTAAACATTATTTAAATAGTTAGCGAGTGGTGAACGCAATCTCAACCAATCTATCTGTCTGCAAGAAAGTGTTATTGCACAGATGTTCTCAAGAAACATTTGATGATGGTTTTATGCGCTTAGGATGTTATTCATGGAGAGCTCAGCTTTTATATTTGCTTAGTTAAGCTAGATATGGAGGCATGGTGGGAAGTGTGTTGATTGATGGTTGGTGGTGAGGATGGTGAATAGGGGGTGGAAGCTATGTTTGTGTGGATGTAGCGTATCTCTCTACATCTATTTTTCTCAGAAGTCTTTTTTCAGCTAGTTTATCAAGAGCCTTTACCAAGTATCTTCTCTCTGGTTTGAAGCCATACCACTCAATAAATAGCTTCTCTACATCCCATATGCTGAATGCATTATTATTGTTTTTAGTGAGGCTCTCTTCGATGAGCGCTAAGGCGAATTGTGTGTAGTCTGATAATCTGCTCCATGGGAACTGGAACCACACAAAACTCGGGGTTTCAATAAATATGTAGTCGGGTCTTAGGGTAGCTGTTGAGCGTTTCCACACTAGAGTGGCTGTTCTAACCTCTCTTGCTCCCCACCTATGGAGTATCTCCCTAGCTTTAGCTAGGTGCATTCCTGTAGCGGATATCTCTTCAACGGCTAGTACATTTAGCCCCATAAGCTTAGCCTCAACATCAACAGCTATCTCAACTCTAAGCCCTTTCACAACATCAGCTATACACTCTGCTACCTCAGCACCTCTAAACCTGTGAAAACATTTGATTAAGTCAACCAAGTAATTCCTACCTCTCTGACCAACCCACCTAATAGGCAAGGCAATGACTTTATCAACGTCGAGAAGATCACTCAGCATCCTACTGACAACATATCCACCCCTACCAACAGCAACAATGGCATCTGCCCTAAACCCACTCTCCATCACTCTATTACCAAGCCTAAAACTCCAATCAACAACCTCATCCCACGAAACATGCTTAACAGGGTATATAACCATGGTGCTACTCACAAAAAACTGCTAGATAACAACGCCAAACATTTATAGCTAGCTATTTAAAGACATCAAACAGACAGTAGTTTAAATGCTTTAAACAACCTTTAACCATAAAGCATACTAAATCCTCAAAGACTATATACAACAAGAGCAGTAAAAGAGTGGTAAATGTTGTAACAAGCAAACTTTACTTAGTGAGAAGGTTCATTGCAGAGACATTGTTGCTCCATGGCTCAATGAGAAGAGCTCAAGGTAAAAGCCTCTATATATTTAAACTGGATATTGTTTTATGAGAGAAAAGTGCTAAAACAATTGGCCTTGGGTAAACAGTTGAAGGTCTAGTGGGTTTTATAATCAAAGGTCTTGTTCATTTAGGGTGTGGAGGTGGCTGGATTTGAAATATCTGTTGATGTGGGTGGGGATCTAGGTAGTTCGCTTAGAATTGCATTTATTTCCATTATCTTAACCTTTATAGCATCAAGCACAGGTTTTGGAGGTTCTACTTCTAACTCCCATAATTTCTTTAGGGTTTCAAAGAGTTCTTTAAAACCTACATACTCCATTAATTCGATGGTTCTGCTAATCTTCCTAATCATCTTCTCTATTGATTCAATCCTTATAGATAAATACTCACAACCTTTTTCTGTAAGCATATATACTCTTCTCTTACCCTCAGTACTTGATTTCAATAACCCTTCTTTTTCAAGCTCATGGAGTGTTGGATAAAGAATACCACTACTTGGCACATATATCCTCATGTTCTGGGATATAAATCTCCTTATAGCATAGCCATAGGCTTTACCTAACTTAGCAATTGTGTAGAGCACGAGGTCTCTGAAAAACCCTCTTACATTTACAAGCAGAAACTCTATATCGATGATGCTTCTGGTTTCATCCAAATGCTTAGTGCTTCTGGTCAAAAGCTACAACCTTTCTACCCGAAATCAGTGTAAGGAGGGGGTGTTCGACCCCGTCGGCTGCCTTCTTCATTCTCCTCGGTTCCCGAGGTGTCTGAGGAGCCTGTGAATTAGTTTCTATAGCTAAAAGTTTATAAGGTTTTGTGTCTGTAGACACAATGAAAAGCATTGTAAGAAAAGCTTTACAGTAGTCGATGAGGTGGAGGGTGTTGGCTAGAGAGGTTATGGTTCTAGAGAATGTTGTCAAAATCTATAGAGCTGGAGAGATAGTCACTAGAGCACTCCAGGGAGTTTCGTTAAAGATATATGAGGGAGACTTCGTATCGATAATGGGCCCCTCTGGCTCTGGAAAGACAACACTTTTAAATATGATGGGGCTTTTAGATAGGCCAACAAGTGGGAGGATACTTATAGATGGTATTGATGCAACTCGCCTTAGAGACAAGGATATTGCTAAGATAAGGAACCTGAAGATAGGCTTTGTTTTTCAGCTCTTCAACTTAATAAATAGACTTACAGTGCTGGAAAACATAGAAATGCCTCTGATACCTAGGGGAATACCGAAGCCTAAGAGAGTTGAAATGGCTAGGGAAGCACTAATTAAATCAGCTGGGGACCCTTCCTGGCTCCCGAAAAAGCCACTACAATTATCTGGAGGTCAGCAACAGAGAGTTGCTATAGCTAGGGCTATAGTGGGCAATCCAAAGATGATTCTAGCAGACGAGCCCACGGGAAACCTAGATAGAGCAAGTGCAAGGATTGTGGTGAAAACCTTTCTAGACCTCAACAAATTGGGTACAACAATAGTTCTAGTTTCACACGACCCTGAAGTAGCGAACTGCACACAGAAAATCTACATGATTAGAGACGGTATGATAATTGGCGTTAGAGAGCCAGATAAAAGCAAGTGCATTCTCAATATATTGCAATAGAAGCAAAAGCTTAAAAACAATTTTGTGTGTCTATAGACACACAAATTAGTTATGGTGCTGAGGTGTGAGCCTAAGGAGAGTCTATGCAGCAATACTCTTACTCATGCTCATATTAAGCCAACTCAGCTTTATTTCGCGTATCCAAGCACAGAGCCAGGTGTTCGCACTTCAGAGTTATAGCTACAAGTCATCTGCAAACACCAATACAATATATCCTGGTAGTAGAAACGTTATTATCACAGTGAACACAGTTTACAACGGTTCGTCACCAGCTTACATATCTGCGGGCTGCATCAACCTGCCTCAAGGCTTTTCTATATCTAGAGGCTATAGCTCATGCGCTCCACCACAGTCAGCAAATGGCTCTACGCATACAATTGCAGAGCCAGGGGATATAATTGTGTTTACCTATCACATAGATGTAAATAGTGATACAAGTCCTGGAACATATAGTACAAATATAACAATTTATTATAGGTTGCAGGGTAGTACACAACCCTTCGTTAATGTAGTTCCTGGTATAACCATAACAGTATCTCCATATCCACCACTTAAACTAGTTGTAACAGACTGGTACTGGAGTCCTGATGCTTATCCTGGGAGCCAGGGGGTATATCTATATATAACACTTCGCAATATAGGCAACTCAACAGTTGTTCAAGCCGCAGGCAAGGTTATGCTTCCACAAAATACCTTCCTATACACACAATCAGCAAATAGGTTTCAGGTAACGAATAACCTCGGCAAAAACCAGACAACAACAATTTCAATAGGCCCAGTCTCTATATATCCAAATGCATCGCCAGGCACAGCATATCTTACTATAATTAGCTTAAATGCGACAATGTCTACAGATGACAATGTGTATTACTATACTAAAGGAAATACCTCCTTTTACGTTACTGTATCCTCAGCCCCAGCAATAAACATACAAGTTCTTGATTATGGTATTGAAACACTGAAGCCTGTTCAAGGAGTTAATCTAGCGAGGTTCTACATAGTTATTAGGAACATGGATTTCAAGAACGTTAGAAGCATTGTAACGTACTTCAAGATACAGTCTCCTGGAGCAATATTTGCAAATTCATCTACAACATCAGTTACAGTATCTCAGCAAGCTCTTGGCTATAGTGATATCACGACAATATATTCAGACCCCATTACAGTTAGCAATGTTAATTACATGCTAATTTCTGTAAAGCTCGTCATATTTGGCGATAATAATGGTGCTGAGTTCTGGAGTGAGCAGTGGTACAGCTTTGAAGTGAGGTTATCTATACCCACACTAAGTCTGTATGTGACTAACACCTACTGGAGCTCAGGCGAAGTGTATCCCGGGACAGAAGGGGCAACACTAAACATAGTTCTACTCAATAACGATGTTGTTGACTTTAGGAGTGGCACAGCAACAATTACTTTGCCTAACGGTTTTCACCCACAACAATTATCTACATCAGGAATAAATATTGGTAGAGGCACAATGACGCAAATAGCGTTCTCAGGGATATCCATAGATACAAACATTTTACCAGGTGAATACCCAGCGAAGCTTATTTTAAGCGGTGTTGCATATGATGCTTCGAGTAACAGCTTCTACACAGTATCCCTAACGCTTACAATCTCTGTAAAGGTTTTTGAAGAGCCTAGCAAGGATATCATAGCGCTGATCTCCTATGGTTGGAGTGGAGACAGAGCTTATACAACAACTATCGATGCCTCTGCATACCTCTACCTCCAGGTTACAGCACCCGGATATACAGTCTCCAGCCCGAGGATCACTATTTACTTACCCAATCAAATGATTTTTGAGAGTGGGAATAGGAGTAGAACAATTGCTGTAAACGGTGATTATAGGTATGGACAGTACATAAATGTTGAGGTTGGAGGTATAGATGTTACCTCGCCAGAAAGCGGTTTCTACCCAGTAGTTGTAAAGGTAGAGGCCTTGGCAAGGGCTCCTAGTGAATACTGGTTTACACAATACTTCACGATTCTCCTACGTATAGATAGCCCAATTCTCAATGTGTCAGTAGCCGATTTTGGCTGGGTGAACAACCCTATTAGTGTAGATTCTAGTGGTGCTGAGATATACATAACTCTGCAGTCATTCTCAATAGACACCATAGAAAGTGTTGTGACTCAGGCTAGACTTGCTGGCGCAAGTTTCTTGAGTGGTTTGAGCGAGGCTGTTCAGGTAATTACAACGCCTATTAATTATGGTGAGATTCAGACTATGAGGTTTAGCGATGTTGAGGTAAAGAATAAGACTGTTCATGTAACACTAGTAATCTCAGCAGTATTGACAACAGGTAGAAATGCCTTTTACAAGGCCTTGAAAGTGTTTAACCTAACGCTATCAACTGTTGAAAGTCTAGCAGTATTTCGGATAACCTCTTTACACACATCGCTTAGAGGGGTTTATGCACCCCTACTCCCATCAGCTAGAGGAATAACAATATCCATTGACCTTGCCAATGCAAAGAGCACACAAGTTGCATGGGTAAAACCAGAGGTTATAGCTCCAGCAGAGCTAAGGATAAATGATGTTAGCGGTACGTGTGCTAATGGTGTTGCGGCTGGGGGTACATGTAGTGTTGATCTAGATGTTGATGTATCTCCAAATGCCACAGCAAAGAATGTTGAAATTCTGCTGAATCTAACATATGCAGTGAGAAGTGGTTCAACACTCTCACTATTTGCAGAGAGACATAGAGTCACTGTGCCTATAGCTAGCTACAAATATTACAGACCATCAATAGCTATTGCATCAGTATATTGGGGGACCCAAACACCATCTAGAGCCTTAGTTGGGCAGAGAAATGTTGCTTTGACAGTGACGCTTAGCAATCTAGGTTATTACCCAGTTGAAGCAGTTGTAATTAAGGTTAGCCCCCTCAACACCAGTGTAATGATGGTGAAGAGCTCCGAAGCGTGTTCAATGCAACTTGCTTCAGGAGCTTTCTGCTCAGCAACGTTATACGCTGATCTGGGTTATGTAGGTAGAGGAGGGATGATAATATTTAGTGTAGTAACAGAGTATCTGTTTACAGAATTTGGCACAGCAATAAGTGATTCAAAGCAGTTCACAGTTTCCTTACCAGTCGAAGAACCTGCTAGTGGTAGAGGGCTTGAACTAGTTGATGCCTCTTGGAACAACAACTGGCCTGTTTACCCTGATACAGAAAACGCAACTCTAGTAATAACCTTAGCAAATAGGTGGCCCTACAGAGTCTCTGGAATAGACATTGATCTCCTTCTACCACAAGGCTTCTACACAAAGTGGGGCAACACAGCCAAGGCCTATGTAGCTGGTCCTATAAATAGTCTCCAACAGTTTACAGTACAGCTCCAGCTATCTGTTGGCAACATTAAGCCGGGTAGGTATGCAGCAAAACTTCTAGCAAAATACGTGGTTGAAACAGGGACTCCAAACACGCTTGTTGAGGATGAACTTAACATAAGTCTTGTCATAAACGATTTGAACAACAGCATTGGTGTTGTTAATGTCTACTGGGTTGGGGGATCTCCACAGCCTCCAGAATACGGCGCCTTGTTAATGGTTGTAGTGAGAGACAACTATAACCCAAGTATGAAGGGTGTTGTGATGGAGGTGGAGCTACCGCCTGGAATAGTATCTGCAGATACTAACACATCAATTACTAGGGTTCCTGCTTCAGCCACCAATATATTGCAGCAAATCCAGGTTGCGAAGATGACACCTGTTCAAGTAACGCAACTGCTTTCCTCAATGCTCGCACAACAAGTGCAGACACCTACAGAAGGGTTTAGCTATGGGGATTTAATGTACTTTTACCTTAGGCTAAACATAGTTACGAATAGGACAGGAGCATTTAAAGCAAATGCCATTATCAACTTTGTTGACCAGTGGAATAACATCAGAAGGCTGCCAATAAGCTTTGAGATCGATGTACTGGGCTCAGCAAAAATCGTAGATGTCGTGGCTCCAACAAGCATAGCTGTGAAGAGGGGGGTGGCAAGCGTTAGCATAGGGCTGATAAACAGGGGTTCAGCACCTCTCTACAACGTCTATGTCTATCTGGTTCCATATGCAGCTATGCTCATACCTCAGCAAGCAGTTAAATATGTAGATGTTTTGAATCCATACATGCTCACAAATATCAGCTTTACACTGGTTTACAACCCATTCGCAGTTTCTATGGGAGCTACCCAGACTTACCTCAGATACATGTCTGTTCCATTCTCACTATCAATTGTCTATAGAGATGTCTATGGTGATCTTCAGGTATTTAACACATCACTAGCATTCATCCTAGAGCCATTCATAGAGCTCATGCTAATCGAGACGAAAGCAAATGCTGAGGGATCAACAATAACTGTTTCCGGAACTGTGGCAAATTATGGCATAGCCTCAGCGAGAAGTGTTGTCATTAAAGCTATGTATGGCAGCATTGGGCAAGAGACTCTCATAGGTGATGTGGATCCAGCCTCGCAATCATCATTTAGACTGGATATGAATGTAAATAGTGTGACTAGCAATGTAGTTGTGCTTCAGCTAATATATAGAGATGATTATGGGCGTGTAAACACCTTAAACTACACAATACCGCTAGCTATAAGGCAGATAGAGTCCTCAACAACAGCTCCACAACAGGTAGTGACATACAATAACACCATCATTATAGGTCTTGTAGCAGCGTTCCTCATAGTAATAGGCATTATTTTGTATAGATATGTGAGGATCCATTCAAAAGCACTTGAAAAGAGCTTTGCTGAAATCACTAAGAACTAGAGGATAGGAGAGGATGTCGGTAACGCAGTTCGTTTTCGACATATTTAGACTGGCATTCAAGGCTTTGACAGAGAGAAGAGCTAGAGCTTTGCTCACCATAGTAGGCATTGCAATAGGTCCTCTAGCCATGGTGATGATATCTAGTGTTATAGATGGCTATGGAGACTATGTAATATCGCAAATTGAGGGTCTTGGACAAAACGCAATAGTGCTTTTTCCAGAAAGCGGCTATAGGTTTACTCAAAAAGATTTAGACACAATAAGGGCTCTTCCTCATGTAAAGAGAGCTGAGCCTTTCTACACTCTTCAAGCTCAAGCCAAGGTAGGTACGCAAACAAAAGTAGTTTTCATATATGCTATACCCATTGATATAGTTTTTGAGGCTATAAAAGGGCTTGAGGTACTCAAAGGCTCAATCCCTTCAGATACTGACTATCTTAAGGCTCTCGTGGGCTACAAGATTGCTTACGATGATAATGGGAACATGGTTTACGATCTTGGCGATGTAATTACAATAACATATATCAAGACCTCTGAGGGTAAGTCAGAGGTGAAGAGAGCATCTATAACTGTTGCAGGGGTTCTGAATGAGTTTGGCGGTGCATTTATTCTGAGCCCCGATACCACTATATTTTTACCTCTTGTAGCTGGGCAAAGAGTGCTTGGTTTAAGTGAGTGGAGTGGTGTATTTGTTCTTGTAGAGAGTAGTGCCTATGTCCCAGAGGTTATGAAGCAGCTGCAAAATATTTTTGGAAACTCTGCAAACATAATCTCATTCCAGAGTATAGCGAACATAGCAAACTCTATAATAGGTGCAATGAATTTTATATCGTTTGCAGCATCTTTATCAGCCTTTGCTGTTGCTATTGCAGGAGTTGCTGCCACAATGATAACTTCTGTAATTGAGAGAACTAGGGAGATAGGGCTCCTCAAGTCCCTGGGTTTTACCGATATACAGGTATTGGTAATGATACTTATGGAAAGCATTGTTATGAGCCTAATTGGAGGGTTTATAGGGATGTTTTTAGGGGTTGTAGGAGCCCACATGCTTGCATCACGTGGATTCGAGATTAGAGCTGCTGCAACTACAGTTATGGTCATAAAAGCCCCTCCAAAAATAACTCCAATAAATGTAGCCAGAACAATGACTTTAACAATCTTGATAGGTCTTGCAGGCGGTATTTTTCCTGCTTACAGAGCCTCTAGAATACCTCCAGCCGTTGCCCTCAGATATGAGTGAAGAGAGATGATTATAGATTTTAGAGATGTTCTGAATACTGCTAGTTCTATAGCGAGGTTTGGAGAAGTTGTTGGAGGTATGCAAAGTGAGCTCTCCTTACTTGAGTACATCAGGAGCTTTGTGGAGGAAAGTTCGGATGAAGTGGTGTTAGAACCTGTCCCTGTTACCACATGGACTGAGGACTACTGCTATGTAGAGGTTGAAGGTAAGACATATAGATGTGCAATACAACCTCCGTATAGTGGAAGCATAGATATCGAGTTTAGAGAAGGTGAAACTATTTTTCTTAACCATGATAAAGTGCTCAGCAGAGAGTTACCAGAGAAGAAAATATATGGCAAAGTAGTTGTTGTGAATACGCCTAGAGACCCTGACGATATTGCAACAATAGCAGCTATTCTATCTACGAGAAATCCAAGGCTACTGATATTGTCTGATACTAGTGAAACTATTAGAAGGATTGTTGTTTTAAACAAGCTTGTAGCGATGTATGAAAATGCAGAGAGCTTAGATATCCCCACCATTGTGCTGCCAGGAAGCGTTGTTAGAAGGGTGCTTGCTGCATCAGCCAGCAGAGTTCTTGGTTCATCACATACATTCAAGTCCCATGGTTATAACCTGCTCGCTAGGAGGCATAGTGGTGGGGGCAACGTGATTCTAGTTGCACACCACGACCATTGGCTAACAGGAGCCTCAGATAATGTGCTAGGCGTAGCACTAGCAATAAATTTGTATAGGAGATGTTTAGAGAGGTTCCTGAAGAATACTGATATATCATTAGCCCTTTTCACGGCTGAAGAAGGGTTTCCAGAGACATTGAACTCGTTTTACTGGCTTGTAGGATCTAGACACTTTGTGGCAAAGCATTATGATAAACTCATTGAGGAGTTGTTAGCGGCTGTAAACATAGATGTGGTTTATGGGGAGAATGCAAGGATTTCAACATCAAATCCCATCCTCATGAGCGTGCTAAGGGATTTGAACACTATTGAAAATGATAGCATAGTCTTCGACTCTTTCTCATTTACCCAAGCAGGTCTACCATCACTAACGCTTCACTCATTCCAAGAAGCTATCACTAGGGGTATTTACCACAGTGAGTTAGATGCCCTCGAGTCCATCAGTATAAACACTATTGAGGTATTTACTGAAAAAGCTGTGCAGATACTTAAGAAGATAGCTGAGTATAGAGATAGATATGTGCTTAGAGATGTTGAGTCTGTTTTGAGTAATGAGATAGTGAGGCAAGGTGGTGTAAATCTTGATGTTGCAGAATCGCTTTACTCATTCTTTGAGGAGTTAAGGAAATGCAGTGAGTACAGTGTTTGGAGTATTTTCAAGGTTTTTACAAGAGTGTCTACAAGGACTTTTGTCAATTCTGATATAGGTAATAAGTTTGGGGTAAGAGAATTCACAGCTTTTCTACAGTGCTTCAGTAATACTTTTAACATTCCTGTCAACGGCTTGCGGAATGCTGTTGAGTGTTATGAAAGCTATAAATTTAATATAGATTTACTAAAGTATATAGTGTGTGAGGTCTGTAAGTGTGGGCATGGCGAAACAAGTGGATAACCAGCATGATGGTGGCGAGCTATCTACTTTGCAAAAGCTTTTGATGGAGTTATCAAAGCCTTTTGTTGGAAGGGAGGAGGAAGCCAGGGTAATCCTCTTAGCTCTTTTAACAAAAGAGCATGCAACATTAATAGGAGAGCCAGGCACAGCAAAAAGTGCATTGATTAGGAGAATTGCGCAGCTCCTCAACATGAAATGCTTTATTTACCTTTTGACAAAATACACAGAGCCAGCAGAGCTCTTCGGACCCCTGGATATAAATGCATTGAAGGAGGGCAGGTATGTGAGAATAACTACAAACAAGCTTCCTGAAGCAGAGATAGTGTTTCTCGATGAGATCTTCAAGGCTAACTCAGCTATACTCAACACCCTCTTAACCATTATGAATGAGAGGCTTTTCTATGATGGCTACACAGAGATTAGAGTAGCTTTATGGAGCCTGTTTGGAGCAAGCAATGAGGTTCCCCAGGAGCCTGAACTAGAAGCTCTCTATGATAGGTTCTTGCTAAGACACTATGTAAAGCCTGTGCCAGACGAGCTTTGGAAGAATTTGCTCAGAAAGGCGTGGGAAATAGAGAAGAGTGGTTATCCAAAGCCTGAAGCAACAATTGATAAAAGTGTTTTACAGAGATTACAAGGCGCTGTATTTGAAGTGGATTTGAGTACTGTAGAGTCAAAACTTCTTAAGCTATTTTCTGTGCTGGAATCAAAGAATATACATTTAACCGATAGGAGAAAGGGCAAAATACTTAAAGTAATAGCTGCAAATGCTCTACTTAATGGAAGGTTCAAGGCCATTGAAGAAGATCTCATTGTATTAAAGTTTGTAGCACCCCATGACATAGACGACTTTGAGAAAGTCAACATAATTCTGGCGGAGGAGTTAAAGACTCCCTACAAGTATCTTAGGGAACTTGAGGAGATACAGATAAGTGTTAGAGAGGTGGGCAACTACATAGCATCCTTCCCTGTAGTCAATTCTAGATTTGTTGAGTATAGACTTCTTGAGATATACCGTGACCTTGAATCCACAAGAGACCGCGTCTTGTCTATAGTTAAAGAAAGTGAGGATGAGAATGTACATAAAAAGGCTGTGGAGGTAGTTGAGCAGATAAATGAGCTTCTTGAGAAGATAAGAAGAAAGATAGAGGGTAGGTAAATGCCTGGGGTACTTAAGAACATAGATTACCAAGATCCGTTCACCAGGTACAAGGGGCAGAAGATACTAGATAACTTGAGGAAGTTGAGGAGTGGGGGAAATATTTCGCTAGATCTAGCAATAGATATATATTACAGTCTCTACTTACCCTTTCCACGCTTAGCTGATGTTTCTGAGGTTTCTCTAGGTAGAAACGATCAGTATAGGATTGTAAAAACTATTCTAATGGATGAGGAGGTAAAGAAGCTGAGACTATATACTGTTGCTGACAGCTTTTCTTCTGTCGCCATTGGCACGCTATTCTTGCTTAACCTCCTATCTGAGCTTAGTGAAGGGAATGAGAAAAATTATGCTCAGGGTGGTGGAAAAGGGGAGAATGGTATGAGGAATCAGCAGAAAGAGCATGATGACACAGGTGAGGGTGGAAAGAGTCTAGAGGAAGCTGTTAAGAATGCTGCTAGAAAAAGTATGGAAGCAGCTGAAAATGTGAAGGAGATTCAGAATTTTGTTTATGGATATAAAGCTGGTGTAGGGCACATGTTGAATCTAGATGATGATGTAGCGTCTGTGCTAAAGCTTGCTAAAAACACTGATATAAGGAATCTTTTAAATGTATTGAGCAGAATACCTGATGTAACAATGGCTGTGAAAAAGAGGAGGGTTGGGTATCAGAGAGGCGAGATCGAGGGGTATACCAGGGGCTCAGATGTTGAAAGAA
Organism: Ignisphaera sp.; assembly: GCA_028275825.1. GTDB lineage: Archaea > Thermoproteota > Thermoprotei_A > Sulfolobales > Ignisphaeraceae > Ignisphaera. The sequence continues at coordinate 18,633 of JAPWTX010000017.1, read as the reverse complement.
TAGTATATACAGAGCTCGCTTATCCAGATGTATACTTCTATACAAAGGTAGCAGAAGGTGATTTACTGCTGTTTGAAAAGGTGATGTACTTGACCATGGGGCCTATATATGTTTTACTGGATAAATCAGGGAGCATGGATGGAAACAAGATTCTGTGGGCAAAAGCAACTGCACTAGCTCTCTTTATTAGGAGCAGGCTTGAGAGGAGGGCTTTTTACATGAGGTTCTTTGACTCTGAGCCCTATGAATCCATAGCTGTTAGACCAAATGCTAAGCCAAGTCAGGTTGTCAAGTTCTTGGAGTACATAGCTATGGTGAGAAATGGTGGAGGTACAGATATATCAAAGGCTCTTCTCACAGCTTGCAATGATATGATGAAGCTTGGTTTTAAAGAAGCTAGTGATGTGATTTTAATTACAGATGGGGAGGACAGGATAGCGAAAAACCTTGTGAAAAAAGCTTTGCAACATGCTAAGGCAAGACTACTCTCAGTCATGATTTTGGGTGACAACGAAGATCTCAAAACAGTGAGTGATGAGTATATGAAGGTTGTGAAGCTTTCCGATAAAGAGATTTTGCAAGTAGTGCAAAGCTAGTGCACAACTCTTTGAATCTCTATTCTCTGCCTAGGCTCCTTAAGACCGTAGGTCGCTACTACAAGATCCCCATAACTCACATAATTCGACTCTATAGCTTTTTGCAGAGTTTTTTGCAATCCATCTTCATATCCCTGAGCTTCGACATATAGTGGCTGAAGCCCCCATAGAATAGCGAGTTTTCTCAATACATTCACATTAGATGAACCTACATAAACTGGTATTGATGGTCTTAATGTTGATAACCTCCTCGCGGTGTTTCCATGCATGCTGAAAACCACGAGCTTTGCATTCATATCTTCTGCGAGCTCCAAAACACCTTTTGCAAACATTATTGGAAGGTTATCTATCCTACTCCTAGCTTTTTCTACAACTACCTTTAACTGCTTTCTCAGCGTCTCCTTCTCAATGAAGTTAGCTATTTTAGTGAGCCATGAAACAGCTTCTAGAGGGTATTTTCCTACAGATGTTTCTCCAGTTAGCATGAGGGCATCTACACCCATTTCAATAGCTGTGCTAACATCAACAACCTCTGCTCTTGTAGGCACTTGTTTCTCTACCATTGACTCTAGAAGCTGGGTTGCTACTATAACTGGTTTCCTGCTTTCAAGGGCTTTAGCCACTATCCTACTCTGCAACGCATGTATCTCCTCAAGACCGAAATTCATGCCGAGATCCCCCCTAGCAACTAAAACAACATCGCATTTTTCAACAATTTCGTCAAGGTTCTTTACAGCGCTCTTAGTCTCTATCTTGGCTACAACCCCAATATCTTCTCTTCCAATCCTCCTAAGATAATCCCTGAGAATATCTATATCACTTCCGCTCCTCACATAGCTAAGCCCTATATAATCAAAGTTGTGTTCGAGGGCAAACTTCACATTCTCAAAGTCCTTCTCACTAAGTGGGGGCAGATCTATTTCCTTACCATATGTAGCAATAGCTTTCCTAGAAGTTATAACAGAATCTGTAAGTGCAACAACCTCTACATAATCTGGCTGCACATCAGCAATTCTTAGCCTAGTCCTTCCATCATCCATAACAAGGATATCACCCTCATCAATAAACTCAAAAAATCTTTGAATAGGCACTGGAATAACCTTCTCATCACCCCCCTTAGCCTCACCACCAAATACAATCTTAGCAGATTCACCTTTCTTCAAAACAATTGGTTGCTCAACCTTACCAATTCTAATTGAGGGCCCCTGCAAATCACCTATAAGAGCAATAGCCTTCCCAAACCTAGCTTCAGCAGACCTAACCACATCTACATACTTGGCCCAGTCATCTGGAGCACCATGCGAAAAGTTTATTCTAAAGCCAGATACCCCCTGCTTAACCATGCCAAAAATAGTAGCAGTATCGCTACTTGCAGGTCCTAGCGATGCTATGACCTTTACAAACATAGGCATTATCCACACCTGGTATAAGCTTAAAACAAATTATTGAAACCAGTATAAATACTTAATCACTTGTTGCACCCTCTGTAATGAGGGAGTTCAAGAGAATTACAATGAACCCGTAGCAGTTTATAGTAGCAACTTTTGTTAGTTATAGTTATTTTCTACTCTAACTCGTGATAAGCACTTGGCAAGGTTTTGCAACCCCCTATACCTGTCTCTAAACGTTGTCAAGTCCATAGCCTCTTGCAAAAAGTGGTTGAAGAGATCTTGGAGCAATAATCAACAGCTATGCAGATGAATAACTTGAGGAAGTTCATCTACAAGTAAATAGTGCTTGGTGTGCAGCAGAAAGGGAAGCCCTTTAACGATGTTAGTTCTATACCTCTACAAGGATTTTCATTGCAATGCCTCTCGATAATGCTACAACTCTACCAGAGCCACCTTCTAGTGCAACTACTATATGGTGACCATTATTTTCTAGGACCTTCAACTTAGCGCCATTCACAAAACCCATATTTAGCAACCTCGTCTTTAATCCAGGCCCTGTATTTACTTGAATAATTGTTGCTATTTTATTTGTAGGGGCTTTGGATAGAGGTATGATCATATATCTCGCCTCAAGGTCTATATACTGAAAGTTGTTAGGGTTATTCAATGGAGGATCACAGCTATTCTATAGAGTACTAGTGATAGGGTTAATGCTATACCAATTATATAAGCTACTACTAGAAGTGTTAATTTTAAGTTCTTTGTTTCACCATATATTGTTGCGACAGTGGCCATGCAAGGCACATAGTACATGAAGAAGGCTAGTAGTGCTAGTCCTTGAGGTAGGGTAATTCCAAGTTGTTCGATTGCTGTCTTCCCCTCTTCAACACCAGTTAAAACTGCTAGTGTTGCTAATAGATTCTCTTTGGCTATGAATCCTGCGAGCAATGCAAACCCTATCTTCCAACTGGTTTCAGGAGGCAAACTATATAGCGGGGCTATTGCATTACCTATAGCAGCTCCAATACCAGCAGCAAAGCTTTGAGATGGATCTGTTATAAAGCCTTGTGAACCGAAATGTGTTAAGCTCCATACAACAACTACGAGTAGTGTTAGCACTGTTCCAGCTCTAATCACAAAGTGTTTTGTGAGTGCCCAGCTATTCCACCACACAACCCTTAGACTAGGTATTTTAAGTCTTGGTATCTCCAGTAAGAGTTCAGGAGGGTTCTTCACCCTAAATACGGCTCTCCTAAATAGCTTAGCTGTGATTAGGTAGAGTATCATACCACCAAAGTAAATCCCAACAATGGTTATGGCCTGGAGGAGTGGGTATCCAGCTAGGATATAGCCTACAAGGGCTAGCATTACCACAAGTCTTGCTTGGCATGGTATAAAAGACGCAGAGGCTATTATACCAAATCGCTCAACATCGTCAAGAGCAGCTCTAGATGCTATAACCCCTGGCACATTGCATCCTAGCGATATGAACATTGGGTACACAGCCCTACCACTCAACCCAAACCTGGCAAAGAGTCTGTGAAGCGTTATAGCCATGAGTGGGCCAAGGCCAGAGTCTTCTATAGCTGACATTATTGCTAGTGTTATGAGTATTAATGGCATGAAGGAAGTTACTACACCAACACCTTCAATAACACCATCTGCTAAGAGACTTGCTAATACAGAGTTTGAAGAATCTAAAGCGTTGTGTACTAACACCTTCAAGTAATCGAAGGTCATGCCTATAATACCTGATATCGTATATCTCTCTAGAGCTGTAGCAACACTGCTTTGCCCAAGCATTTCAAGAATTGTTGTAAAGGGAAAGCCCGTGTTTATGGCAAAAGCAGTGAAAATTGCTGAGAGGAGTATAGCAAATGAGGTTAGAAATCCTGTAACAGGGTTTCGAAAAATTCTTGGTATTGCAACTGGTTCGCGATACCCAGCTCTAAACCTCATGGCACTGCCTATGGCCTCCTCTAGAAACACATCTATTTTATCAGCAATGTACTCCTCTATATCACCTCCTACAGCTTCTCTAACCTTTGCCAATACTTCTGCATATGTGTGCTCCAAATCTAAACCAAGTCTTTTAGCAAGATCCCTATCGCCCATGGCAATCAAAACAGCTGCCCCTCTCAACGCAATTCCCTGTCTCACCACAGCCCTCTGTTTCACAGCTTCAGTAAGTATTGTGAGGAATGGCTCTAGAGGGCCATAATCTATATATAGACCGTCGTTAGAAGACTCTGGAGACCGAATCATAGACATTACTGCTTCTAGGAGTTCTTCAATTCCTTCACCTTTCAAAGCAGAAACAGTTACAATAGGTAATCCAAACACTTTTCTCAATCTCTCCAAATCTACATCAATACCCTGCTTCTGTACCGCATCCCATTTTGTCAAAGCAACTACAACTCTCTTAGTAAACTGAAGCACTTGCACTAGAAGGTAGAACCCACTCACACCTACAGTAGCATCGACAAGCACTAGAATAGCGTCCCAGTCACCCCATATAATAAAATCCCGCGCAATTTTCTCATCAGAAGAGACAGCTTTAAGTCCATAGATCCCCGGCAAATCAACAAAGCATATACTCTCTCCTCCATAAACTCGCGTACCAACATTCATAGTTACAGTGGTTCCAGGAAAATTACCTACTCTCTCTACTCTACCTGTAAGTATATTGAAAAGCGTTGACTTTCCAACATTCGGCTGCCCAACAACGGCCACAACATATTTACACATATTCTTCAGCATACTCATTGAGACTCCTCACCATCTGCCAAGATATAAAGAAATTGCAAGCCTAATAAATTTAGATGAGTCTAAATTTATTAACAAGAATTGAATAAAACCAGCCTCCTTACCCAGATGAGCTCTACAGCTTTCATAATTGCTCACAACACCCACATACTCTAGATATCTGACCTCCTCCCCACCCTGAAGTGCTGGGCGGCTCCTTTCGGAACGGTTCACTGGTTCTCCTATCCATGTTTATATATGTCATCTGAGGAGCATTCGAGATGGTCAGAGATCCCACATTTCAACCAGTTCATGTGGTTGTCAATCCAGCATCCAAATGCTTAGAGGCAACAACATTTTCAATTACTCATCACCAAGAGCAATCAAAGTAGAGGAAGTTCATAGGCTTTTCTACTCATCCCTGCTATAAATGGCGAGGCTTTCAGTTGTAAGACTTCATAGAGCTATGAGAAGATCTATGAGCTCTACAAAGCTCATGTGTTTATGTCTATCCTGAGTCTCTGAGATCAGCTCAAGAAGGGTGGAGGAGTTTGGGGAGGTGTGATGAGCTTGAAACTGGTCTTAAAAGAGTGCAAAACATTATAAACAACAGCTTTCAGTTGAACAGAGACAGCTCATTGTTATTTTAGAAGAGCTTTGGTTTTCTTCCATCCCTATTTAAAAAGTGGTTCTATTATATTTCTAGATGTTCATCATATTAGTTGGTATGAATCAGTAGAAATAAGTTTTATAGCTGTTTTAGATCATTGAGGCTGCTACGCCAATAATTCTCTGTGCTTTTGTTGTGTTTCTCTCTATGTACATCAGTGTATTGATTGGCAGCAGCCTCTCTATATAGTTTACAGCTTCAGCAAAACCTGTTTTTGTACCGCTTTTCACCTCTATGTCAAAGGCTGTGTAGCGTATTTGTAGAGCTTTTGTTGTGAGCCCAAGTACATAGTCAATCTCCTTAATTGTTTCATGTGGTGATCTGCTTAGCCACAGAACATATTCTAAAATCTTTCTCTGTTTACCCCCTTCCTGTCTCACTATCGAATTTTCTTTTTTATTGCCTGCTCTAAGCATATCGATAGCAGCTTCAATATATGTTCTCAAGTTTCCTGGCAAAACCTTTAGCAAGCTTCGTTCGCTAGGCATGGAAACAATCTTGTCAGCTATGGATATGGCGGCAAGTATGCTTAGCTTCTCATTCTCATCTACATTAATAACAGGTATTTTGCTTAAGTCAAGGTCTCTGAAGTGATTCTCCAAATAGTTTAACCTTATGTGTGCATATATCTTGTTTTCCTGAATATATAGAGTTGTTATGGGTTCTAGAAAAACACGCAGTGTAAGGGGGGTGTCAAGCTCTACTGCAACAGGGTATAGCACATCATGAACAACTATGTAGTATCTACTAGCAAGACTAGTTAAATCAGCGTACCTAGTTTTAGCTTCAAATAGCTGAATATAGGAGGACACTGAGTCAACATAAGTAAGGCACTCAAGCAGAGATCTTACCATAAGATAATCAAGACCTCTGAACCCTAACATGGATATAGCATAGCTAAACTTACTAATATGTGCAACTCACTTTGGTAATGCAATGAATTATAAATTGCAACAGTATTGGCAAATATAAATTCATGGAGATGTGAAAAAGTAGCAATGTTGTATGCTTCATGGCGGTTCATAGAGCTAGAGCTTTTAAACCTAGCTAAGGGGAAAAATTTTTGGTGTTTAATGGTGGAGCAAGGCGAAGCTGAGGTAGAGCCTGAGTTAAGGGAGGTGCTCAATAGGATTACAGTTGAATTTGTGAGGAAACCTAGTGAGACAAGGAGTGTTAAATGTTGCAAAGCATTTGCAGGATTTAAATCTATTAGGAGCTATGAGGAGTTGACAGATGCTTTATCTAGATGCAAAGTAATCTTCGTATTGATTACAACCACGTTCTGTCCTTACTGCCAAATGTTTAAACCTATTTTTGCTAGAGTTGCTAAAGAGTTTGGTGGAATGGCTGCATTTATAGAGGCTAATGCTGACTATGTGCCAGAAGTAGCAGAGGAGTTTGGGGTTTACTCTACTCCTACCACCATTACAATTGTGGATAGAAAGGCTGTTGATGCTGTAGTAGGTTTTATGCCATACCCACACTTCAGAGGTTATGTTGAAGAGGTTTTGAAGTATGCAAAGTGCTTATCTAATTAAATCATATTTCTAAGATCTCTCTGCCAGATGCTATAGGCATGCCTATTCTGATGAGGAACTCTTTTAATGTTCTTCTAGACAGCTTGCTCAGTCTATGAACTGTTTCTAGTGGTAGTGGGTATCCAGCTGGAGAAAACATCTTGATGCACGACACCATGTCATTCACATCAGGTCTCTTCTCTATGTAGGGCACTGAGAGCTGAAACACTTGAGAGCCTGTGCCAAGCCTAACATATGTTACTAGGAAGCCCTTTATTGATGTTTCTCTCAACCCTAGAAATTTCAGGATCTCTCCACTCATTGAAATGTCCACAGGCTTGCTGTATCCAGGATTGCTATAGGGCTTCATGGCATGGATTTTAGCCAGTTCAAAGAGCTGAAAATCTGTGTAGCTCAGTTTGTAGAAGTTTACAGAGCTAGATTTTGCAACGAAGGCCACTGTAAACCTCTCTACAAGACTCTCTATAAGCCTTACTTTGCTTCTGAGCAATTCGCTCAGCTTTATCTCGCTTTCCAAGTTCCTCAGCTTCACAAACTCAGCTATATCTCTTCGCGTCAGCATGAAGGAGAGAAGAGAGCCGTCAAAGAGAGCTAGATCTGCAGGCGAATCTCTTAATAATTTCTCCATGGATTCTAGCTCGAGTGAGTAGGCATACATAGTCAATGCTTTTTTGAAGTACGATCTCTTTGCATGTTTCCCTGTCACAACCTCCATCACTCCAGCATCGCAAAACCTATTAGAGAATTTCATAGCAATTTTTCCTCCATCAATTACAAACATCTGTGAAATTCCTTGGATAGCGTATAGCGGGAGTATTCTGGATTCAATAAGTATGAAGCTGGAGTCCACTGCTGCAATGCTTCGGCATTTGCTCGCCTCACTCTCCAATAGCGAAACCCATTCAACTTTGACAAGCTCTTCTGCAACACTCTTTTTCTGCTCTTTCACAGAGCTGTAAAGTCTTTCCCTGAGCTTAATTAAAGTATTTGCCAATTCTGGGTACATTGTGGACATACTGCATCACATCTTTGCTACATATGTAGCTCCAAAGTTCCTCAACCTAACCTCGCTTCCCTCCTCTAGATCTGTTGGTATAACCCTCATAGCCACAACCCTACCCTTAACCCTGTGCACTGTAAGCATATCACCTGCAAGCATAAGTACATCAACTCCACGCGGTAATGCAACCATGTCTAAGCCAGCAACACACACAAAGCTATAGCTCACCAAATCCCTTACTCTGACAAACCCCTCTTTCACACGTTGGGAAAGCACAGAGTCCTCAGCTACGGGAAGCATAACTTCGTTAAAGCCTGTATGTCTGATTCCAACCCTCTTTGGCAATGCCTTTATCAAGGCGTTGAGATTATACAAAGCATTTAGAGTTCCGAGAGACCCTAATGGGGCTTTGAGAAGAGACTCCACCAACAAAGCCACACTCTCATCATTGTTTATCCAGGGAGATAACGAGAAGTCTATGCCAAGAAATGGAATAGAGCTGCATGACGCTATAGCCTCAGCCTTTTCACCAACATTTTTGAGAAACTCGAAGAGGGTCTCCTTATCCCCAGTAATAGCATTTGCAACAACATCTACATAGCGTAGGGAGAGACTAAAGCCAGCAGTATTCGAAATATTTGCTGTAGCTGGGAAATATGGTGTCTCTAACCATGTGCCAAAAGATATTGCAAAACGTGTGAATAGATCTGGCTCAACATTTTTAGCACTGTAAACAGCTTCGTAAACTCTTTGAAGACATTCTGCTGTAGAGCATGCTGTTGATATATAGGCATTTTCCAGGGTTAGAAGATCCCTGGCCTCAGCTAGGCACTTATGCTCATAACTCAGAGGAAAAGCGATTAAAACTCTTTTATCCTTCAACACGCTTCCAACCTCCTTAGCTATTCGCTTCACATCACTACACTCTAGAGCTATTTGAGGTATGACTGGCAAAACAATTCTACTGGTCCATGCACTCAAATTTGCCTTCTCTGCACAGCTAAGCACACGCTCTGCTAAAGCCACTGAAGTACCTGTAATTTCTTCAGCTCTCCAGCTATGAACGGGTATGAATATTGTGAGTGCTCTCACCAAAGGCATGGAGCTTCACAGATTTTTAACTTTTAGCAAGTATACTTTGTTTGATTAGGTGCAATAAATATCTGTTGCAGGTTAAATGACTTGATCGAAGAACTGGATGGATATATATCAAAAGTTGAGCTTATTGTTAGAAGCTATGCAGAGCTTGAAGTACTTATAGAAGATATGTTAAATGAGTTGCTATTTGAGCTGAATCTACGAGATGGGAAGAAGTATATTAAACTGGATTGCAACTGTAAGGCGGTGTTTATAGGTGATGTTCATGGGGATTTCTATACATTGCTTGACATACTGGAAAAAACAGATGCTTTTAATGTTCTTAGAAATGGAGGTTACATAGTTTTCCTCGGCGATTATGTTGATAGGGGAGAGGAGCAGATCAGAACACTAGCTCTAGTAGCACTACTAAAAACTAGTTGGAGAGATAGAGTAGTTTTGCTGAGGGGCAACCACGAGCCTCCACCACACCTTGTACCATCGCCACACGACTTTCCATATAGACTCATAGAACTATTCGGGCCTTCCAATGCAGAACAACTCTATACCTCGCTTCAGAAGGTATTTGAATCACTGCCCCTCATACTCTACATGCCGAGAAGATTAGTAGCGTTCCATGGAGGACCACCAGTAACAAGAATGCTGAAGTACAGCAACACTGAAGATATGCTGAATGTGGGTAAGGAGGATTATGAAGAGGTTTTATGGAGCGATCCAAGTGAAGATATTGAGAACTACGAATTCAACTTTATTAGGGGTGCAGGACTGCTCTGGGGATCCAAAGTTACTGAAGAGTTTTTAAAGAAGGTTGATGCAAAGATTGTTATCAGGGGTCATGAACCTTGTGAGGGGTACAAGCTTAATCATAGAGGGAAGGTGCTTACACTGTTCTCAATGAAGGGGTACTACGGTAATCAGCGTGCAGGGGCTCTTATCATAGACGCGAAGGAGTTCTTAGAGGCTGAGCATGTCGATGAGTATATTAGGAAAAGCATTGTGCTCACATAGTCATTTCGTGGTCCGATCATCACATCGAGCTTCAGACTGGCTAGAACAAATCATCCTGCAGCTAGTAGTAGTAAAAGGTAATTTAAGCATTCTTCAGATGCCACATGCAACATCTCGTACATGGATAATGAATGTTATTTACACAAAGCTAAGTACGTTATGTTAGAAACTAGGCTTTTAAACACAGGGCTAGCAAAGAAGGTGTGGAGTTGCAGTACTATGAATACTAATGAGCTATGTGGTAATAATTGCAATCTTTTTGTTGGCGGTTTCAAAGATCTTGGGACTGTAGTTAAGTTGCTGCAGGAGGATTTAGGTGGTGTGAGGCTCTTTGGCTATAAGCTTCATAATGATAGGATTGAATTTGGTGAGATGAAAGACTTCGACGAGATTCCTACTACAGTAGCAGATATTCAGAAACCTGGTTACTTCAGAATCTCATCAACTGGGTATAGGTTTAGACATAGCTTCAGCTCCCCCAAAGCATTTCTCTTACCTCCTGAGCACAGCATCTTAACAGTTTCTCAAGGCTATGAAATTGTGGAAGATGGTGATGGAGAGATGGGCGTTGTGTTTCTCGGTATTAAGCCTTGTGATAGGAAAGCCATGAGCATTCTCGATGGCATTCTATATGGTAAGAGCCCTGTGTATACCAAGAGAAGGGACTCTATAAAGGCGATTATTGTTGAAGAGTGCTTAGAACCTGGAGAAACATGTTTTTGTAGTGCTGTAAAAGCAGGTCCCACTATATCGAGTGGTTTTGATATAGCTTATGCAAGGCTTTACAAAGACACCTTAGTTTTTAAGTATGGCAGTTCATTGGGGGAAAAGATATTGGTTAAAGCAGGGCTTCAAAAAGCTCAAGATAGTCATGTTAAAGCGTATTTTGAAATGGTTGCCAACGCTATTTCCATGATGAACAGCAGGATTTCGAGAGTCGAGGAACTGCAAAAAGCTCTTAAGGAAAGGATTGGTGATAAGAGTTTTTGGGAGAAGGTGTCATCTAATTGTGTAGGGTGTGGAAACTGTAACTATGTGTGCCCAACTTGTTTTTGTACTGAGATAAATGATATTGTTGAGGAAGGCTATAGTAAGAGAATTGGGATGTGGCTGGGCTGCCTCACCTATACCTATGGACTTGTAGCAGGAGGTCACTTTAGGCAAGAGCTGTATACAAGGTATCGACACTTTGTGTTACACAAGTTCCTGTTCTACCCAAAGCAAGTGGGTGACGTTGGGTGTGTTGGCTGTGGGAGGTGCATAACATGGTGTCCTCTTGGAGTTGATTTGAGAGATACGCTAAATCTCTTGGTCGAGGGGGGAACTCGATGAAGGTGGAGCTTCAGAAAGACAATTACACAGCTAATCCATTTGTGTTTAGAAAAGCATTGGTTGTTAATAAGGTAGAAGAAGCTCCTGGGATATATACCTACTTCTTGAAATTTGATGGAGAGTTCAAGATTTTGCCTGGGCAGTTCAACATGTTGTATGTTTATGGGCTTGGCGAGGTGCCTATATCACTATCAAATCTTCCGATATTTAGAAATGGTTATACTCTACTTGAACACACAGTTAGGGTTATGGGTGCTGTGACGAAGGCTATTACCTTGGGATTGGGGATAGGATCTTTCATAGGTATTAGAGGACCCTATGGAAATGGATGGCCTTTGAAGGATGCTGAGGGCAGGGACATAACTATTGTTGGTGGAGGCATTGGAATAGCACCTCTACGACCGATAATAAAGTATGTTGAGCGTGAGCGTGAGAAGTTTGGAAGAATGAATATACTGCTTGGTGCTAGAACTCCTAGAGATATGCCCTATAAATATGAGCTTGATAAGTATGGCGCAATTTTGAACACCAAATTGCTTTTATCTTCAGACACCCCTGCAGATGGGTGGGTGCATCATGTGGGTTTCGTCACGGATTTGATAAACAACATAGATGTGAATATAAAGAATTCTGTAGTTTTTGTTTGCGGCCCTGAGGTCATGATGAGGGTGGCTGTTAAGAAGCTTCTAGGGAGGGGATTTAGAAAGGAAGATATATATCTATCGCTTGAGAGAAGAATGAGGTGTGGTATTGGTGTTTGTGGTACTTGTCAATTTGGTCACTACTTTGTTTGTAGAGATGGACCTGTTTTTAGGTATAGCGATATTGAGGATTACCTGTGGGTTGAGGGGATATAGATGTATAGAGTGGCTGTAGTCAAATTAACTTCGTGCTCTGGTTGCATAAATGAAATTGTGTATGCCTTTACATTTAGCGATATAGTTAGTAAGTATAGAATTGAGTACTTCACGGAGCTTGTAGATGTTGAGGAAATGGGGGGTGTCGATATAGTTTTCATAGAGGGCTCTATATCTAATAAGCATCAGGAAGAGCTTGTGAAAAGTGTTAGAGCTAAGGCAGGGTTTGTGGTGGCTATAGGGACATGCGCTGTTATGGGGGGTGTACAGAGCTTGAGGGTGGGTAGTGATGTAAATGATGTTAAAAAAGCTGTTTATGCAGAGCCTCAGTACATAGAGGTTTATAGTGATGTAAAGCCTGTTACTGATGTTATAAAAGTGGATTTTGTTATCCCAGGCTGTCCTATTAATGGCAGTGCCCTGACGTCATTTCTGAGGAAATACGCTTTTGGAGGTCTTCCCATAGCGGTTCATGAGTCTGTGTGTGCTGAGTGTAAGAGAAGGGGGTTAGAATGTGTGTTGGTTGCAAGAGGAGTTCCATGCCTAGGTCCAGTAACTGTTAGTGGGTGTGGAGCTATTTGCCCATCTTTTGGTAGGGGGTGTTATGGGTGCTATGGAATTAAATATTTTGATTTGAATAGAGAGAAGCTTGAAGCTTTTTCACGTCGCTTAGCAGAGTTGGGCATGGATAGGGATGATATTGATGCTCTTCTCAAAGGCTATGGTTTTAAGGTATATTCGGCAATTATGAGAGGTGGGGAAGCATGAAGGCTGTGTTGACCAGGGTTGAGGGAGAGGGCGGTATACTAGTTGTAGAGAGAGGTGGTTATGTAGAAAACGTGTTTTATGAGATTTCTGAAGCGCCGAGGTTCTTCGAGTACATTGTGGTTGGGAGGAATGCGGAGAGAGTAGTTGATATTGTGAGTAGGGTATGTGGCTTATGTGGGGTTTCCTATAGTCTTGTTGCTGCAGAAGCTTTTGAAAAATGTCTTGGTATAGAGGTAGATCCTGAGATTCGCATGCTTAGAGCGGCTTTGCATCTAGCGGAAAGAGTAAAGAGTCATGTGATTCACGTGTTCTACATGAACCTGCCGGAAATTGCACAAGCAAAGTCATTTGCAGAATTCCTACAACGGAATCCTCAAATTTCAAGGTATGCTCAAGATGTGTTGATGTGGTCGAGAAAAGCCATGGAGGTGTTTGGTGGAAGGTTTCACAATGTTGTCAATATAAAGATAGGTGGGGTTTATAGGGTGCCGGACAAAAGCGATGTGGAAAAGCTTGAAAAGGAAATAGCTATGGTAATAAAGGCATTTACAGAGTTTGCCAGTTTTGTGCTAAGTATTAAGCCGTCTGATGTAGTTCAGAATGTAAAGATTCATCAAGTCTCGCTATATAGCTCATCATCTGAATATCCACACCTTAGTGATAGAGTGAGTTTAGATGGGGATGTGTATAGCGTTGCTGAATTCTATAAGAGCATCTCAAGAGCAATGCAAGTGCAATATTCAACAGCATTACACTACAGGGTTAAAGGTGTTGAAAGCTTTGTTGTAGGACCTTTTGCAAGATTTAATCAAAGCTATAGCAAGCTATCTAAAGAGGTTAGAGACTTTGTGGAGATGTATGATTGGAGCCCCCCACTGCATAGCATAATGCATAGTTATGTTGCCCGCATAGCAGAGGCTTACGATGCTCTTCTAACACTTGAAAAATACCTAGACACATTCAAAAGCAGTGCAATAACAAATACCAGCAGTATTGCATCTACGAAAAGTGGTGCTGTATGTGAATATGCTGTAGAAGCTCCTAGAGGAATACTCTACCACAGGTATATAGTCGATATAGGAAAGGTGAAAGTATGTGACATAATAACGCCAACAGCCCAAAACCTGGCAGCTATGAGTGATATAGCAACAGTAGCTATACGTGGAAGAAAGGCTGATGCCAGCTCTATAGCCATAGCCAAGAGAATTGCTATATCCTTCGATCCATGCATATCATGTTCTGTGCATGCACTACCAGTAAAAATAATCACAGCTTGAAAACATTAACATAGTTAGCAACATTTACTATACAAGAACATCAAATCAGAGCTCTTGAAGCACTGTTTTCATCTCCATATTGAAGCAGTTTTGCTACATTTTTGAAGCTTTATTCATGAGATTCAATTTGCTTGAGAATCTCTTTATAGGTTTTAGACCCAGTCCTCTCTCCCACAAACTCTATGATAACATGTTTAAACTTTGGCTCAAGTTTCCTTATCTCAATCTCAATCTGTGTAGAAAGTTTTTCAACATCTTCAACCTCCATATCCTTATCAACCTCAACTTCGAGTATGAGCATATATTCATCCTCTGTTATCATAATTGCATTAAACACATTCACATCTCTAACCTCCCTAAACTCGAGAACTTTACTTATAATCTTCATAAGCACCTCCTTTGATGGAGCTCTTCCAATTAATACATGAAAGTATCTATACCCAAGACTAATTGCCGAAACAAGAATTACACCAGATATTATGAGACTTCCTAGCATATCCAGCACAGGGTTACGTGTTATTAGCGTGATTAGCGCAACTATACTTCCACTAACATCACTAGCCGAATCTATTAAACTACTTGAGAGAGTAGGGTCTCTTTGTTTGTCTAGCAGAGATAGAAAAACGATTGCAAAGCCTGTAATATTAATGAGAAATGCTAGTGAGAAAGCATATTGCGAATAGGGCTTCACATCAATTGATATAGTCTCTGACATAATTGCAACAACTTTGAATATTGCTACTGCAAAAATGAGACCGCTGAAAATCATCAATGAAAGGAGTGTAAAGATGTATACAGCTCTACGCCTACCAAAAGGATAGTATATGCTTTGCCTCTTTCTCTCATAGCTTAGCCCAAGAAGAAGAAGACCAAGCCCAACCATGTCACCAATATCGTTAAGTGCATCAATAAAAACACTTGACGCATTTGTGCCAGTCATGCTTATCAGTTTAAGCAATACTGATACCAAGTTTATTAAAAATAGGATTAGCACTGGATGCAACTTCCAGTTCCCACCCATATTTGACATCTTCCCCACTCTAAAAGGCTAGGACCTCCCTTAGGTGGTTCACAAGTTCCCTACATCTATCCATATTTATATCCGTCATCTACAAAGCATTTGAGGCAATCAGAGATCCATTTCTCTCTAGATACCTATTCCCATCATTTCATGTTTGTTTGTTGCATCTGGGAACTTTCTCCTCACCCATCCCTTCAGTGGTGGCACTGTTACCTTCTGAAGAGGGTTCAATGGGCATTGGGGCTAGCTGCACAAGCTCATTGGGAGTTGTTACACCGATTTATTGGGGCATTGCCCCTCATTAACAACAGTAGTAATATTGGAGATTATAAATCTAACTCTTAGACATCAGCCACGAAACAGCCCAAAGTAGCATTTTGTGCTTATAGGGTTCATAAAGCTCTATCTGACCTCCTCCCCGCCCTGAAGTGTGAGGGTTCCCTAGAGCGGGGAGGTTTGGGATTACATCCCCTCTTCCTGAGGGTTTAATCCCGGGCCGGGTCTCCAGCACATTACCCCTATCCCTCTTGGGACTCGGGGTTATGAGTAGGCTGTTTATCATCGTCAATGGCTCAAAGAGTTTAATACTCATCACTGAGGGCAATTAGATAGAGAGAGTTTATAAGCTTTTCTACCCATCCCCGCCTTAAAAGGCGAGGCTTTCAGTTGTAAATGAGTCTGACTTCCTCCCTATGTTAAAGGGAGAGGCTTTCAGTTGTGGAGCTCAGGGAGATGTTGAAATGGATTTGTTTCTCTTCTTTCATCGCCATAAAGTATAGTGTATTGAGTTCGAGTTCTGTTTTTCATTCCTATCTTAAAACGCGTTTTAAATGTTGTAATGTTGTATTAGTTTAAGAGTTGTGAAGGGCTATTGCTTTGGTTTTGATGCTAGTATTAGTTTTCCTACTGTGTGGAATCCCCTTCCTGTTCCGTGATGTAGGGGGCTGGTTTTGTCTAGTCTCCAGCCCCATTCAGATACCGTATCTGGTTTTGCGTAGTAGTCTAGCACTTCAAAGATGTATAATGCGGTTTCGCCAATGTCGACTCTGTTCACTACCCTACCCTCTATCCATCCTATTGCGTCTAGCCATATGGGTGCTGAGACTTTGCTTGCTTTTCCAAGCTTGAGGCTGAACATCTTCACCTTATCCACCTCCCTTCCACTGACTGTTCCAAGCCCATAAACAGTGTTTACATGTTCCTGCGATGGTATGTTAAATGTTGCTTCTCTTAATTGCTCAATGCATTTAAATGTATAGTTTTCTCTATCTATTGCCACAGCCAGGGCTGGAGGTTCTTCAGATATTGGTGTTATCCAAGAGGCTGGCATAGCGTTGACTTTTCCACCCTCGCAGAGAGTTATTATCACTACAACAGGTCTTGGATGTAAGAGGTAGTAAAAGTTCCTAGGTCTGGAGGCGTTGTTCATCTTATCACCACGGGTTATGCTAAGAGCTCGCTATACATAATAGCATCCATGTTGAGCATGTATGCTAATTCTCTAAGCTCCTCAACCCAGTCTCCAACCATGACCACATGGTGGTTTGCAGGAGCATACCTCGGGACAACCTCTATAGGCACATCGAATTCTATCATCATCTGCATTCTACAAGCAGCATAAGTTAAGAGCCCTGATTTCACAACTCTTCCCCTCTCCATGAAAAGCGTTGTAAAGTCTCTGTCAATAGATATTAGTGTCACAACACTGTTTTCAACCTCCCCAACCACAGCGTAGGGTGCAGAGGTTTCGAAGTGCTGCATGGCAATGGCCTTTCCCTTGAGAAGGTCTAGGGCTATGGTGCAGTGTGCTAGCATGGCCTTGTTAGACTTGAATGAGGTGGAGTTCCCTATCCAACCACTCCTCTTAGTCAAAGTCCTTGCAATCACCATACCCAGCGCTGCTTGGAGATCAGCCTCACAGACAGCAACAATGTTTCTGCTGTTTAGTAGTGAGAGGGGTATGCAAGGTGTGACTCCATACTTTAGTATAAATGGGAAACAGTCTATGGAGACCACGTCGTAGCCTTTATTAGCCAGCTCTTCAAAGGCTATATAAATTCTTGCAACTTTTTCCAAAGCCTGCTTAGAGGCTTCAAACTCAAAGCTCTTCTCAACTTCATTTATAGCCTCCTTTACCCTATCACTATTAGCAGAGTCCATCATTGAAGCGAATTGCTCCAAAGGAATAATGTCTACTGTTGAATCAAACCTAGATTCAAATGTTTCCTCAACCTCACCCTTATCCCTATTGGCAACAACAGCAACCCTAGAGCCCAAAACCTGTGCAACACCTTTCGCAACACTCATAATCCTATCAATAGTGCTCTCACAGTCCAGAGAATAGTACTCATTACACCAGTAAAGCCCAGCAGCAATACCATCACGCTCTAGCTTAGCCCTAGCAGAAATAGCAGATGCGAGGCTATTATGCTCACTATGAGCAACAATAAACACCCTATCTATAGAACCACCAGTAGCAAACCTATGCACGAGACTACTCACACCACCAGTCAACACGAGGGCTAGCGGCAAAAATTTTTGATACCTTCTGCCAAGACTCTCAGCCTCCTCAACACTGGTCACAATACCACTGTGAAAATCTATACCATACCTGCTAAAATGCTTCCTGAAAACCTCTAGCACATTAGCGTAATACTCCTTGCCATGGATCTCAGAAGCGAAAGGCACAACAATTATAGGCTTCATAGAGAGTCACAAAGACTATGAATAACACATAGAATTTAAAAGCTCATAGCCTCAAAAGAACGGTAAAACCATGAACAAAGGGTTGCAACCTCTTCTATCAGGGTACAGGAGCTCATATATCTACAACAAATGTCGCGTATAATTTTTCACCCTCACTCCAAATTCTCATCTCATGGTATGTAATAGCCTTAACAACTGTTCTAGGTTCGTGCTTCCCTCGCTGAAACTCCTCACCTTTAGCAATGCCCTCAACACAAATCTGCTTCTCACCTTCAGCAATCAACTCATAAATTCTGCTAACCTCAAATCTGCTGAAAACAAGATTCCTGCTATCATGATAATACAGTAGCTCTTCAAGCCATTTGTAGAGAGCATTCTCTAAATCAAAACCGCAGATGCGTATGGATATGCTTACCCTTGGCTCAACCTTCGCAGTATCAGTAATAACTTCAAACATGCCCTTAGCAGCGTATTCAAAGAGCTCCTCCAAACCCCTCCCCCAAGCTTTTATCAAAATATCAGCTGTGTGCCCAAGATGCTCAAAACCCACAGATTTTACACCCTAGACAACTCTACACAATCTCATGCATTTATAAATTTAAAGAGAATCTCCATGTCTAAATCAC
>JAPWTX010000058.1 GCA_028275825.1 Ignisphaera sp. | reverse complement strand
AGGCTATGTAAAAGCATCTAAACTGGTTCTGTCCCATCCCAACCTCTTCATGTACCACAAATCTTCTAAGATTTAAAGGATAACTCATTCTAACACCTCATCTATTTAATACTTCGGAAAAGTATATAAAGTTAACAAAGTTTATGTGTAATCAAATATCGATATAGGTTATATATAATTAAGATATATAGTATTTATTAGTTTCCTACTTAGATGAGAATTGTGGTGCTTCTTCCATGAATTTTATGAAATCTCGTGAAAGGGTTATAGTAGCGCTAAGGCATGAAGAACCTGATAGAATTCCCATAGATTTTGGATCAACACATGTCTCAACAGTTAACCCTGCATGCTATAGGGATTTGAGAAGGTTTCTTAGGCTTAAGGATAGACCTGCTAGAGTTAAAGATGTTGTAGCGCAGCTTACTGATGTAGATGCAGAGTTACTAGAGTTTTTCCATACTGATTTCATTGATGTAAATAGGCATCTTCCCCCAACAAATACAGAGATTTATTATAGAGATACCTTCTACCAATGCATGGTGTGCTTAAACAAGGATCCTGAAACAGGTAAGGCTGAGATAATTGATTCCCTATGGAAGCTATGGCATCACAGCTATGGCGATTTCTATGAAGAGATACCATCATCTATTGACATAGTTGACGAAGGGGGTAATTATGTAATTAGATTGCGTGATATTACCTTGGGTATTGGATCTAGAAGTAGCTTTACATTCACCCCTATAGACTCTCATGGAATAAATCCGTTAGCAAATGCAAGTACCACTAATCATGTAAAGGATTTTAGCTGGGATGCATTTAAGTATAGTGATAGATATTTAGAGTTTCTAAGAAAGAAAGCGGAATATTTGCATAAGAATACTGAGTATGTCTTAGTATATTCACTTGCCGGTAGAGTGCATGCATGGGCACAAGCTCTGAGGGGCTGGACAAGGTGGTTATCAGATCTGAGACTCAGAAAAACTCTTGCAAATGCTATCCTAGATCACATAATGGATGTTATACTATATAACGTCAAGAAGCTTATAGATTATATAGGAGAGTATATAACAGTTATAGGCTTTGCTGACGACCTTGGAACTGAAGAAGGACCTCAAATATCTCTACAACTGTTTAGAGAAATGTATAAGCATAGGTATGAAGAGCTATTTAGCTATATCAAGAAACATTCAAAGTTGTTCATATTTCTGCATAGTGATGGTGCTATATTTCCACTGATTAAAGAGTTTATTGATGCGGGATTAGACATCATAAATCCGATACAGCTGTCTGCAAAAGGTATGGATCCCGAGAAGCTTAAGAAGGAGTATGGTGAGCAGATAACGTTTTGGGGTGGTGGTGCTGATGTTCAGAGAGTTTTACCATTTGCAAAACCAGATGAAGTAGCGTTACATGTTAAAAACTTAATCAAAATATTTGCTCCAAAAGGCGGATTCATATTTGCAACAACACACAACATCCAACCACCCACACCACCAGAAAATATTGTAACAGTTTTTAAGACTGCTTATGAATTTGGTAGATATCCTATAAGGTGATCTTTATGGAGGATTTGAAGAGGGGGGTTGTGAAGATTAAACCTATTTACATTGGACTTTATCATTATCGTTATGTATATGGAAGTGTAATGTCGTCTGATGTTATTGGAACTCCCAAAGTTTCTCTTCCACATGTGGAGGAGCTAGAGAAAGCATCTCAGGAGATGATTAAAAAGTTTAAAGAGAAAATAAAGCAATTAGATTTTGTGGAGATTGGTGCACCTCTTATCATTAAAGAGCATAAGGATATGAGGAGAGTACCCTCAGAACTTACCTATGATGTTGATGCTCTCTTAGTTGGATCTTATGGAAGTATGCCTTTGGAAATGTTTGCTCTCTCACGGTATAGATTACCGATATTGACAAAATCACAAATAGAATCGTTAGAATCCAAACAAATAACGGATTTCGTAAGGGCTTTGAGAGTTAAGAAATTTCTGAAGCAGAGTAAAGTTCTCTACATAGGTGAGATTCCTTCTTTTTCCGCACCTGAAGGGCCTTGGGATTTCTTTGCTATCGAGGACAGGCTTGGTGTTAGATTTCGACATGTTGAAACTAATGAGTTTTTTAGGATTTTTGACAGTATCTCAGATGAAGTTGTGAGAAATAAGCTTGAAGAATGGAAGAAAGACTTCGCTGAAGTAGTCGAGCCGACGGAGAAGGATCTTATGGATGCTACTAGAGTTTATCTCGCACTTCGCCTTCTATGCGATAGAGAGGATGCTAATGCCATAACCATTAACTGTGGACGCTTCACTGAAGAGAGACCTGTTGTTCCATGTATAGCCTTCGCTAGACTCATTGACGAAGGTATTATGTGTGGTTGTGAGGGTGACATCACTGCCATGTTATCAGCTCTCATACTTCATGCTAGTAGTGGACAGCCTGTCCTTATGGGTAACTTTGGTTATCGTGAAGGCATGTTCGGAGCCAAGAAAGGAGAAGTAACTATTGAACACGATGTCCTTCCATTATCTATGGCTTGTACTAGGTATAGAGTTCGTGATTATCATGGAAGAAGATTTGGGGTTACAGCTTACGCTGATATTAAGATAAACCAACCAATGACTCTGCTAAATATAGATAAATCTTTAAGTAAAATGTTTGTCGCTGAGGGAATTATAAAGGGTAGTGAAGATGGCATACATTGTCGCATAATCATTCATATGAATATTAACGGAGATATCAATAAGATACCTGAGATTTATGTTGGCTCTCAACACGTTACTATGACTTTTGGTCACTGGCTTAGTACTCTTAAGGAGGTGGGGAAACTCTTAAATCTTGAAATTCATCATCCTTAAAGTTGTACCCTCCTCATTATTTAAGCATGAGTACATGTATTAAGATACTTATAGTTGTAATTAATGGTCAATTCATTATAATTACTAATAGTACAATGGAAGCTATAATCGAGGAAGTAGTTAAAGATAGATCATTCAAAGAATTCTCTTTGGATATAATAATTACACTATTAAACAAATTGATCTAGCTTAACTAAAAAACAAGCTTAATTACTTAGTTATTATAGGCAAGAAATAATATTATCATGCTTGCAAATGATCCTTAAGTCAAATATTTGTGCTTTAATAACAGTTTTTCTAAGATTTTTCATAAAGATGACATTTAACAATAACTCCATTTATAGTAACATTTGGTGGTTCTTTTTCAAAACATTTTTTAGATGCATAGGGACATCTATAAGCAAATTTGCATCCTTGTGCTAAGAACTCTTTTAATTCTATTGTTGATAATTTTAGAGGTTTAATTTTTTCTGATATTTTTGGGTCAGGCTCTAGAATTGATGTAAGTAGTAGTTGTGTGTATGGATGTCTTGGATTTTCATAAACTTTATCTATAGAGCCAAGCTCAACTAAAGATCCTCTATATAGTACAGCTATTTGATCGGCTATATAGTAAGCTGTTGCTAAGTCGTGAGTCACATAAATTATGGATGTTCCTAAATCATCTCTTATCTTCTTAAATAGGTTTAGGACATTCACTCTAAGAGATGCGTCAAGCATTGATACTGGTTCATCTGCTAAAATAAGTGTTGGTCTAGCAGCTATAGCTCTTGCTATAGCGATTCTCTGAAGTTCTCCACCAGAGAATTCATGGGGATACTTTCCATGCACCCTATCTAGAGAAAGACCGACATACCTAAGAATACCATCAACATATTCCTCAATACTACCCTTATCAACCTTTGCCATACGCTTTGCTGCATCAAATATATAAGAGTCCACTCTTCTCAACGGGTTAAAAGATTCATAAGGGTCTTGAAAAATTGGTTGAACCTCTTTACGATACCATGATACTGCGTTTCGAGGCAATTTGAATACATCAAGACCTTTATATTTTACTACACCTTCATCTGGCTTTATCATTCTCAAGATAATTCTTAGCAGTGTTGTCTTACCACTACCAGTCTCACCAACAATTGCAAATATTGTTGGAGGCTTGAGAGGTATTCCTAACGATATCTTATCCAATACCTTAAACTTCTTTAGACCTAAAAGCCCGTAGCCATAGTATTTAGATACACTCTCTACTTTTAAACTGTTTTCATTTCCTTGCATAGAGCCAACACCTAACAACTTTTCCATCTGATAGTTCTACTATTGGTGGTGCTTCTCTTCTGCAGATATCCATGGCGAACGGGCACCTGGGATGAAACCTGCAGCCAGGTGGAGGATTTAAGAGGTTGGGAGGCTCTCCAGCTATACCTGTCTTTAATTTTTTCTCTCCTTTTTTTATTAAGGATGCTATTAGCAATTTCGTATAGGGATGCATGGGGTTTTCGAATATATCATTTTTAGAGCCTACTTCAACAACATTCCCTGCATACATAACAACAATTCTATCATCCATGTATGCATGCACAGACATGTCATGTGACACCATGATCAAAGTTGTCTTTGAGTTTCTCTGCCAATCCTTCAATAAGTTCAGAATTCCGAGTTGTGTGACGACGTCAACAGCTGTTGTAGGTTCATCAGCTATAACTATTCTTGGGTTAAAAAGTAAGCTTAATGCTATGACCACCCTCTGCCTCATACCACCAGAAAGCTGATGAGGATAAGCATTTAATGCCTCTATTGGAAGTCCAAGCCTCATAAAAAGTTCCTTAATCTTTGTTATAGTTTCTTTCGCATCTATTCTCTCATCATGATATTTGAACACTTCAATGAACTGATCTTTTACTTTTTTAACAGGGTTTAGAACGTTCATGGCGTTCTGAGGTATGTAAGAGATATGTTTCCACCAAATGTTTTTGCGAAGTTCCTCTCTAGTTATGCTAGTAATATCTATTTTGCTGTTATCTTTTGTAAATAGATACACCTTACCTTTTCTAATTATTAAAGGTGGAAATGCAGCTCCATATAATATTTTGACTAAGGTGCTCTTACCACTACCAGATTCGCCAGCAATACCAATTACCTCATCAGATCTGAAATCTATACTCACATTGTCTATAGCATTTAAGTATAACCCTCTCTTAGAGTCCAATATGTAATCAGCACTGATGTTGATAGCACTAAGCACTATGTGAGTATTCATAGCTTCACCTCACACCCTCTTATATCTTAGTCCTTTTAACAAATACTACATTGTCTATAGTTATGGCTATGTTATATATTGATGCTATTGCAAGAATTAGAACTACTACTGGAAGTACTACCCACCACCATATACCTAGTAGTGGTGCTTGATATTGTAATGCCCAGTAAATTGTTGTACCAATGGTTGCTTCATCCATTTTCATTGCACCAAAAACCGATATTGTGACCTCATTACCCACAGCCCAGATTGTGATGTCGATGAAATTTACCATGAGAAATCTCATGACATAGGGCATAACATCCTTTATCATGATTTGTGCTAGGCCTAATCCAGAATACTGAGACAATGCTATAAATAACCTTGATTTTAATCCTTCAAATAAGCCTTTGTAGATCCTTGCAGAAAATGTCCAACCAATAGCACCAAAAATTAGTCCTATTAGTGGCATTGTTAGCCTATCCCTCCATGCATATAAAATTAGCATTAAAATTGGGATGCCGGGAATCATGCACATTATATCAATGAATGTTGATGTTATGCCGCTAATAATTCTACCTGTAAATGCTGCTATGAAACCTAGTAGTAATGCTATTGCAACTCCTATGGCACCAGAAATGAAGCTTATTAGCAAGGTATTTGAAAGTGCTAGAGAAGTTAACTTGAATAGATCTTGGCCCAGTAGGGTGGTTCCAAAGGGGAAGTTCATAGATGGAGGCAGAGCTCCAGGTACCTGATACCAACGGACAGGATTAACAGAGAATGTTTGTGGATAAATAAATGCATAAGCTAGTAGCAAAACTAGTATAGAAAACCATACAACAAACCTAACATTTGTAAGAAGTTCTCTGAGAATAGTCATGTTAACCTGCACCTGGGTATCTTATTCTTGGATCTAGCAAAGGATATGTGAGGTCTAGTATAAATGTAGCAATA
Source organism: Ignisphaera sp. (assembly GCA_028275825.1). GTDB lineage: Archaea > Thermoproteota > Thermoprotei_A > Sulfolobales > Ignisphaeraceae > Ignisphaera. The sequence continues at coordinate 1,091 of JAPWTX010000058.1, read as the reverse complement.
GCCACAGCTATTACTGATATAGATACTATGCCGACCATGAGATTGAAGTCTCCGGAGGATATTGCTGAACGTAATATCAGTCCTATCCCTGGATAATTAAACAAGTATTCGACGAGCATAGAACCTGCAAAAACTCTTGTCAAACCTAAAATAAGTCCTGTGTATTGAGGTATTAAGGCATTTCTAAATACCATACCTGTGACATGCCGATCTTTTGCTCCTTGAAGTATTTTGTACACTATAAAATCTTCTTGCATCATTCTTACAGCCAAATTCTTCATATAGAGAAATGAACCAGTCCAGCCAACAATAACAAGTCCTAATAGAGGCACAAGTGCTCGCTCAAACATGCTAAGTATATAACCCAATGAAACTCCTACAGCAACAGGACGTCCATACATTGTTAGAGGAAGCTTCAATACCAATGCATATACGATCAAAAAAGCCAAACCCAAAACAGCATAGGGTATAGGCACAGTTACAAGAGCAAAATTCTCTAGTACTGCTACCACATTTCTTTTCTTAGATATTGCTGCTAAAACACCAATAACATTACCTATGATCCAATTAATTATGCTAGCGCTCATAAGTAAAACAATACTCCAAGGAAGTGCATTAATAATGATATCTCTTACTGGTGTTGGAAAATATGCAAATGAAGGACCCATATTACCCACAAAATAGTTTCTTAAAAAATCCAGGTATTGAACAAACAATGGTTTGTCAAGACCATATAAAGAAAGGAGTTGCCTCCTCATATTCTCTAGATCTTGAGCACTAAGTTGACTTCCTGCAGCTGCCAATTGACTTACCAAGTAGTCAGCTGCATTAAAAGGCAACAGCCTCGATATGATAAAAGACAATGTAAGCCCAACCCAAATCATTATTATCATCAAGGCAAATCTTTTAGCAATATAACTCAAGAGACTTTTTACAGAATGTAGCTTCATAGATCAATTTCCACCTCACATAGATCCTTAAGTAAAAATAATAAAAAATATTTTTATTTGTTTTTGGTTATTTTCTTTTTGTTATCCATCCTATTGCGAATCCTATTATTAGTAGCGCTATTGCTATTGCTATTGTTGTTG
>JAPWTX010000057.1 GCA_028275825.1 Ignisphaera sp. | reverse complement strand
ACTTAGGTACATATGATCATATGAGTTTCTAGCTATTACAGACCCTCCTGCATAATCTTCTTAACTAAGTCTACTAAAACCTCTATATCCCTGTACCTCACAGCTACATGTTCTCTCCTAAGCCTAGCCTCGTGAAAGCCTTCAACATGTAGAAACCAAGCAGTGTGCCATAATCTACGAATATCTTCACCAAGTTTTGTAGAGATATCGTCTACAGCATCGAAAAGCAACTCAGTTGTCCACCTACCCTTCTCAACAGCTTTTCTAGCTTCTGGAATGTTTAGAGTTATTGCAATAGTCTTCACGGCCTCTTCAGCAGCCTTGTAAAGCTTCTCACTTGCCTGAACAGGATCCTTATCAATCAGCTCCCTACCCTCAGCCAAAAACTTCTCAGCTAACTTAAGATGATTAGAGGCACCTGCGGATTCAACCTTTCCACACATTTTGGGTTCCCAACAATAGCTACATGTATTAAAAGATGTATAGCCTTAATATAGTGATGCTATGCATCGCACAGCATTGGTGAGGGAGTGGTTACATTATTCTGGTAGCTGAGTTGCACAGGTACATAGTGTTTATAAGGGCCTTGGGCATGTAACCACCTTAGGGACGCTGGCTTGGGTCAAGAGCTAGCAATTTCTATACTAAGCATTGTGATCCCATCACTATCAGCAATACTCTCAGTAGTCTACGCCAATGCCACTTATAGAATGGAGTAGAAAGCTTGGTGCTATAGAGGAGAGGTTTGGAGCTGTTGATGAGAGGTTTGATGGGCTTAGGGAACACGTTGATGCGAGGATTACTAGGCTTGGCAGAGCGTTTTCATCGTATCAAGAGTTCTTTGTTGAGTACCTATCTATGAAGGGTGTTGTTAGTAAGTAGGAGGCTACAATGCTTAAGAACGAGGCTTCAAGGCTTGCATCACTAGCTACAGCAAATCCCTTTACTAAGGAGGAGTGGGAGAAGCTAAAGAGGTGCCTAGAGAAGAACCCAAAGGACTTCACTCTTGAGGAAGCTGAGGAGTTCAGGGAGCTCAGTAGAAAAGCAATTGCTGAGTACTGGGTCAGATCAGAAGCATACAGGCTGTACATGTACGCATACATAGTCTACGGCTTAACACTTAGAAGAGTATATGAAGAGAAGGAGAAGAAAAACAGCAAAAACAGGCAAACAGGCAATAAGATGTAAAGACCATACCATATAGTTTTGAGCGTTTTCTACTCAGGGAAAACACTGCAACTAGTACTACTAAAACTAAGCACACTACACCATTCATTTAGTGAAAAGGGTGTGGTTGCCGAGCTTGTTAAGAAGCCTTACCTTAAGGCTGTTTCGTAGCTGAGGTCTAGGAGTTGGGTTTATATGCTTTGTTTCTATTTATTATTGCTAGTGCCTATAGCCCATCTAAGCAATGGGAGCTCTGCTCCAAGCCCAGGCGGGTTAGTGGTGAATGTGAGCCTCGTTCCGCTGGGCTCGACAGCAACCCATGACCCCACAGGGATTCCCAGAGCCCTGTGGGCGAGGTAGAGGCTCCTAGATGCAACGAGTAAAAATGAATCATTAAAAATAATCATCTAGGGGCAAACAGATGAGTGAAAACCTATAAACCTTCTCTGTTTTAATCGATCTTGGCGATGAGCATTAAACTCTTTGAGCCATTGACAATGATAAGCAGCTTATCCATAGCCCCGAGTCTCGAGAGGGGTAACGGGCTGGAGACCTGGCCTAGGCTTGCTGATGGCCTGCACCTGAGGTAGGGGGCTGGTGTGTTACAGCATCTTGACTTCTACCTGTAGGCCTAGCTGTTTAAGGGCTTCTCTAACACCTCTGTGCTCTGCTAGTGCCTTTAGCTGTGCTATTGCGTAGTAGGCGTAGCTTGCTTTTCTGCTGATCTCGCTGTGGAGAAGCTTTGTCTTGTGTAGGGGGGTTGGGGTTAGTAGTACTGCTTCCCTCTTCACATCTCTAAACACTCTCCTGTTGGCAGCAACATCAGCTGTTGCTAGCACTTCTCTTGGGCTGCTCTCTAGCGCCATACCCACTTCGCAAGGCCTTTGCACAATTCTGTAGTCTACTGGGAGCTTGAGTTCGCTTACCTCTGCTAGCAGAATGTGGGCTACTTCGCTGCGGAGCTTCTCATAGGCATCCCTAGCCTGAGCCTCGTGACTGTAGAGCTCTAGTAGCGCGCAGTAGGGTATCGCTATGCTGTACCTCTGCTCCATGTATTCCCACAGCTGGATGTGTATACCCCCGTAAACAACGTTTGTATCAACAATAACTCTGCCTCCAAGCCCCCTAGCTGCGCAGTCCATGAACAGCACACCCCTGCAGTCTTCACAGCCATAGCTACACTCATCAACAGCAAGCTGGTAGAGCCCCGAGGCCCTGAGCAACAGCTCCAGCGCTTTTCTCTGCTCATCTCTAAGCCTATCCCTCCTAGACTCAAACCCATCAACAACACCAGCAACAGCATTAACAGTATCACTCCACGAGCAGTAGTCCCTAGCCTCGCCACGAATTGCAGGTGTTGAGCCTGTGTAAACCACGGCCTCCAGCCCTCTGCAGCTGCACTCAAAACCCTCGGAATCAGCATAGCACAAGGAGTCCAGCTGCTTATTGATATTGTACTGAGCCTCAGCAACCCTCCTCCTAAGCTCAGGCCCAGCAAAAGCAAGTGCCAGGAGGTCTCCTGCACTAGCCTGGAAAACTGCTGTAGAAGGCTTTGGGGGGCTCTGCCCCGGGGTTAGGAAATAGACTCTCTGAAGAGGCTTTGGTGTAAGTGGGTAGAAAAGCCCTTTCCAAGGGCCCCAGGCAAACGATGTGTAAAAAATCTTTGCAGACCCGAGCTGAGTGAAAGCAGCTATAGCAGTTGCAACCTCGAGCCTAGAGCCAGAAGACACATCAACACACACCTCCTCACACCCACTAACAACACTCTTAACAATATCCACAGCACGAGAAATTTCAACAGGCTGAGCAGTATCCTCATCAGGAAAGACAGGCGCAGGCTCCGCGCCTACCCCCACAGACTGCCCAACCCTACTCACAACCTCCCTAGCATCACTCCCCCTCCTAGCGGTAGACACAACAAAAACCCTGTCCCCACCACACACCTCAAGAGACCTAAAGAGAGCTGACAAAGAAGCCTCCACAGGAACACTATAGAAAACAACAACACACCTAGACCCAACACCCTGAGACACCCCCATCAACAAACACCACCAAGCAGAGCCCTTGCAACAGCATTAAATGTAGCCAGGTTAAAAAAATTATAGAGCATTAAAAATCAGAAACACCAAAACAACTAAAACCAAAGAAGATATGGCGTTTACGGTGAAGAGAAAGGAGAGTAACTAAGCATTAGAGAGAAAAATAGTGATACATCAATTTTCATAATTTTACCTATGTTAATGTGAAGAGCTCTTTCAGTAGAACACACTGCTTGATTTAAGCAATGCACTCATTTCTTATGGGGCCATTCTTAGCAGTGTTTTTAGCAATAGTTTAGTGTGCCACGATTTTGGTGACAGATGCGTCATTATACATGGGTACTATAAGTACTTTTACGCTTTTTACAAAGATAACATACTGGGTGAGGTATTATGAGCTTGGGTAAGGTATGTAGAGCTGGAAAGGCTCATATTGTAGCAACACTCTTGGTGTTGGTGGCTTTAGTGATGCTAGGGCTGATAAGTGCATTGGGGGTGGAGAGATTTACAGTGTCTACAAATACAACAACCCCAACTACTATAACTATGGTTATATTTCCAAACGCTTCGCGCATAACTGTATCAGAAGCTCAGGTTGCTACAACTCCTCCATCTATAGAGTTTAGAGGTCCTGTAGTTAGTGAGGAGGTTCTAGAGCTCAGAGTTGCTGTGTACTTAAGCAACAGTAGTGTGAGGGTTAACGAAACTCTGTGGATAAAGGTTGTGTTTGAGGGTGAGAAAGCATTCTTCAGCGACTACATAATACTCTACGTACTTAATTCCAGGGGTGAGAAAGTGTATGGAACAGGCATCGTGCATCCACACCCAACACCGCCACTACGCTTTGAACCTCCGAAAAGAATCTCCTACATACTTAGCTGGAGAGCTATTAAAGACCCCCACTTCAAAGTAGATGTAACGCCAGGCAACTACACCCTCGCAATAGAGGCTGGAGGCATAAGAATGAGCATACCCATAACAGTAACACCATGAGTTATAGGCGTCGTGGTAAAATTCCTAGCACCTCTCTGTAGTGAATGTGTTGTGTGGAGCTCTGGGTTTCGGTGTACCTAGGTGATTGAGTTGAGCGTTACTGTCTCTATTAAGGTTCGTAGGGAAGTTGTTGAGTTGGCTGATAAGATGGTTAGGCTTGGTCTTGCTAAAAGTAGGAGCCATGCCTTCAACATCATGATTGAGAAGGGGTTGAAAGAGGTTTTGAAGGAGGTTGGGTTTTGGGAGAATATTTATAGAGAGGTTGAGGAGCTTAAGAAGCAAGGCTTTGTATTGAAGCATGGTGGTTTGACTAAGCTTCTTGAGGAGGATAGGTCTAGATGAGTGTACACATAGATGCAAATGTAATCATCTCTTTTATTGATGAGGCTGATCCTAACCATGGTAAGGCTTTGAAGCTCGTGAATAAACTTTCCAGGGATAGGGTAGCATCAATGTTAACACTAGTTGAGCTTGCATCTATTTACTCATGAGCAGGTTTAGAGAAGCCTCTTGCACTAGCACTCTACTCTATTGAGGTAGTTAATGCAGGGATTGCCGATGTCGACTTTGATAGTGTTTTGAAGACTGCATTCACATATGTACAAAAGCTAAAGTAAAGCTCTCGACCCTCTTCACTTAGTAACAGCAAGTATTAGTGAGTGCAGGTAGTTTGCAGCATTTGATAATGAAATTATTAGGAAGTCAAAGGATAAGACCAGCAACCTGGGAATAGAGGTAGTTACAAAAACGTAGAGCCACTTATACAATTCTTCAGCGCTTTTTGTGGAAGACCGCTTCACGGTATTATTGCTCCATATATAACTTCTATTCCTAGTTCTTTTGCTCTTGCATATGCATCCTCATCTATGTGCACAGCTACAAGTATTAGCTTGTCTGGCTTTCTTCCACGAATCTTCTCGTAGATTTCAGCTCTTTTGTAGAGCCACTCAACATCTTCTGCATCAGCGTGTGACTTTATCTCCACTAGGTAAATTCTTTCGTTGTGCATGTATATGTCGAATTCTATTTTAGAGCCCTTGACATAGTACCTCCCATCAACATCAACATAGGTGAACTTCTCAATCTTTTCAGGTATTATACCCCTCTCCTCAAGAACATGCCTATAGAGCTCTAAAACAGTCTTCTCTAAGTCCCTGCCCCACCTCCTACCAATAGACCCCAGAACAACACCCTGCTTACCAACCTCCCTAGCCAACTCCTCTATCCTCTTTGAATGCTCCATCAACACCCTGTTCATCTCCTCAACCCTCCTACTAAGCTCCTCTATCCTCTTTGAATGCTCTTCAAGTCTCTTGCTATGCTCCGCCAAGACCTTTCCCTGTCCTTGAACAGCCTTCGTCAACTCCTCAACTCTTTTACTAAGCTCCTCAAGTCTTTTTGAGTGTTCTTGTAAAATCTTTGTGTGTTCTTCAAGTCTCTTGCTGTGCTCCTCAACTCTCTTGCTAAGCTCCTCAATTCTTTTGCTGTGCTCAGCAATGGTCTTGCTGTGCTCAGCTATGATGTCAAAACCCTTCTTAACATAATCAGCAAGAGTCTTTATAGCCTCAGCAACATCCCTAAGCTCCTCAGCCCTAGCCCTCCTAACAACCCTCTCAACAACCTCCTCAAGCCTAGACCAATCAATAGACACACTAGCACTACTCAATATGCAAACACCCCACAGAGTTTACCAAGCTTAAAAAGAGTTTTTATGCTTACCTTAAGTGAGTTTTAAGGATCTTCCTTACACAATAAAGCAAGGTTCATGACAGTATTGTAATGTGATTAGTGTTGTAACAACCAGCACTATCCTGAAATACTTAGCTACAAAGCCAAAGAGATGTACTAATTATTTAGTTGCTTGGAGCTCCTTAAGAGCCATTGAGGGTTAGAGAGATGCTAAAGCACATAACAACAGGTGAAGCATTGTGATGCAAACATAGTCAAGCTTCTAAACACCTTCAAAAAATTCGTGTATCAGGCACTGGGTAGAAGAAATCTCATTATTACCTGTATCAGTATTTGTGCTGCTAGTGTTGCTATACTGATCCTATTAGTGCCCACGAAACCTTGGTCACATAATCAATCCTCATATCCAAGGCATCTACACGCTTATTCAACGCATCAATACGTTTATCTAGCCTGCCTTGAGCTCAGCGAGCTTCACGAACGTGGAGTGCTTAACGTGGATCAGGACACCACGCTTCACATACAACACCTGAAACACTTGCACATGTGAGGTGCTACCCGCCTGCTTTATAGACGCTTCGTTAAGCAGTTGAATAACAACAAAATCTAATTTCCAAAATCGAAAAGTGTAATGAAAAAGGCGTTGAATGTATTTACAACTTTTAAGCCTTGACATTGAGAAGTGCTTTGCCGGGGGGCCCAGGGATGATGAAGCCGCTCGAAGCTGAGCATGATGAGTGGGTGTCGAGCTGACCAGGTCCCTGGGCCCCAAAGCAATACTTTGTACGCTTAGAGGGTTCATAAACTTATACGAATATGGAAAAACAGGTAGTAACAATTGGAAAAGTTTTATGGTAGTGGTATCTCTCCTCTGAACTCCTCGCCGCTGCTGAGCTTTATGTAGAGCCTAAGTCTTGCAGGCTTCTCGTTCCCAGGTATCATGAATATGAAGTCGTTTTCCCCTATGGATCCTGGTAGTGTTGGGATTTCGAAGTGTAGGTACACGGGCAGGGCTTTGTTGATAAGCTCTTTTGAAGCATTCCATATTCTCACCATGCACCTGGTGTTCACAGGAACAAACTCATCAGCACATCCATAGGCAAAGAAGTACTCTCTCCCTGTGCTTGTTGTGACGGAGAAGTTGAAGTCATCTATTGTCTCGGGGTGCAGTACCTGCGTACAGCTAATTCTAGCTGTTACTATAACAAATCTTGTTCCTTCTCTAGCTTTATAGACCTCGATGTAAGGCTCATCGCCATACCTAATATACTCAGCCTCTACAATTCTAACAACACTCCACTCCCAAGGCCCTACAACAGCCTTAGTAAGAGTAGTTGTTAGCTTAGCTCTGCAACTGGGGCACGGGTTTGTATATGTGCATGCCCCCCACGGAAGGGTAACAGTTGTTGGCCTCATTCACTCCGGCAGAGTTGTAGGTATTGTTGCTTCTGGTGGTGAGC
>JAPWTX010000056.1 GCA_028275825.1 Ignisphaera sp. | reverse complement strand
GTGCCGCTTGTAAGGGCTGCGAGTAAGTAGCAAAATGAGTAGAATGCTGTAAGAGCTAGAGCTAGCCCAGCAAAGAGCAGGATAAATGAGTATAGATCTAGCAACACACCTGTGAGGATGTAGACTGCTAATATTAGTGCTACATAGAATAGCGCAGTTGCTGTGAGCACCACTAACACACCTGCAAAGAATCTTGTGAGATAGAGCTCAAACCTTGTAATTGGCCTTGCCAACACAAATTCGAGAGCTCCCTGAGACCTAGGCTTAGCGATGTAGATATAGACTAGGTAGAGCACTACTACTGGAAAGAATGTTATAAACATGCTAATTCCGATAGATCCAGCGAGCTGTGTAGATATCACCCTCCTAGCTAAACCAGTTTGAAAAGGAATGACAACGTTATTTGTCATAGCATACAGCGTGGTGCTGTCATTATGCGAGAGTAGCAATACATGTAGATATGGTTTTACAGGTGTCAGCCCCCCTACTAATAAGCCCATGCCAAGCTCTACTAAGCCCACACCACTACGCGTCAAGCCCACGCGTTCAAAGTATTTTCCAATATCCTCTAGACTCATATTCCCAGGCACTGAACTAACATTAAGCCTCTCAATGTATATATCAAACTCGGTGTCAACAGAGCTATACATAGATATTAAAAGCACGGATTTCTCTGGACTTACAGCATAGAGCGATGTTGATACAAAGCCAGAGTCCCTCAACCCCATGGCAGGAGTAGCTGTTGCCCCAATGCTGAGTATAGATGTTGTGGTTTGCTGAGGGGTAGTGGCTATGACGCTGCCAGAAGCTTTGATGTTGCTGGTAGAAGGAGAACTAGGTGTTGAGACCAAGACGTAAACAGTTTTGTTTCCTACCTCCAGCGGGAGATATGCTCTCCCCAGACCCATTCTAACAATTTGTGTAGATGTTCCATAGACTGTTGTCACATTTATGTAGAGCTGATAGCCATAACCTGTGCTAGTAGCTATACTAAGCTTCTTGGTGAGAGAAATCTTTCCTCCAACACTTCTCACCCTATCCTCATCCACAACTCTCAACAGCTTCTCAAACTCTTCCTGATACTTCTCAGGAGTGATTCTACCAAGACGCAGATCCTCTCCAAGCTTATTCAGCGCAGTGATGTTGTAGCATCCAAGCTTGTATGAAAGTTCGCCATCCACAGGCCTGAGTTCGGGATTCAGCAATAATGCTTCTAGCTTAAACTCTCCTGTACCGGTATCTATGTAGGAGTAGAGCACTTGTTGCTGGGGATTAGGCATAGTTGCTATTGCAACAAGTAGCATGTATGCCATTCCAACTCCTGCCAGCATGAAGATCACTAGCGTTACAAGGACTGAGACTCTTAGCACGCCACGCTTAAAGTCGTAGAGCACGGGGTTCATGGCTCTCCACCCTCAGCCCTCTTTATCAAGCTGAAGAAGAACTCCTCAAGGCTCTTCTCCTCTCTCCTAACCTCCAGAACCCCAACACCGCTTTTAACAAGCTCAGCTACTACAACACTGCTATCAGCCCTTGGATCCCTCAACAAAACCCTATTCCCACTCATGGTAGAGAGCTCTCCAAACCTCTCCAGCAGTTTAAGCACATTTTCATCGAGTTTCGTTAGCGTGATTTCCAGTGCTGGTCTAGCCATGTGCTTCACCTCCTCCATGCTGTGCACCCCAATTATCCTCCCCTTATGAATGAAAACAACCCTATCAGCAATTCCCTCAACCTCACTGAGAATGTGTGAAGAGAAGAGAACAGCCTTGCCCTGCTTCCTAAACCCAACTGCCAGATCTCTAAAGAAGGCTATACCTTGAGGATCAAGCCCATTAAGCACCTCGTCAAATATGAAGTTCGGTGGATTGTTAATCATTGAGACAGCTAATGCAAACCTCTTCTTCATACCCTGGGAAAATGTTGAAAGCTTTCTATTCATAGCATCGCCAAGCCCAAACTTCTCAAGAAGCTCTACACCAAGCCTCCTAGCCTCATAACTAGGCAAGCCATAGTAACCCGCTAAATAAGTAAAGTAATCTAGGGCCTTGAACTCAGCCTCAAATATGGGAAGCTCTGGAACCCAGCCAACAATCCTTGAAGCCTTTTTCTTATCCCTCACAACAGAATAACCATCGATAATAACATCACCACCATCAGGTGGGAGAACACCAACAGCAATCCTTATGGTAGTGGTCTTGCCAGCCCCATTGAGCCCCACATAACCAACAACCTCCCCATTCCTAACAGCAAAGGAGACACCATCCAAAGCCCTAACCCTGCCAAAAACTTTAGACACATTAACAATCTCTATCACTACAACAGCACCTCACACCCCTATATAAGGGTATTAAGTATTTAAATCTATGTAGGAATTGCATAAAGAAGAACAGAATACCTCCACCCACCAACCATTTAAAATTAATCAAAGTTGATTAGAGGTGTTGATAGTTATAGAGTGTGATTAAGCTAAGTATTTAAAGCTATACACAGATATCTATAGTTGATGTAGATCCAGCTACGGCTCTTATTGATGTAGAGTTTTATGCTATGTGGAAAAGTAGAAGAGGCTATGTGCTAAGATTTTGCACAAGCTAAAACTTTTATACTAGGGCGTCCTGTATAGTGTTTAGAGGTGAAAATTTGTGTCAGCTCCGTCTGCTGTGAATAGAGATGCTCTTATAGGGTTTCTGTTGGGTAGGAGGAGTATTAGGAGGTTTAGGAAGGAGCTTGTGCCAATGGAATTGGTGAAGAGTGTTCTTGATGTTGCTAGGTTTGCTCCTAGTGCTGGTAATAGGCAGCCGTGGGTATTCATAGTTGTTACGGATCCGGAGATAAAGTCTAAGCTTGTCAAGATCCATAGGTGGGCATATCCGTTGGAGGAGGCACCACTGGGGATTGTTGTTGCATGTAATAAGGATGTTTCACCAGATTCGTACATGGTTGACTGCGCCAATGCGGCTATGTATATAATGCTAGCTGCACACGCACTTGGATTGGGTACTGTGTGGATTCAGAGCCTTAGGAATGTAGAGGATATCCAGAAGATTGTGAAACTCCCAAGCAATTATATACCTGTGGCCTTGCTAGCTATGGGCTACCCCAACGAGTCGCCAACACCGAAGCCTAGGAAGAGCCTTGAGGAGATTGCATATCTAAACACATTTGGCAACACGCTAAAGTGACTACATGTATAGACAAAAGCTGTACAGGTAATATAGTTTCTCAATAGCTATATGCTTTTTGGTGCTCTGCACCATGCAGATTAAGGATGTTGAGCCTGGAATGAGTAACGTAACCTTAACTGTTCGAGTTGTGAGTGTAAATAGACCTAGGAAGGTATCAACAAAGTATGGTGAAGCTACTGTAGCTAAGGCTGTTGTCAAGGATGACACTGGCTCTATAACACTTAACCTGTGGAGGGATCAGATAAACCTTGTCAAGCCAGGGGATGTGATAAGGATAGAGAATGCCTATGCAAAGGAATTCAGAGGTGAGGTAGAGCTGAATCTAGGGAGAAATGGGAGGATAGTGTTGCTGAAGCGCGAGGAGCAGGAATCTGAAGAAGAGCCAGAGGAAGGGATAAGCGAAGAGGAAGAGGAGCTAGAGGAGTAACTAAGACACTAGCTAGATTTTTATGCCTCAACAATGATTGTTTCATCGCTGCTAACTGTTTAAACAGCTGCATTGCTAATAGCGTTGCTAGGTAGCTTGTTCCAGGTTTCGTGATATGAAATGTTCTCAGCCTTTACAGTAATTGTTGATACCATTCATCCAACTATTTGCAACTACTCACAGATGATTGCCCTGGGAAACCCTATCTAGATGCTTTTTCCAGCTAAGCTGCTCGTGGTATAGTGAGTGTGGCTTGAACCTTGTCTTGATGTGCTCTACATCGTCTCCTACAACCCTAATCCTCTTAACATCTATTTCTCCGTAGCCCCATTTAGCGAGGAAGTAGAGGTACCCAATATCCTCAGGATTAAAACCCATTGCATAGGCTACTAAGGAATCTAGATTTACAAGGTTTGCAGAAGCGAATACAGCTCCCCAGCTCTTTGCAGTTCCTGAGACAGGTCCATTACCCTCCATACCAACTACGCCATCAACCACTCCAAGGTCTGGCATGACCATTGTTGCTATCTTAGCTAGGTTATAGTTTATTGTTAGGTAGCCTCTGTGCATCGATGCTCTATCACCCTTCCTAATACCCCCAAACACAGCATTCTTTATGCTCAGCGTTACAACAACTGTGTCATGGGTCTTTGCCCTGCATGAAGATATCCTAACAAAACCCCTGTCCATCAATGCCTTGGATACCTGAACTTTATAGATACCTCCATACTCATCCCTCAGAGTAACAACTTCATAGCCAAATTCGCTAAGGTCTAGAAACTCAACATTATACCTCTGCCTAAGCCCGTCATAGCCAAAGTTCCTGATAGCATTATAGAAAGAGCCCATTGCAGGGGTCTCAGTAATTATAACCTCAGAAACATTGAAGTTGCTATAGATGAACTCCAGCAAAGCCTCAACAGTCTCCACAGGCGTTGCTGATAAGGAGTTGTATGCAGAGACAAAGTTTGGCTTTATAAGGAACCTCCTCCTATAACCAACAACAACCCTCACATCACCCTCAACAAGATTCAAAGCCTTTAAAACACCATCAAAGCTATTAGAGCTCCTAACAACAGCAACAGGAGCATCCCTCAAACCAACGCTCATACATATCGCCACAGAGCATTGCAAAGCATTTGTTAAAGCTTTAAGTTGCTCTTACAGCTAATAAATGTAGAGATAGTGAACATCGATACAGAGCATCCTAAAGGTGTTTCGCTATGCGTATTGATATAGCTAGTGAGGCTAGTGTTAGCTGTGGCGATGTTGTAGGGGCTTTGTCTAAGCTTTACTGTTCAGATCCTGTACCTCCACATTTCTTCCTAGCTTATGATATTCTCTACGAGCCTGAAAACACATGGATTGTTGCCAGTATTGATGGTAAAGGCTCTGTTGATTCCTACATTCTTGTGTGGCGAGGGGTAGGGTTCTATGGAGTACATTTATGGGGGTCTAGAGCTTGCAAGCTTCTCAACAGCGTGTCTCTTGAGAGAGGTAGGGCTGTGCATATCCATCTTTACACAGGTGATGAGAAGGTGATAAGCTATGTTAGGAAGTGGCTTGCTAGAAAGGGTTTTGTGGATAGCGAGGTTAGGTGGTATCACGAAATGATATGTACTAGAGGGTGGTTCACGCCCAGTGGCAATGAGTCTCTGGTTACAAGGCTCGGTATTGAACATGCTGAGATTTTTATAGAGTTTATGAGGTCTAGAGGTATTGAGATAGATGCCGATACTGCTAAGAGCTTGCTCAGGTCTAGGCAGTACCATGCAGTGATAATCGATAGAGAGATTGTCTCAGCTGGAGCTATCTGCGCTAAGCTACCTGAACTAAGCATTATATGCGATGTGTATACAAAGCCTAGCTTCAGGGGCAGGGGATATGCAACAGCAGTCACAAGCAAATTGACAAGAACAGTTATAGATGCAGAATCAAGAGCTCTACTCTATGTTGAGGTAGGGAACGAGCTTGCCATAAAGGTCTACACAAAGCTTGGATACAGAATAAGCAGAACACTTCCATGGTTAGTTGCAAAGACTTGAACACCACAAAAACTAAGGTACTCTAGTAGAGAGACTTACATCAATACTCTTCACAGAGAGTTCATTGCTCATACAGATGTTAAGAAGGTTATAGCTATTCTCCAAGCAAATCAGTTGTTGAAGAGGTAGAGAAGAAAGAGTGTAGCTGCACCCATAGACGATGTTTTCCAGGAAATTGGTAAGCCTGAGACATATGTAAAGATGCTTCTAAACATCATTGAGTACCTGTCAAAGTCATACGAAAAATAGTAATTATCGTCACCACTAACGAGGACCAGAATAGGTAGGTATAGATGGGCAGATATAATGCTTATGTGGAATATAAGCAAGAAGAGTTTTGAAGAACTTTACAAGAAAATCCCTAACCCTAAGCCAAGCTTTGAAAAAATGTGGAGATTGGCTGGCGATAACCTAGTTTTATGTAAATAAATGGAGCATGTATGTAGCGAATGAAAGGACTTGAGGCATTCACATCTTTTCTAACTGGCGATGAAAGGTCTTGGCTTTGTGAAGCTGTTGAAGATCCTGATACCCTATACACTAGGGAGAAAATACCATTACTTCACAAGCTCATTGAGCTAAACCTAATAGTTGATGAGATTCCTCATAGAGATCCTCGAATTCTAGATTGATGAATCACTATTAGAGAAAGGTTGCGAGCTTGGCATTGAAAGGCTCTAGCAACTTGGCAGGCCCAGCCCATAGTGAAGCTATTAGGAGAGCCTTTGGAGGATGCAATGTATTCTTCAACACTATTGCATAGCAAATGCCGTTATATAGAGAAGCTGTTAAGAGAGCTCTAGAGATGTACAATAGCCTAAGCAAAAGCAGTAAAACAATGTAACCCGCCATATTATTAGCACATTCTACTCCTTTGTCTGCCTCCTCAACACCTTTAAAATGCAATTTTAGTTAAAATTGTTGAAGGGCTAGGATGTGGATTCAGAGGACTATGCTCATGTATTTTGTATTTTTCTTATTCTTATATGTGTTGAGTTTAGTGTTGCTCCTCCATAGCTGTCTATACCGTCATCGATTATCACATTGATTCTCTTATCGTTCTGACCTCCTCCCCACCCTGAAGTGCGAGGGTTCCTGCAAGGGCGGGGAGGTTTGGGATTACATCCCCTCTTCCCGAGGGTTCAATCCCGGGCCGGGTCTCCAGCCCATTACCCCTATCCCTCTCGGGACTCGGGGCTATGGATATAAACTGCTTATCATCGCCAATAGCTCAAAGAGTTTAACACTCATCACCAATAGCAATTAAACAAAGAGTATTTATAAACTTTTATCATCCCCGCCTTGAAAGGCGAGGCTTTCAGTTGTGTAAGTCTTTGAGTGTCTAGGTAGCCATGCTATACCTTTTCCTAGGGTTTCCCCGAGGCAATTACTTGTAATTAGCTGTAATTAGTTGTGAATCCTGCCCCGGGGTTCCCGGGCTCTGTTCGGCTCTTCATAGCATCACTGCCCGGGCTATCAGGGCTTCACATAACCCAAGAGCCCCTCATCTGCTTCAGCCCCTTGCCCACACCTTGGGGGCAGCCAGGGGGTTGCCAAAACCTCATCAATGCGTGTTCACAGGGGTTTTGAAAGTACTAGGTGTTTATCACGGTTATAAGCTTTAGAGGTTAGTGAAAATGTTGCACGGCTAGACCAATGCATTTACAGCTATTCACAGGTATATACAGCTGATGCAGACCCAGCCACGGCTGGGGTCTACC
>JAPWTX010000063.1 GCA_028275825.1 Ignisphaera sp. | reverse complement strand
GGTTGAACCTCCATACAGTTTTATTGCTTTACAAATTATTGCATCTTGTGCACTTCTTAAATATGTTTTGTGATGCCTGTGAACATCTATTCAATACCGAATAAACTCATTGCCCATAGACATATGTGAATTGTTTGTGGTTTGGTGTAGTTTTCTGTGATATGTGTGTAGGTAGGGAGGTTTTGATATAGGTATATTTTGTGTTTGTTGAGAAGAGTTCTTTTGGTGTTGCCTATGGTTATATATGTTCGGCTGTGTTTAGCAGTTTTTGTGCTGTGCCTGTTTATTGCTCCATATCTCCATACTTTTTCGCATGCTGTATCTCTTCTTCCTGGTGTTGGTGCTCCTAATGCTGTGTGTTTGTTTAATGAGAGTCTCTATTTATTTGGTTTTGAGAATTTGAGTGGCTATCCTAGGGTGTACGCTGTGGTGGTTGATGCTTTGAGTGGTGCTATTGTTAAGGTTTTTGTGGGGTCTTTTGGCGGTTTCTATGATTGTGCTGTTTATGGGGGTAGGGTGTATGCTGTAGGGGCTGTGAATGTATCTAGGTCTTCAACTTCTTGGCTTATAACTGTGTTTGGCGATGGGCTAAACGGCTCTAGAAATGTTTCTATATCTCTCTCTAGAGGTGTTGATGTTGCTATGGATATAGCAGTACTAGGTAATAGTCTCTATGTTGCAGGCGTTGTTAATAGAACTGGCTTTTCGTGGATAAGAATTGAGAGGAGGGCTCTAGACACACTCTCACTAGAAGCAGTATACAGCATCCCTATAGGCTTGGGTAAACGTGTTGCTCCTAGAATTGCAATGCTTAGAAACAGCATTGTATTGGGCTACACACTTGATGATGTAACACACATCATTTTCTTATCTAACGACTTGAAACCGTTAGACTCTATGGAGCTGAGGTATAGGTGGCATCTCCTTAGCATTGCAGCAGACGACAACTGTATTTATCTAGGCACAACAGAGGGCATTGCAAAGGTGTGCAACGGCATTGTGAAAGCCTTTCACTATGCAAATGGGGGTAGCGCAATTAGTGTGAAAATGTTTAACAACAGCATCACTGCTCTTATTTTAATTCCTAACGCAACCAGTACAGCAATTGCTGAGCTGAGAATTCTAGATAAAGACCTAGAGTTGCTACATAGAGAAGCGTTGGACAGGGATGCAAAGTACCAGCTCTACATAAAACCCCTAGAGATTGTGAACAACAGGATATTTATAGCCATAGCAGAGAGGGGCTGGGTCCTGAAGAGCATCGACATCTCTCCACAGCTTGCACAACACAAAGAAACCGCGCTCAGCATATCCATAGAGATCATTACAGCAGTAGTATACACAGCCACTATCATAATTGCGATAACTCTTTACACAATTTCAAAAAAGGAGTTAAACAGATTATCTAAAACCCATTTGAGTCCTTACTCTAAAGTGTAAGGATTCTTAGGTGATTCGCAAGCTCTCCATATTGTGTCTGCATATTTTATGCAAAGTTGAGGTCTAGATGTAGGGACTTTTGATAAGTCCTTTGTGAAGTGTTGTAGCTATGAGAACGCCGTCTACACCTACCTTATCTAGTCTTTTAATCTCCTCTATGTTTGCAATGCCTCCTCCAACTATGAGTCTCCCTCTATAGAGCTCTCTAATTTTTTCAGCAATTTCGATGTTGAAGCCCCTCATTGTTCCAACTCTCTTGAGGTTTATCACTAGCAGTGTTTTTGGCCAGCACCCCAGTTCTTTGTAGCTATTTAAAGTCTTCTCTAGGGGGAGTAAGGTGTTTGAGAATCTCACTCCATGCTCAACCATGTCAAGGCTTGAGACTCTGTTGCGTATATAGCTCAATTCGTTTGGGTAGCTCAAGTACTCAGTTCCTATTACAAAGCTTAGAGGTTCTTCATCAACTCTATTCATGCCATTTCTTCCAATATCTGCAAAAACCTTGAAACCTCTTTTCACAGCATACTCTATAACATCCAGGTTACTGCCAACACCCATTATGGAGTCTAGATCTGCTATATAAATCTCATCAAATCTCATATCCAGCAACTTATCTATGAAGCATCTTGGCTCTGGTGAAGAGCATATAATGCTGTTGGAGATAGGTCTATACTTTTCCCTGACACCCTCAACAGCGTGAACCACAAGACCCCTCATCACATCGAGTACAGGAATTATCTTAACAGTCATTGTGCTAACCATTTGTAGAAAGCTGTATGTGTGTTTAAAGCTTTGCTCACTCTCAAAAATATTGAGGTGTTTAGCATGGCTTCAATCACAGATCTTGTTAGGTTGAAGGTGTGCAGCGTTGATGAGATGAGGAGGTTTGATGAAGAGGCTGTTAAGAGATTTGGATTAAGCCACGAGCTTTTAATGGAAGATGCAGGCTCTGCGATATTCAATGTGGCTCTGCGTGAAATTGGTTTGCATGGAAAGAGTTTCTGTGTTGTTGCTGGGACTGGTAATAATGGTGGTGATGCCCTCGTAGCTGCAAGAAGGCTTTACGCTGCTGGGGCAAGTGTCAAGGTCTATGTTGTTGGAGATGTATCGAGGTTTACAGAGCCTGCTAGGAAGAATTTTGAGCTTGTTAAAGCCATGGATATACCGATACGGGTTATTCTGAGTGATGAGGATGTGAAGAGGTTTGTTGAAGAGGCTAGAGAGTGTGATGCTCTCATTGTTGGTGTTATAGGGATTGGTTTGAGGGGTGAGGTCACAGGTGTTAGGAGAAGTGTTATAGAGGCTGTGAATAGCATGGGGAAGACTGTTATTAGTGTGGATATCCCATCTGGCATAGGAGGTGATGATGGGAGGGTCTATGGAGTGGCTGTGAAATCCACCTATACGGTTTCCTTCGGGTTGCCAAAGTATGGAAACATTCTGTACCCTGGGTATCACTACTGTGGTAAGCTTTATATCTCCTACCTATCTTACCCACCACAGCTTCTAAACTCTGATAGTATTAGAGCTGAGTTGAACTACCCCACTCCACCTCCAGAAAGGGTTAAGTGGGGTCATAAAGGAACTTTTGGAAAGTTTCTTGCTATTGCAGGTGCTAGGTATTACTATGGAGCGCCATACTATGTGGCATACTCATTTCTAAAGGCTGGCGGAGGATATTCAAGGCTTGCAACTCCAAAGTCTATAGCGCCATTCATAGCTGCTAGGAATAGCGAGATAGTTTTCATACCTCTTGAGGAAACAGATGAGGGGACCATGGCGTATAGAAACCTTGAGACAATACTTAGAGTAGTAGATGAGTTTAATGTTGATGTTGTAGCCATAGGCTCTGGAGCATCACTAAATCCAGAGACACAGGAGCTTATAAGGAGGCTTGTTGAGGGCATAGATAGACCCATTATAATTGATGGCGATGGAATTACAGCGATATCTAAGGACCCCAACGTGGTGAAGAAGAGAAAGGCGCCAACAATAATAACTCCACACCTAGGTGAATTCTCGAGGCTAACCCAGCTCAGCACGCAACAAATTGTTGAAGACCCTGTGGCTATTCTTAGGAAGACATGCATAGAGCTCAACAGCTACATAACTCTCAAAGGAGCGCATACCCTAGTTTGCAGACCAGATGGCTACATATATATAAATATGACTGGGAATCCGGGGATGGCGAAGGCTGGCATGGGGGATGTGCTTACAGGGACTATAGCGGCAATGTATGGCATTGGCTATGGGGACGTAGGGGATGCGACAAGAATAGGGGTGTTAGTACATGGATTAGCAGGGGACTTGGCAGCGAGGGATGTTGGTGAAGATGGTGTGACGCCAGATGATGTAGTAGAGTACTTACCAAAAGCGCTTAAAATTCTTAGAGAAGAGCCCTGGAGAGTAATTGAAGAGTATTTCCCAAAGATAATATAGGTTTACACAGCATCAACCATGCGATAGATGTAGGTGTTAGCTTCATGGGGTCTGCAGAGCTTAAAACTCTGTCCCCTGCGGATATGTGGATAGATAACATGTCTCTGGGGTGATGAGTTTTTGTCAGTGTTTTCCACAATGATACTGCTAAACTTAAGACCTTTGGAAGCTGTAAAGGCGCTTGCTTTAGAGGGTCTCTATATCGAGCTTGACTACGATAACTTTGCATTGTTTGGCGGTAAGCATGCTGAGGATGCTATGCTGAAGGAGGTTGTCAATGATCTTGGGGAGGATTTGAAGAGGTTTGTTAGAACTGTGCACATGCCCTACGATGAGATTGATGCTGATGTCATGCCTCTAGAATCTATTGTGGAGAGAATGGTTAAGTGGCTCGATGTGGCGTCGAGAATTGGGGTTGAAGTAGCTGTTTTTCACACAATAAAAACTGTGTTTAGAAACCCCCTGGAAACCAATCTGGAGTTCTTCAGGACTGTTGTAAAAGAGGCTATGGAGAGAGGAATCATAGTTGCTGTAGAGAATAGGCTTGAGAAAGAGCTTTTCGGCTCTAGCCCAAAAGACTTGAAAGAGCTTGTAGAGATAATTGGTGAGGGGATCGGTGTGTGCCTAGATGTGGGCCACGCAAACATAACGAAAACCCTGCAGCAGTTCTTGAACACAGTTGGAGAGCATATTGTAGAGCTACATCTTCACGATAACGATGGGCAGAAAGATCTTCACAGACCTCCACAGACTGGAACAGTAAACTGGAGTCTAATCACACAGTGGCTCAAGAAAAGAGCAGGGGTAATACCAGTTTTCGAAATATCATGTAGAGAGAGCGTCAAAAACTGCATAGCAATTGCAAAAAGTGCATCAGAATGGTTTGCACATCACTGAGCCCAGATAAAATCACAAAGCGATTTGCATCAACACTCAAATCCATGGAATCAGCATCTCTATCTAAATACTTGATTTCTAGATTTGAATTTGTTGTTACTCTATATCGTTAAGCGTTATTGCTACACCTCCTCTTCTAAGCAGATCCTCTACAGCCCTGTTTTCAGTACTTGGAGGCTGGTTAATGCCTTTTACAGCATCTGTGAGTAGGAATACTTGGTATCCAAGTTCTATCGCATCTAGGGCTGTAGCCTTTACACAGTATTCTGTAGCTACACCAGCTATGAAAACCCTCTTGATGTTTCTACCTCTGAGAACTGTGTTGAGGTCTTTGCTGCTCTCTAATTCAACTCCTTTGAACCCGCTGTAAGCCTCTTCATCCTCTTTGAAGGCTTTTGAAATCACTATAGCAGTTTTAGGAATGTTCAAGGCTGGGTGGAACTCTGCTCCTCGCGTGTTCTGAATGCAGTGTGGTGGCCATGGCCCGCCCCTGCTTCTAAAAGATATGTGGTTTTCTGGGTGCCAGTCCCTGGTAAACACTGTTGTTGCACCACTCTTTTCAAAGAGCTCTATGTACCTGTTTATATTGGGTATTATGG
>JAPWTX010000062.1 GCA_028275825.1 Ignisphaera sp. | reverse complement strand
CACAACTAACTACAGCTAATTACAAGTAATTGCCTCGGGGAAACCCATCAGCACTATAGGTATGAACTCTTAAACAAATTTTCCTAGAGATTAATATATAGCTTTTAATCTTCAAATACTAAATAGTCATCATAACACTACTTCTAAAATTCCTCAAGATCTTTACATTAAGTTTCGTTAGCATGCTCCTCGCCATGAGTAGCGAAGGTTCTGCACTTATCTAGCTCTCCCTCATCTTCCAGGTGCTCCTCACAGGTGCAGCATCATGATTTTAGGCTCGTCACCAGCCTTGGAGAGATGTGGGCTCATAGCCTGCTAAGCTTGTCCACGCCTAACATCAATAATTTTTACTTGTAGGCAAAAGTCTATAAGCCTTCTTGCTCACTACTATTCTTGATAAAAGCCTCTCCATCCTGAAGGGCAAAGCCTTAAACAAGAGGTGAATAAATTTGGTTATTGATATCCCTATAGAGGATTTAATGAAATAC
This sequence comes from Ignisphaera sp., assembly GCA_028275825.1. Taxonomy (GTDB): domain Archaea; phylum Thermoproteota; class Thermoprotei_A; order Sulfolobales; family Ignisphaeraceae; genus Ignisphaera. Next base: position 5,107 of record JAPWTX010000062.1, on the reverse strand, counting down.
TTAGAAAACTTGTATTCTGCTAGGGAGTATCTGATAAAGCAGAGTAGGGATATACTTACATTATGCAGGAGAGCTATAGTTTTATGTATACATGATAATCCTGAGGCTGCAAGGTATGTAAGTGAGTTGATGATGCTATTTGAGAAGTATAAGGAGTTTGCGAAGATGTATCCACAACTTTTCTTCAGCAATTTCTATCGATCTATAGAGTCTGAGTATGTGGAGGCCATAGAATTTTGTTCTATAATTAGAGGAAACAAATTTCCATCATATAAAGACTTGGATGTGTCACCAACATCATTTGTGTTAGGTTTACTTGATATGCTAGGCGAATTAAAGAGGTATTCCCTTGAATTAATCAAGAGGGAAAGATATGATGAAAGTCTGCATGTATTTGAAGTTGCTGAAAATATTTTTAACCAGTTAGAGGAATTAGCATTTGCTGAAAATGTCATTACAGGTCTTAAGAGAAAGCTGGATATATACAGAAAGGTTTTGGATGATTGGAAGGAGTTACTCATAGACATTGTGTCTAGAGAAAAGCTCAAGAAAATAATAGAACAAGTTAAATCACATCAAAGATGAGGTCAAAACCAACATGATGAAGGTTAGATAATCTGAAATATGATGAACGGTTTCTGGACTGAATCATTGAATTAATACTATTAAACATTGATTAAAACATAAAGAGATTCAACTCTTATTTATATAGTTTAGCATTTTCATCACTTTAGCTAAAGGCTTTGCTCTTTAGGGTGGAGAGGTTGTAGAAACACATAAGTCTCTATTTATTTAAATGCTTTGAGAGTTAGGCATAAGCAAGCTTAGCACATTGCAAACCTATAACTCCCCAAAGCCAGCAACGGTTTAAAACCATGACACTACACGTGAAGAATACTCAATAGATGAGAGGGTAAGATCTAGTGAGTGCAGAGCCCCACAACTCATAGCAAGGAGCCAATGACCCCCATTCTCTCATATTGCTCTTGAGACTTTATCCATCCTTGGATGTGTTACAACTAATCCAAGAACTCTAAGTCTTTAGATATTCAAGGAAAGTTTTAGGCTGTTATAGTTTTGAAGTGGCTTGCAAAATCTTTATCCTTATAATGCCTGTTCCATTATTAAGCACTATAATACCGTTGGCGTTAGGCTCATATACCTTGGTAATGCTGTATGTAAATGTTTGCCTTGGGACAGATACATAGACATACCAGTAATTAGCCCACCAAACTCCTGCATCATCATGAATATTCGATTTGCTTCCAGTTGACATGTATAGTGTTGCTGATGTTGTAAAGTTACTTGGTGTGTTCTTAGATAATGAGCATATGTAATGTGCTACACAATCGCCGAAGTTATTTCGCTGAGCACACCCACAGAGCCAGCTACCAGCACTTGGTGGAGGTGGTATAGGTGCTGAAGGTGTGCCGTAATAAAATACACCATAAGCTCCATATTGATTTGCATTTACCTTCACACCTACCCAATTATTACTCACACTAATCTGAGCTGAATATATACTACCAGGATTTGTATAATCAGGGTCAGGTGGATATCCATCACCATGCCCATAACTCATGGAAAGCACCTTCCAATTCATGTCATATGTAAGTGTTGTAGTGTTAGCAACAACTATTCTCCATCCATCAAATACTATACTCGTGGTTAACTTTACATTAGGTCTAACAGTTATCGATGAACATCCTTTCTTTGGAAAGCAAACAGTTATGGTGATTATAGGATCTTGGAGAAGGACATCTTCTTTAAACCAGCTACTAGTGTCCTTTATCTGCAGTGAAGACACTTCTTTAAACCACACATAACTTAGATTTTGAGGTACATAAAAAAGTATCCAACTTCTATTAATATCCCAGATATACGTCGGAAGCTCAACCCATTTTCCGATAGTTGTATTGAATGCTATTGCAACTACATATGAATTTCTAAAAATTGATAAAGGGGCAATATACCATGTACCCGGTTCCAGCCTTATACCTGGAAATAGATACTGCGTTAAGTTGCAAAAGATATTGAGATACTGTGTATATATGCAAAGGCGAAGTGCATCAGAACTAATGTTCTTTGGTAGGGTTTTCACAATTTTGCTACCTGTTGGAATAGCAAAGTTATTGTCAATATATGTAAATGTGCCATTATCTTTTAACATTATATAACCTCTTACAATTGATGAGCCATCCCAGTCATTAACTATGAGTACTTGGCTAGCGTTGTTGTTGTAGGGATACACAACAATGAGTTTTTCCTTAAATCTGAGAACATCTTCGCCAGCTTCTCTCCCAGTGTTGATTAGGTAGTTTGTCCATTGTAAAGCAAGTTGAGTAAATAGTAAGGCTATCATAAGCATCACTATAGCAGTAACATATTCCCCTTGACCAATTGTCTGCATATTTCCTCACCTATACACTATCTCAACTCCTAACTCCTGATCATTATAGTCACTGAGCGCAGCCTCAGCATAGAGGATCCTGGTGGAGATAGCACGACACATAGCGGAGGTTACATTGCAAAAGAGTGGCTTTACTGCCAAGGCATCAATATCGAGTTCTATGGGCTTATCTCTACCAGATAAGTAAAGTCTTAGCTTAACATTATAAGCCAAGGGGTTAGATACTAGACATAGGTAGCTACTATTACTTGAACTAACAGTACTAGGACTGGTTATATTCATACCAATCAAGTAGCACATAATTCTAATCTTAGCATTACTTAATGGGGGTTTTGCAATCCCAAAAACACTATTCATATTAATGTAGACAGAGACTCCTATAGCAATACTTAGTGTTAGAATTATCACTACAGCTATGAAGCCCGTTAAACCAGTTGAAAAAAGGTTTTTATTAAAAATACTATTTCTCATCATGCACATCACGCAATGAGCTACATTATGTATGTGGTAGCTGATGCCGCAGCACTGCTCTTGTCATCATATGTCGCTGTGATAGCTACATTTACAAGTGTCCCTACTTGTACTTGACCTCCCACTACCTTTACTTGCAATACTAATGATCTTTCTTGGCCTGGTGCCAAATTCAGATTAGTACATTGTACTTGTTGTGAGACTGAGCTACATGTTGAAGATGCAGGATTTACTGGTGTAATGGTGTAGCTTTGAATGTTACCTATAGAGATGTACGTTGATATGTTAGCTATGTTTTTTGTGCCAAGATTCTTAATAGACACTGTTAGGATAAATGTACTTGTATCCACTCTGTTCGCTGTTAAAGATGTTATAACCACTCTCTGTTGTTGTGACATAGACGTTACATAACCTGGTAAGATAGCGAACAACGTAACACCAATGGCTATAGCTATAACCACTCCAAGTACTATTGCAAGCATTTCACTAATTCCTTTATGTAACATTCTTTTTGTTTTCATCTTAGGTTCCCCAAAATTTTGCATAATTTATAAAGTGTTATAACATTGCCATGGCAGCAAGTGTTAGAAGTGCTTTATACACTTCCCTAGGAAGTTCAAGTATTGGTAAACCGTTTCTGACAATTGATGACACTAATGAATAACTTAACATTGAGATCACCATGATTAGCCCTATTATGTTACCTGAAATCGCTATTGGTGGAGTGTAGGGGAGGTTATGCCATTGCAATATTAGAGGCTTTACACTTCTCCATATCCATACCAATATAAATAGGTTGGCCATTGCAAAGAGGTCAAATATGAGCGAAGATCTCTTGAGCAATTCCTCTTGTGTTTTAAATCTGTATAGATATTCGTAAGTCATTTGGATGACTTCTTCATCTCCACCACCACATTCATGTAGCAAGGCTAAATATAGTATTACAAAGTTAAAAATATGTGAAGGTGTTTTCAATCTGTTTACAGCTTCCTCAAAAGTGTATCCAGAATCTATAAAGTCTATCAATTTATTAATTCTCTTCTGGGCGCTTGGCCCCAAGGTTCTGCTTTGCGCAACGAATTTCAGTGCTTTTGGTATTTCTAACCCGTATTTCCTGAGCTCTGCAACATTCTTCAACATTTCTAAGGCAGCTAAGTCAAGTTCCTTAATTTCATTTAAAACTCTGTAACCATTAATGCTAAATATTGTTGCAATAACCCAGCTAAGTACCACCCCCTGAGATCCCAGCATGAAATACAAAAGTGGGATGCTTATAACCATCAGCAATAGTGGCATAACAATATATCGTAATTCAACTCTATCGAGTTTTCTAGGTCTTGTAGTGTATGCTAGTAGACTAAGTATAGGTACTCCAAGAACTGATGCAGCTATTGCCATATCTGGGCTCATTATAGGCATTGCTATAACCAATGTTGGTAAAAGTACAAATATTGCTGTAGATATCTGAAGAACTGTTGTAGCTATTCTCTCACTATAGTTTCTCAGCAACCATTCCTCCTTGGCTAATTCCTCGTTTAAAATTGTTTTTAGCCATGTTACAGTATCCCCACCACTTCTCATTCTCATAGAATAGCCCAACAAAATTCTTTTAAGCCTTTGACTAGGAGTTATCTTAGCGCGCTGTATAAATGCTTCCACATATGATGTGAAATATACTAAGGTATCGCGTTGAATTATCTTCAACTCCTTCGATATTGCTGGAAGTAGGTTGATTTTGCTAAGCTTCTCAATCATGTAATGAAGGCCTGCTTTAACGTACTCTACTGAGAGGAGCAATATTATAAACCACTTGAGCTCTACATCCACAGACTTATTATGAGCACTCACATCTAGAATTGGCTTAAGTAGCATAGCTACAAAGAGCACTAAAGGAACCATAGGAGCTAAGGCTAAGCACGCAACCCTGTATTGTATCGAAAAGAAAACTAAGAGTAAGGCTATGGGAAGAGTAATTAAAATCACATTCACCCTCTTCCTAACGCTTTTCTCATTCACATTCTGTAAACTCATTACAACATATCTTCTATATAATTTAATGACATTAACTGAGACATCTGCTGTCCATGAAATAAACGCTGGTATAGCAAAAAGACTCACAATATAAGTACCATATATAGCAGCCTTCAAGGGATTGTATAGCACATCTAAGGGCGATGCAATTCTAATTCTTTCAACATTTTGAAGCAAAACAATAGTCTCTATAAC
>JAPWTX010000016.1 GCA_028275825.1 Ignisphaera sp. | reverse complement strand
CTCCTCGCAGCTGCCTCTAAATCATGTGTTATAGAGTTTCATAACTAAAAATGCTAATAAGAGTTTGTAAATCTCAACACTTATTATTAACAATGTTTAGAATAGAGAAGACAGTAAACCCCCATCAACAACATGAAAGCAAGACTTTCAGCAGCAAGATGTCCTTATAAACTCTTTTTCTACTCCTATCCTTATTTAGATCTAGGTTAAAAGTCTGTGCTCCTCTATGACTCCAAAATATCTTGTTTGCCCATCTTGCAAAACATTGTATGAGTTCGTAGCTAGCATTAAGAGCTGTCCGAGGTGTAGTGCTCCACTTTTCACTATATATGAGGATCTTGAGCAAGTTTTGAAAAAAGTTATTGTAAATGCTAGGGAAAGGGCTATTCAAGGCTTAGGTGTGTGGAGCTTTAGTGAATTACTGCCAACGAAATTTATCGGCAAGTCTCTTGGCGAGGGTTGGACACCTACTATTAGACTTGAAAAATTTGCTAATGTTCTTGGTGTAGATATTTTGATTAAAAACGAGTCTAGGAACCCTAGCGGTACTTTTATCGATAGGGGTACATCTATAGATGTGCAAGTAGCTTATGAGAATAGTTTCAGCAAAATTGTTTCTGCTTCTCTTGGGGACTACGCCATTTCTCTGTCTGTATATGCTAAACGCTATGAAATGTCTGTAACACATTACATACCGAGGTTTGTAGAGCCGTGGAAGCTATATATGCTCACCCTTCTAGGAGATACAATTGTAGAGGTAGAGGACTACCCTAGTGCTGTTAGAAAAGCCTCAAGAATGTCTGCAAAGAATCAGCATTATCTATCTATACCCTGTTCCCCCACTGTAATAGATGGTTATAGAACAATCGTTTTTGAACTTATACAAACCTTGCAGAAAATCGATTGGATAGCAGTACCTGTCGGAGATGGAGTGCTAGCTACAGCTATTTTTAAGGGGCTTAACGAAGTTAAAGAGGTTTTGGACATAGATACGCCAAGAATCTTAACTGTAAAACTTAGTGAAAACTCTGAAAAAACGCTACAAAAATCTGCTGAGCCCACTTTAACTGAGTTGAGTGGGGGGATTGTCAGAAATATTCTCACCACAATTCTCAGAGATAGTGCAAGTCATATTAGTATAGAGAGAAGCGAGGTATTTACCATTGCAGCTCAACTAGCAGAGCTAGAGGGCATTATTGTGGATCCTGTTGGTGTAGCAAGCCTCGCAGGCGTTAAGATGGCTACAGAACTTGGAATTGTAGGGAGAGGAGAGAAAACTTTGGTTATAATTAGCGGTAGCCCATCTAAGGATAGCTACGTGCTCTACAAAATCATTGAACATGGTGGAAAAGAGAAACTACTACAGAGGATTACTGAAGGTAGAGATGCCACATACATTTCAAACACACAAAAAGAAATACTAAAAATTCTCTACGAGGCTGGACAATGCTATGCTTACAGAATTTGGAAAAAATTGAAGAACCTAGGATATAACATAACTCTCCAAACAGTTCACCACCACCTGAAAAACCTTGTAGAAAAAGGCTATGTAAGAATACTGGGTTCCGATGGAAAAAGACTACTTTACACAATTTCAGAGCTCGGTGAAGAGTATCTTGATAAGGAGCTCGGTACTTAGATGATGCCATATAAGCTTTTAAACTAGGCCCCATTCAATTCTAGAATCCAGCTTCCATTGCATATTCATATAGTTTTACATATTTTATTGCTTCATTACCTTTCCCTGCAATGTTTTCCGAGTTTGCAACAGTTTATAGGTGTTTGAAGCGTAGTTGGGTCTGCATCAGCTGTGAATACTTGTGAATAGCTGTAAATGCATTGGTCTAGCTGCGCAACATTTTCACAAACCTCTAAAGCTTATAACAACGATAAACACCTAGTGCTTTCAAAACCCCTGTGAACCAGCATTGATGAGGGTTTGGCAACCCCCTGGCTGCCCCCAAGGTGTGGGCAAGGGGCTGAAGCAGATGAGGGGCTCTTGGGTTATGTTGAGCCCTGATAGCCCTGCAGATGAGGGTGTGAGAACACGACCCAATGCAGGGAACCCCGAGGCAAGATTCACAACTAACTACAGCTAATTACAAGTAATTGCCTCGGGGAAACCCGCTTCCAGAGATCTCATTTGAGTGCTTAGGAAGCATACAAGAAGGCCTTCCACCCCCACCAAACACACTGATTAAATGTCTATATCAATGCCTACAATAGCAAAATATAAAGTTTATGGAAACCGAAACAGCATGAAGGTAGTCTTGAAAAGGGTCATAAACATAGTATAAGAATGGTTGCAAAATTCATGATTTAAGAGAATAGCTCAGTCGATGTTTAGCAAAATGTTTTTCATAAATCTCCATTGTACTTCCACATGCTGAGATGCATTCTCATTATGCTCATGTTTTACTTAACCTTTATAGAGCCCTCTTATAAAATTTTTGGAGGGTTTACAAGTGGTTGAGAGAATATCTAAGCTACTTATTGCAAATAGAGGAGAGATAGCAGTTAGAATTATAAAGACTTGTAGAAAGCTTGGAATAAAGGCTGTGGCTATATATACGCAGGTAGATGCTAGCGCTATGCATGTCAGGCTTGCTGATGAGGCTTATTCTCTGGGCTCTGATCCATATTCATATCTCGATGTTCATAAAATTATTGAAATTGTAAAGAGGAGTGGTGTTGATGCTGTTCATCCAGGTTATGGTTTTCTTTCTGAAAAAGCGGTATTTGCTAAGGCCGTGGAAGATGCTGGAGTTATTTGGATTGGGCCGAGGTGGAGCGTTATAGAAATGCTGGAGTCTAAATCCATTACAAGGTCTATTGCTCACAGCCTCGGTATACCAGTAGTGCCAGGCACTCTCGGCCCTATTACATTGGCTGAGACTAGGAAGGTTGCTGATGAATTAGGTTTTCCTGTTTTGTTAAAAGCTGACAGAGGTGGTGGCGGTAGGGGAATAAGGATTGTTAGAAGCCCAGAGGAGTTGGAAAGGCTTTTTAAGGTTGCTGTTGAGGAGATTAAGACCTCCTTCGGCTCTGATAAGGTTTATGTAGAGAAGTTTATTCCTAGAGCTAGGCATATAGAAGTGCAAATCCTGGCTGACCAACATGGGAACGTTATTGCACTCAGCGAAAGAGAGTGTAGTATTCAGAGGCGTTACCAGAAGGTTATAGAAGAGGCGCCATCACCCATCATCACAGAGTCTGAGCGCATGAAGATATATGACTATTCTATAAGGTTCATGAAGCACATTAAGTATAGCAATGCAGGAACTATAGAGTTTATTAGAGATGAAAATGGGAACCTTTACCTAATCGAAGTAAATAAGAGGATACAGGTAGAACACCCAGTAACAGAAATGATTACTGGTGTGGATATTGTAGAACAGCAAATAAAAATTGCAGAAGGTAGGGAACTAGAAATAAAGGAAAGCATATATAAATTCAATGGACATGCCATAGAGGCCAGGGTTTATGCTGAAGACCCTAACACAATGCTTCCATCACCAGGTATAATCACTTGGCTAGAGTTCCCTAGAAATGAGTATGTAAGAATAGATCATGCTCTTGCACCAGGTATAGAAATATCGCATTTCTATGACCCCATGATAGCGAAGGTTATTGCTTGGGGCAGTACAAGAGAAGAAGCTAGGTTAAGACTAGTAAAAGCACTTTCAGAATTCAAAATCAATGGCATAAAGACCTCTATACCTCTACTCATAGATATATTGGTTACTCGCGAATTTATTGAAGGAAAATTTGATACACAGTTCTTAACTGAATTCCTAAATAAGAGAAAATCCCCTCGCTAAACTTTTAAATACACACTATATTAAGTTTTGTTTGCGAAAGAGGTGGATAACTTGAATAGAGATAAGATTGTTGGCGCAGGATTAGTTATAGGTGCTACCCTACTAGCATTAATTATATTATACCTGCTATTCCTAGCACCTGAATGGATACAACTATTAACACTTAGGGTTATAGTAGGTTTAGCCGTTTTAGTACTTGCAGGTATTGTTGGTTGGATAGGATATACATTAGCTACAACACCTCCTCCAAAGCCTATAGAGGAAATAGAGAAAGAGATAGAGGAAGAACTGAAGAAGTTGGAACAAGAACAGAAAAGCAAGTAAAAGAAGAGTTTTTAACTCTATCAATTGACTGCAAAGGTCAGAGTAAGGATTAACGAATGCGAAGAACAATGAACTATCCTAAGAGAGGCCCATCTTTAATGTAGAAGAGGTCAACTGATTGAATATATTTATACTTTTTAGAGTAAAATACTTTCTGGATCTTTTATGAGTGAAGAAGTTGTTAGTGTGTATGTCTTAGACGCTAGCTATGAGATTGTAGGTTCAGAGCCTCATGTAATTATATGGGGTGTAAATGAAAGTGGTAAGAGAGTTTTGCTCAGGGATAGAAAGTTTAGGCCATATTTCTATGCAGTGGTGGATCCTAAGTATTTAGATAAGCTAGATATAGTAAAATCCTCTATAAAGAAGTTGAGTAGACCTAAATCACCCATTCTATTAGTTGAAGAAGTAGACAAGCTGTTCCTAGGAAAACCTGTTAAAGCTCTGAGAATTGAAACAACTATACCTGAGTTCGTTAGAGAATATAGAAACGATATAGCAAGAATCCCAGGAATTAGGGCTGTTGTTGAAGCTGATATAAGGTTCTCGCTGAGGTATCTCATAGATCATGATATAAGTCCTTGTACATGGCATAAATTTAGAGTTGTTAGAAGGCAGAAGCTAGGCGAGTATAGAGTTGATGAAGAGCTAGAGGTAGTAGATGTTTTAGAGAGAGATGAGTCAAAAATACTGCCACCAAAGCTCAGAATCTTGGCTTTTGATATAGAGGTCTACAATCCTCATGGTGCTCCAAAACCCGATAGAGATCCCATCATAATAATCTCTGTTATGAATTCTGAAGGCGAGATCCTACAGTTACAAGCACAAGACAGGGATGATAAGAAGCTTATAAAAGATTTTGTAGATTATATTAATAAGTACGACCCTGATATAGTTGTGGGTTACAATTCAAATAACTTTGACTGGCCATATATGATAGAAAGATCTAGAAAGCTTGGGATAAAACTTGATGTATCTAGGAGAAGAGGTGTAGAGCCTTCGAAGAGTGTTTATGGCCATGTTTCAATTCCTGGTAGGCTACATGTAGACCTCTATGATTTTGCTGAGGAGATTACAGAGATCAAGGTTAAGAGCCTTGATGAAGTTGCAGAGTATTTTGGTATAATGAAAAAGAGTGAGAGAACAAATGTGCCTTGGTATGATATATACAAGTACTGGGATAATGAGAAGCTGAGACATGTTTTGTTAAGGTATGCTAAAGATGATGTGGTTTCAACATATGGCATTGCTGAGAAGATTCTACCATTTGCCATGCAACTCTCAAGCATTACAGGGCTTCCTCTAGATCAAGTAGGTTCCGCTAGTGTTGGCTTTCGTCTTGAGTGGTTCTTACTTAGAGTGACTAGAGCCAGGGGAGAGCTTGCTCCTAATAGAGTTGAAAAAGAGTATGAAAGCTATAGAGGGGCTATAGTTCTAGAGCCAAAGAGGGGTGTGCATGAAGGTGTTGCCGTACTAGACTTTTCATCTATGTATCCCAGCATAATGATGAAGTATAACATAGGTCCAGATACCCTTGTGATAGGAGAGGAATGTTTGGACTGTTTTGAAGCTCCAGAAACAGGCTACATGTTTAGAAAAGATAAGGATTCCTTTCTCAAAATCGCTATCATTACATTGGTCAGTGCTAGAAAGCAAGTAAGAGATCTCTTAAAGAAATATAGTCCAGATACAGCTGAGTACAGAATACTAGACGCAAGACAAAGAGCATTAAAGGTTTTGGCAAATGCATGCTATGGTTACATGGCTTGGACTGGTGCTAGGTGGTTCTGTAAAGAATGTGCTGAAGCTGTAGCAGATTTTGGTAGAGAAACTATTAGAAGAGCTATTTCACTAGCAAAAGGCCTAGGTTTAGAGGTAATATATGGCGACACAGATTCTCTCTTTGTCAAGTATAGTAAAGAAGCTGTAGAAAGGCTTGTTGATGTAGTTGAAAAAGAGCTTGGCTTAGAGATAAAGGTTGACAAGGTTTATCAGAGAGTGTTCTTTACTGAGGCTAAGAAGAGGTATATGGGGATTACAGTAGATGGAAGAATAGATGTGGTAGGATTTGAAGCTGTTAGAGGGGACTGGGCTGAGATAGCAAAAGAAATGCAAGAGCAGGTCGCTGAATTAGTGCTTAAGACAATGGATCATCGAAAAGCTGTTGAGTTTGTTAAAAACGAAATTGAAAAAATTAGAAAGCTCGTAGCAAGCAATGCGGTAGATATAAGCAAATTTATTATATGGAAGACCATTACAAAACCTTTAAACGAATACGAAGTCGAAGCACCGCATGTCACTGCTGCCAAATACTTAATCAAGTTAGGGTATAGTGTTGAAGTAGGGGATAAGATAGGCTATGTGGTGGTCAAGGGCGTTGGAAAGATATCGGATCGTGCAAGACCATATATAATTGCTGATCCTAGGGATCTGGATATCGATTACTATGTGGAACACCAAATTATACCAGCTGTGCTTAGGATACTTGAATACTTTGGTATCAGCGAAAAACAGTTAAAGGCTGTTGGAAGAGGTGGAAAAACTTTATTTGAGTACTCCAAGAAATGATTATGAGAGTGCTCCAAAGATGTCCTGAAATGTCATTACATAGAGATCCTCAGGTTTTTTAGTGACATTCCCTATCCTAACGCCCAAAACCAGTTTTACACCTTTTTCAGAAGCTACATCCAAAAGCCTTTGGGTTATAACACCATCAAAAACTATTGCCTGGATTTTACTGGGCTCCACACTCTGAAGCTTTTCAACAAGATCCCTTACAGGGATCCTTTCTATAGCGTTCCAGTTAGAGTCGTAAAGTATTGCTTCAAGAGTTCCAATGATCTTCTTACCCTCTTCAACAACCTTAGCAGGCATTTCAAAACCTCTAGGAGGTTGTACAGTTATGGCTTGCGGTTGTTGTATAGGAGTAGGAGGTGTTTCTGTTGATGAGGCTACAGCTTCTAATTGCTGTTGTGTCTGTAAAGGCTTGGCCTCTGCTGCCTCTGCAGCCTTAGGCATTGCTCTTGTCTCTACAACCTCAACCCTCTTTTCAATGCTCTCTAAAAACTGCTTTGTTGGAATAGCATTTTTAAGAGCTTTTGCTATTTCCTTACCAGTAAGTTCTTCAACTTCCTTGCCAGGCGGAGCCCTTGCTACATAATCTATGTCAGCCACTTTACATACATCCTTAGCTATGAGCTCCCCCATTCTATCCCCGTCAACAAAAAGTATTGCTGTCTTTTTGGAAGCCAGCTTTACAATACTTTCAGGAATCTTAGATCCATGTGCCCCTTCTATAGCTATCACATTTCTGTAGCCATACCTCAACATATTAATGACATCAGCTCTCCCTTCAACAATGATTATAGTATCTGATGTCTCTACATCAGGTCCTGCTGGAAGCTTTTCAGAGCCATAATACACTATTTCAGCTATTCTAATAACTTCACTAATCTTGTTCACTATCTCTTTTATATCCGGTGCTTTCTCAACAAAGAATTTCTTAGCTATTTCAGCAGCTCTATCCATTATCTTTTTAAGTCTCTCAGCCCTTACATCAACTATGTCAATTAACTGTATCTTTGCTTGATATGGACCCACCTTTTCTACATTCTCTACAAGTGCAGCTAATAGTGCTGTTTCTATCCTATCTAGGTTTGACGGTATTAGTATCTCGCCAACAGTTTTTCCTTTCTCTGCCTTCAAATCAACACTTATCCTACCTATCCTGCCCTTGTCCTGCAAATCCCTTAAGTCAAATTCTTCGCCAAACATTCCTTCCGTAAAACCAAATATTGCACCTATTATGTCAGATTTCTCAACTTCGCCATCAATTTCTATCTTCGCTCTAATCACATACTTTGCCATAGATTACACCAAGGTTTCTACCTTGTAACACTTTGCATGACTTTTTCAAGCTCCAACCACAAGTCTCTTTCAGTTTGTAATACAGATCTAATTGGTTTAACAATCTTTATAAGTTCATTTGCTACAGCGTTCTTGAGATCAAGTGGGTGTAGAGCTCCTTCCCTATACAGTTTTTCTAATTCGCTATAGCTATGCACCTCTATAGCACCACCATACTCCGGCTTTCTCTCTATGACAAATCTTCTATCACCTTGAGCAAATATTATGTATCTAGCTAAAGCCATGATAGGATTTGCATCAACTTCTTTTGGAGGGCAAAACGCTCCACGAATCTTCTTCACTATTTCTTCATCGTTATCAGTTATAAATATGGCCTCCTCCGGCTTGGACTTACTCATCTTTATCTCTGAAAAGTACTCATCTACCTCTAGCGATGTTTCCATTCTTGCCACACCTTTTAGTGATGGTAGTAGCGGCGTATGTATTGCTATAGGTTTTTTATAGCCTAGCTTCTCAGCTACATCCCTTGCAAGCATGTGGGCCTTTCTCTGGTCCATTCCCCCCAATGCTATATCTAAATCCATGTGGAAAATATCTGCAACCTGCATTAGTGGATATATAAGCTTAGAGAAGTCGAGCTCCGCCTCACTAGCCTTCCTACCCATTATTGTTAATGCTCTCTTAACTCTACTAAGGCTTGTGTGCTTAGCTATCTTAAGCACCTTCTCCCAATATCCAATATCATTAACAAGTTCCTCTGCATACACAACCCTCACTTTACTCATATTAATGCCTATAGCCTCTAGAACCTTTACAACATGCTTTGCTGCAGCCCTTATGAGATCCATTTTCCCGCCAAGCTTATCATTTATCCATGCATGCCATGTAGCAGCAAACAGTATCATTTCAACACCTGCATCTACAAGATCTTTAAACTTGTAAGCCCATATAAGCCACCCTATGTGGAATACCCCACTTGGCTCAAATCCTATATAGCCCTTTAACTTCCTGTCCTCCTCAAATACTCTCCTAAGCTCTTCCTCAGTTATTACCTCCATCGCGTTTCTCTTAACTATTGTAAGTCTGGTTTCCACATCCATTGCATAAATACCCTTACAAGCTGTTTACCTCACATTATTTATTAGTCAAGAGAGAATATAATATGTTTATTGAGAGCTCTGCTAAGGTCACTGGGTAGAGTATACCCAATTTTACTAGTTTCTCGGGATGCACCTCACCCATGACACCAGCCACTCTATTACCTAAGTAAATATCAGCACACCTCTCTTTAGAAAACATCTCGGCTTTGCATGGACGCAACTTAAATACGCCTTCTAGCCCCAATTCCCTCAAGACGGAGTAAAGTGTTGCATGCACATCTTCAAACCTGGTTTCACTATCCATAATTGCCCAGCAAACCCTTAATTCGTTCTTCCATTTATTGTAGCAGCTTGGGCAATTTAAGACCACTTCCCCTATTTCAAAGACTTTTACTGGCTGCGGTATATATTGTGAACTCTTAAGTGTGGCTATAACAGATTGGAAAAGATTTGATCTAACAGTATTTATTTCGTTAGATGGGGCATTAACTATTATTGCGGTATCTCTGAAGCCAAGCTCTTCAACGATTTGACTAGGTATCAGAGTAAGTGTGTTTAGCTCTGTATATCCAAGTCCTACTAGAGTCTCCCTAATTATGCTAACCACGGATTTTAAATCCAAGCCCTTCGCAATTCTAAGTCTTGGCTCAACCTCTTCAAAACCTATGTTATCGTATCCTATGCCAATGGCCATGTCCTCAATTACATCAACCTGATGTAAAATATCGTTTCTGTAATATGGTACCTCTACCTCCATATACTTCTCAGTCATTGTAACAACTCTATAGCCCATCTTATTCAGAGCAGGCTCTATTTGCAGGAGTTGCTCCCTCCCTATCCCAAGCCATTCAGAAATAAGCTTTAAATCCACCCTAACCACTCTTGGTCTAAGATCTGGTGTGACCTCAGAGATGCTGGGATATATAATTTCAGCACCAAGCACATCTCCTCCATAGAAGCTTAGTGCATGTACTATTGAGTTTAAAACTGCATGCACTGCATTCACGTCTGTTCCAGTAACGTCAATAAGAATATTCCTTGTGTTCTCAGTAAGCCTTGTTATATCACTATTTATTACAGGAGGTAGTGAGATAACCTTGCCTTTAGAGAGTATTGCAGGATGCATATTTTCATTTAGTGCTAAAGAACCGTAAAGCATTCCCTGCTCTGTCATCTCAATAACTTTTCTAATACTCATTTCTCTAAAGTCATGTAATGGGATCATATAGGTCTCATCTATGTTGACATCCTTATACTCTAGCGTTGGTGAGGGAAGTTTATCTAAGTCGTGAAGCCCTATTGCAACCTTTCTCCTATTCCTTCCAAATGTTACATGCAATCTTTCTTGGAATTCTATCAATAGCTTGAGCTTCTCATCATCTAAATTAACATTTGTTACAGCTGCTACTGCTATGTAGGGTCTCCTGGTAGGTGGCTTTACAAAAACCTTGAAATATAAGTCCTTTAGCTGAATGAATACTGGTTTTTCTAAACCTAGATAAAGCTTAATAGCACTTGCTATACCCTCTACAGAGAACATATCTATTCTATCGCTCTGAACCTCTACAGCTATGGTGCCATCCTCTCCTACTTCAGATTCGCACTTGAGGTTAAATAATGCATTTTTCAGTGTCTCAACATCACTTACATTTGTAAGTCTCATCAGAGTGTCTAGCTTTGTCCTCACTATGGGCATATATGTTCACCTAATATAGTGCTTCTTAATGTATGGAAATGTTCTTATGAGTTCCACATCCTTTGAGAAAAGTAGTCTAATGTCATTTATCCCGTAAACAACCATTGCCAGTCTTTCTACACCCATACCCCATGCACCAACAGGAGCCTTTGCATTGAGTACTTCGAGAACCTCTGGCCTAAACATCCCTGCACCAAAAACTTCTAACCATCCATATCCAGGCACATAACCATAACCCTCTACACTAGGTTCTGTAAATGGAAAGTATGCTGGCTTAAACTTGAATTTCTCTATTCCTATAGCTCTAAGTATTTGGCTCAACAAACCCAATAGTTTTCTGAAATTGAATTCCTTCTCCATGATAACACCATCAAAATTTGTGAATTCGGGTGAATGCCTTGGATCTGGGTTGTCCCTTCTAAACACTCTAGCAATTGCGTAAAGCCTTGCTGGAGGTTCTCTCCCTATTAGGTGCCTTGCTGTAACAGCTGTTGTATGTGACCTTAGCATAAGCTTTGAAGCTTTTTCATAAGACCATTTATACCTCCATCCAATACTACCACAAGAACCCCCTGATTCATGAACATTCCTCACTCTCTCAACAACATCGCTAAATGGTGTGAGATCTGCATAGCCTTCTACAACAAGAATATCATGAATATCTCTAGAGGGGTGATTCTGAGCTTGAAAGAGTATGTCAAAATTCCACAGCTCTGGAATTACGTAATCATCATGCACCTCTTCAAATCCTAGATCTTCTATAACATCCTTAATGAGCTCTACGAATTCCTTAAAGAAGTGCTTTTTACCTGGGTATATTACGGGTGGCGATGCCTCTAAGTTGAATGGCTTTAACACATAGTTTCTCCAATTACCTGTAACAATGTGCTCATGTGTAAGCCTTGATACAACCTTTCTTTGTGAGACAAGCTTCACTGCTTCTTCGATTGGTATGGAGAGTTTTACATATCTATGCTTTATCCTTCGAATTTCTATTAATTTCCTCTTCACTAGTTCTTGAAAAACGTTATTATGTTCAGTAACTTCATCTACCTCTTTCCACGAACTGAACGCTCTAAGCATGCTTCTATACTCATCAAGTGGCTTATAGCTAACAAATCTCACAACCCCCTTATCAACCTTTATCCAACCTCTCTTGATAGCCCAATTAACACCAATTAATGCTATAGCCTCGCTTAGCTGAGCCTTGACCTCATCTATTGATGCTTCTCCACCTTTTTCCTGAATAAATTTTACAACCTTTTCTTCTGGCAGACCATCAAGATAACTTATACCTTCTTCAGTAGTCTTTCCAATAGTAACTGCATGTTCTTGAACTTCAATAATATTCTTAGATTTAAGCAACTCTAATATAGATGAAATACCCTGCTCTGTAAATCCTGCTATCTTAGCAAGTTCTCCAATCTCAACAACTCTATTTATTTCTATCAATTTCTCCAATACCACTATTTCACTACTAGACAATTCTATCCTTGAAACAATTAGGAATGCACCATAACTTATTCTGCTATCTAAGATTAATGATAAAGTTGCAGTAAAAAGCTTTGTGCCTCATTAACAAAACCAGTACAAGAATACGTAGAGTATTGTTTTCTATCTTTTTACAAATTCTATAAAGTACTTATGTAGTCTTGTATCTCCAGAGAGCTCAGGGTGGAATGTTGATGCAAATACTTTACCCTGCCTTACGAGTACATAGGACTCTCCATACCTCGCCATAACCTCAACGCCTTGCCCTACTTCAACAATTGCTGGCGATCTAATGAATATTCCTCTAAACGGTTTTTCTCCCAGAACCTGTATGTCTAGATCTATTTCAAAGCTTTCTCTCTGTCTACCGTAAAAATTCCTTATAACAAGCATATCCAAGGTCTCTAATGTGCCCTGCAACACCCTTCCTGTCTTTAAGTCTTTAACTCTCTTTGCAAGCAAAATTGCACCAGCACACGTCCCCATAACAGGTAAACCATTTTCAATACTTTTCCTAATTACCTCATCTACGCCAAATCTTTTCATGAGTTTTAGTATGGTTGTACTCTCACCTCCAGGAATAATTAAAGCATCTATATTACTTGCACTATGTTTTTCCACAACATTTACAACTTCACATGAAATAGAAAGCTCCTTGCAAGCCTCCACAACCATATATCTGTGTTCATCAACACCTCCTTGATATGCTAGAATGCCAACTTTCAATTGCTTACACACCTCTAACTTGAAGAAGCTCTTCAGGCTTCAATTTTCTGATATCAATTCCCATCATACTCTTAGCCTCATCAATCATTGACTGCGCCTCTAAAACAATGTCAGGACTCCACCACATAGACGTTGCAAGCACTATTGCCTCAGCCCTGATGTGAGGATCCTGTGACTTGAATATGCCAGAGCCTACAAAGACGCCATCAGCTCCAAGCCACATCATCAAAGCAGCATCAGCAGGTGTAGCTATGCCTCCTGCTGCAAAGTTTACCACAGGCAGTCTTCTAAGGTGAGATACTAAATCAACTAATTCATATGGAACTCCATACTCCCTAGCCTTCTTCATCCTGTCTTCCGGAGACATAAATGTTAATACCATAACCTCATTCATTAACGTTCTCATGTGTTTAACTGCTTCCGCAACATTACCTGTACCAGCCTCACCCTTTGTCCTAATCATTGAAGCCCCTTCATAAATTCTCCTAAGAGCTTCACCCAAGTTTCTTGCACCATTAACAAAGGGTACTTTGAATAACCATTTATTTATATGCCTCTCTTCATCAGCGGGCGTAAGTACTTCTGATTCATCAATCATATCTATACCCAGAGCTTCTAAGATTCTTGCCTCCATGTAGTGCCCTATTCTAACCTTGGCCATTACAGGTATAGTCACGTTATCCATAACTTCACGAATCCTATTAATGCTAGCCATTCTAGCAATACCTCCACTACTTCTCACATCATAAGGTAGCTTATCTAAAACCATAACAGATGTTGCACCTGCCTCCTCAGCTATGAGCGCTTGCTCAACATTAGTAACATCCATGCAAACACCATATTTCTGAAATATAGGGAACCCATACTTGACCCTCAGTGTTCCTCGTTCAGGAATCCTTATTATTTCCGGCAATCTCTCAGGACCATATCTGAAGTAAAGTCCTTCTTGCCTTAACTTATCTGCTACCTCGGACATTCTGTAAAAGAACTCTACAATCTTATCAAATCCTACTTCAATTATATGTGTGTTCCATAATCGCTCCAATTACCATCGCCATGTCCGGTGGTATATACAAAGGCATTAGTAATAAACTTTCTTCTAAGTAAATAATCGATATATCGATATAATGATGTATAGTATATCCATTTACAAATGCTCTAAGTTTACTTTATTACCTTCCTTATGTTTTCCTCAATCCACTTCTTATTAATCCTTTTAATAGCCCCTATAACGAGTTTTGCTGTATTTATCAAATCATCTAAGTGAAGTACTTCTACAGCGCTGTGAATATATCTCGTTGGTATGGAAACAACACCTACTGGCACCCCTTCTCTAGTTAGTTGTATTGCTGAAGCATCTGTTGTTCCTCCGCTCAAGACCTCTATTTGATATGGTATGCCCTCTTCCTTAGCAACATCTATTAGCAGTTTTAGTACAGCTGGATTAACTATTACTCCAGAGCCTGCTCTACCATCCATAATCTTTATTGCTGGTCCCTTACCTAACTTAGTTACTTGGTCATGTTCTGGAACACCAGGTACGTCAGCAGCTATGGTCACATCTATAGCTATTCCAAGGTCTGGTGATATGGCAAAAGCCGCTGTTCTAGCACCCTTAAGACCTACCTCTTCCTGTACCGTAGCCACAAAATATGTGTCTACCTCTGTGTTAACATTCTCTAGCATTTTAGCTAAAAGCACTAGCACTGTTGTTCCAGCTCTATTGTCGAAACCCTTCCCGGTTACAACATTTGGATTTCCAAGTCTCTCAACAGTTCTCTCAAGCACTGCTATAGAACCTATTCCTATTCCTATTTTCTCTACCTCTTCTTTTGAAGATGCCCCAACATCTATAAAGAGCTCTGTCATTGGTATAACCTGCTTAGCTTCTTCAGGCCTCATTATGTGTGGAGGCTTTACCCCTATAACTCCTCTTATAATCTTTCCATCAAGTGTTTTAATCAGTACTCTTTGATTAGGCAAGATACGCTCATTCCATCCACCAATTGGAACGAATTTCAGGAAGCCATCATTAGTAATTGCATTAATCATCAATCCTATTTCATCCATATGAGCAGTAATCATAACTCTGCCGTTACCATTTCCTTTTTTAAATGCTATTATGTTTCCCATCGAATCAATCCACATTTTATCCACGCTTCTCTCCATTTCCTGCATTACAATAACTTTTACACCATCTTCAAAACCTGAAGGTGCTACAGCTTCAGATAGTTTCTTAAGCAAATTGAAGGCAAGTTCCTTCAACACAACATCCATTTCCCATCACATTTCCATAGCTCACTTTCAGCTAGTGCATTAAAAATTTATGCTATGCTAGTTCATGTCATAAATCTCATTAATTATTTGCATTAGAATGCATCTTCTTACCTCTTCTGCAAGGCTCTTTTTATACTGTCTCGATAGCAAAATTAAGTTACGCACTCTCCCTTCACCCCATTTCTTACAGAAGACTTGCGAACCAATGCAGTCTCTTACTAGTGATGAAATTATCCTTGTTACATTTGTAGGCCAAGGTGATAACCTCGCTGATCCCAGGTCTATGAAATAAGGTTTTTCAGGATCATTACACATGAAAACAACTTGTGCATCGGGTCTGCTTACCTCAGCAATGTCAATGCCTATCCTATCCAACTCAAAAGCAGCTTCAATCAATTTAACAAAAATTTTCTTCAAAGGAATCTCTGCTGCTGATGCAATGAGATGCTTAAGTGTGGAACCATCTATATACTCCCTCACTATGAAATCTCTGGTAAATGCAAAGATCTTTGGGACAAGATCTGTGTTCTCTGCTAACATTAACATGCGTGCCTCACTTTCTAGAGAATCCCTCGTCGAATCTATCCTCCTAACCTTGAGTCCAACAACACCAACCCTGTTATGCTTTGCCAGCACGACTATAGCTGAGTGGCCTTTTCCAACTACTCTAAGACCTCTCTCAATCAATAGATTACCAAAACTATACAGATACTCAATACCCAGCTCTCTTAAAACCTCCAATCTCTGGCTACAACAGCCTCTTTCGGGCCTTGGAAAGCATAAAACCCTGCAGAGCCTCTGCTCATCAGTAATAGCTTCAAATACATAGTTTCTGCAGAGCATTAAAACATAACCATGTCTCATGTTCCTAAGCACAAGTTTTTACATAACTCCTTTAAGCTAATTTTATTAATTAGCATAAAATGTAAACCTTCATAAAGAGATTTATATTACTCTATTAAGAGATTATGCATCTAATGATTACAATTTTGAGGAACCAGCTTATAAATGAAGTTATTAATTGAGCTTCAAACACTTTAGATTAAATATAGCTTTCAAATACAAAAACTTTATATTTTAAATCAAGGATTTCCAACTTTGGTGTATAGATTTGGTAATGTGGAAATGTAGCGTTTGTGGATATGTATTTGAAGGAGTTGAGGCACCTGATAAATGCCCCAAATGCGGTGCTCCAAAAGAGAAATTCACCAAATTAGGCGAAGAAGAGAAGCTTATAACTCGATCAAGATTAACAAACAGTTTGCATATAGAGGCCTTTACCTTACTTCAAAGACTTTTAGAAATAGCTGAAAAAGGTATTCAAGATAATCTGGATCCCCCATGTGTAAAGATATTCTCAGAAGAAAAAGAATTTGCAATAACCACTATGCAGAAAATTAAAGCAGAGCTAGAGACACATATGAAAAAAGGTAAATGGGGTTGACTCAATTATTAGAGACATTTTAAGGGAGTTCAGCTCTTGTATAAGTTCACATATTTGATATGTTTTTCATAGCTTCATCTCCTCTCCCCCTCATCGCTTCTCGAGTCTGTATCTGCCTTGGGGGCTTTCAGAGTCGCCTCAGAGACCCCATATCCTGAACACTTGACTTAACTTACTCTAAAGAACATGTTTTATGTTTTACAAATTTTTATCAACATCAATCCACATAAAGCTATATGAACTCATATGAAACTCAAAACAGTTGCCAAAGGCAAAAAGCTTCAGCTTAAACAGAGCTATATTCTATGCCTATTTGAAGTACTATGGCAGGTTTAAAAGCATCGCGGCAAAGAGAGTTGGTGATAAACCAAGGTGAGAATTCTTCAGAGGATTCACAAAGGCGAGGCATCAACATAACACTACCTGTTGAAGATGATGTAGAGATCTCTTTAAATGGACTTTTTGTGATTAGGACTGTTTCGAAGTTTATGGATAAGAGTTGTTAGATCTACAAATTTTCATTTTATTTGCATTTATTGTAAATCTGTGTTGATGAGGGAGCAGTGCTCTAATAAATCACTATAACAACTCCCAAGAGGCTCGTGCCGCTAGCTCTCGACGCCCAAGTCCTTAGGTGCAACAAATGAAAATAAATTAATGAGAATGAGCATCTAGGACAAACGATAAGGAGCAGAGCCCAGAAGATTTTAATAGAAATATTGCTAGGAAGATTGAGGGCTCGCCATCATTCGATATCGTATGGGAAGCTGCACTAAAGTATGTTACAAGGTTTCCTAAGCACATTCTTGCAGGTCCGCAGAAATTCTACAAAAATGTCTATGAGCGTTTTCCCGCTAACGGTACTTGACGGTATTTGCGAGTAGTTGTAATTCCATTAGTGGGGCTGCACCTCGGTGTGGATTCATTTGCTTTGCCTGCACTTCATGAATGCCTGTAGAGCCCAACGCCACGAGGCCCCCATCTGAATCTCTCTATCAACTCAGTGCAGATCATCCAAGAAATTATGGTAATTATAGAGTTATTTAAACATTGCTCTAAGAGTCAAGTATCTACAGATATTCACAGATATTTAAAACTACCATCAATTCTGTAACAGCCTGTTCGTGGCGGCTTTGTAAAAAAAGGTTGTTGAAGAGGTTATAGAGCTTGTGCAGCAGAATAAGATAGAGAACTAGGAAGAAGGAGGTAGATGTTGAGTCTATAGTAGAGCACGGTTCATTAATGAAGTGGGTTAAGAAACCCTCAGCTCAACTCCAGTAACAGAGCCACCAAGATGTTGAGCGTAGTCAATAATTTTACCTAGCACCTCTTGTGCAAGCTTTGAAGCCAGGGAGGATTCTTCGCCAGAAGCCATGACATAAATATTAATAACTGGTTTACCCAGCTCCTCACCTAAAGGATGGGACTTGACGTATACTTTCTCATACTCTTGCGCAATTCTATTCAATTGAATTGCTAGAGAAGATTCTGGCACTCCAATTATTTTAGCAAACGCCTCTGCTATATGTATAGGTGGGAGCAGTTTTCTTAATCTTGGTTCAACCCAGTTCTCCCACATAGCCTCCATCTCCCTTGGAACCCCTGGAAGCGATACTATTACAGTTTCTCCATATTCTATCCAGCATCCTGGAGCAGTGCCAACAGGGTTTGGCACTGGTACTCCACCTTCTGGCAAATAAGCCATCTTCATTCTCTCCGGAGTTAAAGGCATTTTCCTTTCCTCATACTTTCTCCTGACCATTTCAAGAGCCTCAACATTTAAAACTAGCTTTCTGTTCAAAGCTTTTGCAATGGCTTCAAGAGTTCTATCATCATAAGTAGGACCTAGACCCCCTGTTGTAACAATAAACCGAGGCCCCTCATTTAATACAAGCATTAGGTACTTTGAAATCAGATCAACATTATCAATTATAGTCACAATCCCAATAACCTTAACTCCAAGTAGAGTTAACCTCCTACCAATATAGCTACCATTGGTGTTGATTACTCTACCTTGAGCGAGCTCTGTACCCAATGTAAAAATCCAAGCATGTTTTTCAAAACCATCTCCCATAATCATCATCTCAACAATAGCTCACTTTGTAGAGTGATTAGAAGCTTATAAATTTCGCTGTCTAAAACATCAACAATACCAACATTTTATCATATACCCTCTCCAATGCTTTTATAGAAATGTTTATAAGACAGGATTCCAAATAATAAAACATATCTACAGTATTAGAAATAAAGTAATTAGATGTAGAATCCATGCTAATGTATTAGATTGTTGCTAGGTGTTTATTAATGAAGTTTTTAATTGTTGGAAATGCAAAGGATGTGTTAGAGCTAGTCTATATGCTTAAGAAAGCACCGCGTGATAAACATGAGTTTGTTGTTTTAACAGATAGCCAAGAAGATGTTGAAGCAATAACTAGGGAAATTGATGTACCTGTTTTCTCAGGTGATTTGTTTGATGAGAATCTTTATCTTGAAGCTGGTTTAAGAGAGATTGATGTTGTTATAGCCATGCATGAAAATGATATGGTGAATGTCTTTGCATCAATGCTTGCAAAGGAATACAAAGTGCCAAAGGTAATATCTGTTGTTGGTAATAAAACTATTGCAAAAATGTTGAAAGGTCGAGGTATTACTGAGTGGGTGGTTGAAAGGTCTAATAGCATCTGTGAAAAGATTGAGAATTACATACTTGGATTTACCTGGAATGAGTTTGGAGATAACGTTTTAATTGTGGGTAGTGCTGAAAACATCCCTAAACTAGTTGAAAGAACAGTTAAGGAGTTAGAAAGTGAAGGCATTAAGGTTCTGGCCATAATTAGAGATAACACTCTTCTAGAGCTGAAAGAAGACAGTGTTGTAAAGAACAATGATATTGTGATGCTGTTTGGTTCCAAAGGAAAAGTACTCGAATTCTTAATGTAATGTTCAAGGTGTTTCAATTGGATACAACGAATACTAGCATTTCTAACCCTCTAACCACACCCCCACTGCTCGATACAAGAATACTCTATACTATTCTTCAGTTAGCTGTAGCAATAACCATAGTAATTGCAATATATATGATTAG
The DNA here is from genome assembly GCA_028275825.1 of Ignisphaera sp. Lineage (GTDB taxonomy): Archaea > Thermoproteota > Thermoprotei_A > Sulfolobales > Ignisphaeraceae > Ignisphaera. The sequence continues at coordinate 15,899 of JAPWTX010000016.1, read as the reverse complement.
TGGGAAGATTTTAGAAAGGCTTAGGCTAAGGCGGGTTATTTCCCGAAAGGTTGAGGGAATGTTAAAAATAATTGTGCTATCCATCATCATTATAATAGCTGTGCCACTTATTGCATCAATATATGTTCAACAATCAGTATTGTTCTCAGTAGTACTGCTAGGCATCGTCCTACTTGTACTAGCTATAGCCTTCAGAGACTATGTTGCAAATGCAGCCGGCTATGTGATTGCCGCATCTTCAGGTGTTGTAAAAGATGGTGATAAGGTTAAGATCGTGATTGATGGTATTAGCTATGAGGGTGAGGTCGAGTTATTAGATAGTGGATTTCTGCAGCTAAGAGATGAAAATAATACGACCGTATATATACCATATAGAAAACTTCTAAATGCCACTATAGTGAAGTATAAATATCCTTTGATGAGCTTAAACATGAGATTTCATGGGCATAGAATTGATATTGCAAATCTCATTGAGAAAATTAAGGAGGTTCTGGAGGGCTCTACAAGTGTAGCAGAGGTATATAAAGCTAAGCCTCTGGAACTCCATGAAGAGTACGTTACAGTACACACTGAGGTAGGTTTGAAAAAAGACCCCTCATCCTTTCTGTTAGAGCTGTATGAAAAACTGTCTTCAGAGATACAGTACAGGTTTGAAATAGAAGTGCTTTAACTCTCTTCAGCTTTTTCTCCCCTTCTCCTTACATAAACTCTCTTTTCAATCTCTTTTCTAAGCCTCTTTTCAACTGTTTCTAAAGCCTCTCTGACACATGTTGGCAAATCCCAGCACACACTCTGAGAGTTTATAGCACCCATATTAGTCACAATCTTAATCATTACATTATATCTTTTTCTCCCCTCTTTCTCAGCCTTGGTCTCCTCTTTTACAGACATCTTAAAGTCTATTATGTTCACATATCTTGAAATTTTTGATATATAGCTGTTAACAAGTCTCTCAATCTGTAGTTTAGAGGTTTCGTCTCTCAAAACCTCAGAAACCTTTGCTTGAACAGGTTGAATGAGTTTGAGTTGACTGACATATGCCTTCAAAGCATCGAAACCACTTAACACACCCAAAGGTTTCTCACTACCATTTACTATAGGGGCTCCAGAAATCTTATTATCTAGAAGTATCTTCACAGCTTTTTCAAGGGAAGTGCCAGTAACTATCACAATAGGAGGGCTTGTCATATATTCTGAAACTGGTGCTGCTAGAAAAGACTCTTCACTCTCAACCCATTTAAACCCCCTTCTTCTGGTAAGCCTTATCATATATAGCCTTTCAATAATGTCGCTAAGTGCTATAACTCCTGAAACCCTACCATATTTATCTACTACAACTAATCTTGTAATACCATTTCTCAGCATAAGCCATCTAGCCCTAGCAATACTCTCACCTTCTTCTATAGTTATAGGAGGTCTTGACATGACATCCTCTACTAATATCTTGGGCAACAGATTATTCTTTACCATGTAGTCTAAGATTAGTGATCTGGATAAGAAGCCAACTACAACATCATTTTCATCAGTAACAGGAATTTCTCTGAGCCTCCAGTTAACAAAGGCTGCTATGACATTATCAAAATCCACATTCCTATTAAGAGAATATGGAGGGTCCATGACAGAACGCACTTTGGTATCTCTTCCAGCACCTTTTAACAAAATAGTTTTGTAACTCAAAATACCTAAAAGAATATTGTTGTCGTCCACTACTGGAGCATTAATCACCTTGAGGCTCCTCATTTTTGATAAAACATCGCCTATTCTCATATCTGGTCTGAGGAGTAGAGGAGGTTCTACTGCTAGATCTAAAGCCGTTGACACATCTCCACACCTAAACTACACTATGCTACATAGCTATATTAACTTGACTCTCCTGGTGCTAGAGCTTAACTCTATACTTAGCAATGCATACTAGATCCATTTGCAGAAGTAGAAATTAATTCTTGCAAAGCCTTAATAACATTCTTCTCAGAGTTGCAGAAGGCTCTCTACATATAAGGCCCTCTCTAACCATATCAGCCACAATTCTTCTTATCAACATACCTTCGACATACACACCTTCTTTTTCTTCCAGAACCTCTCTAAGATTATCAAATACTAAACCTTCGTGTCGCTGCTTCAGAATTTCAATGATTTTCCTTTTCAAAAATTCTTCGACAGAGCTCACGAAATTCATCACCCTTAATAACCTTTCCTCCATTAACGTCTACACTTATCCATGGAATTAAACCATTTCTGCAAAGTCTTTTCATTGCACTGGGATAAGCTTTGAAATACTCAAACTCAATTTTCTCAATAATGTCCCTATCTATTTCAGCAAGCCTAGTCAATAGTCTTGCAAGACCTTCCTTGTCACAAAAACTTATTGTTATAGCTGGCCAGACCTTAATTCCATAATCTAACAGATTTCTTAATGCGTTTAACTGAAGGTTGAAGAAAGTGGCATCAGCTCCTGTAATTTTCTGGAACATTTCCTCAGAGCATCCCTTAATCGAGATTCTAACAGCAACATTTCTATACTTACTCAAAATCTCTGCAAATTCTTTACTGTATCCTATTAAAATGCCATTTGTTTCTAAGATGAACATAGCATTCCTTTGAAGCAAGAATTCATTAAGTCTCTTCACAACTTGTATAACATGGTTAAATGCTATTGTTGGTTCACCACCACTAATCCTAATAACACTGTATCCATAGTCGCTAGCTATTTTTATGAGCTTTGAAGCTACCTCACTTGGCGTGTAGGGGTCTCCTAACATCTTTGTATTTGCCTTCCAGCTCCAGCAGTAAACACATCTTAGGTTACAGCCTGTTGTATCTGCTGTTGCAGAGCCTTTATAGAACCTACTTGGTCTAAACCTATAATACTTTCTGATTATCTCATCATCTGCAGTTACTGAGGCAATGTTGTGTTCAACAATTTTTGTGACCTCTATGGGGTTAAATCCTCGATGCGTAGAATCATACACCTTAGATTTCTAGGTATTGGCCTGGATTGAGGATCCTGACCTCTACCTCTGGAACCCTTTCTTTAACCAGCTTAGCAAAGAGTTGAGGATCTGTAAATACTGCATTGAATGTGTTGTAATGCATCGGTATAGCCATTCTTGGCCTTATTAGTTCTACAGCTTTCACAGCCTCTTCTATACCCATAGTAAAGTGCCCTCCTATTGGGAGTAAAGCTACATATGGTCTATAGAGCTCTGCTATAAGTTTCATATCGCCAAAAACCCCAGTATCACCGGCATGGTACAGAGACTTGTTTTTACTAAAGATAACAACACCTGTAGGAGCACCTTTAGATGAGCTATGAAAAGCCGGTGTAAATACAACCTCTAAATTCTTTTCAAGCCTTACACGTCCACCTATATTGACTGGGATAGATCTTTCAATAGCCCCCACCTTTTTTGCAAGCTCTTCTGCAAGCTCAAATACAGCCACAATTCTAGAGCTCTTGAATTTAGATAAAAGCTCTGCAGCCTCACCTACGTGATCTCCATGATCATGCGTTACAATAATGTAATCCACAGATTTATAATCCTTAGCAAAAGAATCAACACTTCTATATGGAGACAAGGGGTTAGTTATCCAGGGATCAATCAAAATTGTTGCCTCATCTACACCTATTATGAATGCTGCATGTCCAAGCCATCTAATTAAAACCATGGCGTAAACCCATGAGAGGATTTATCAACATAACTTTTCTTGCTTTACACCACTAAAAGCTCTTTCTGTACTGTGTGAGAGACTTGATTAGTGATAATGAGATTGAGAACTATGTGAAAGCAGGGCGAATAGCATGTACAGTGCTGAAGGAGGTGGAAAGCCTTGTTAAGCCTGGTGCAAAGCTTCTTGAAATCGCTAAGTATATAGAAAGTAGGATACATGATTTAGGAGGTAAACCCGCTTTTCCTGTAAATATCTCCATAAATAGTGTTGCAGCTCATTACACGCCAATTCCAAGCGATGAAAGTATTATTCCTAGTGGAGCTGTTGTGAAAATCGATGTTGGGGTTCATGTAGATGGTTATATTGCTGATACTGCCACTACTATATCGCTTGACGATAGCTATAGATTGCTATGTAAAGCAACTAAATCAGCTTTGGAAAAAGCTCTAGAAGCTATAGGTCCTGGAATTAGATTTTCTGAGATTGGTAACATTGTTGAACAGATTATAAAAAGCTATGGATTTAGCCCCATCTACAATTTGAGTGGGCATAGTCTAGATAGGTACATTATACATGCAGGGGAGGTTATACCTAACCACAGAGACAGATTGATTCTGGGTTCTTTTAAGAGTGGCAAAGCATATGCAATAGAGCCGTTTGCTACAAATGGACGTGGTTATGTAAAGGAAGGAAACGACATAACAATATTCGCTCTCAAGCCAAATCCCAAGAAACTCTCTAAATTAAGCCATGAAGTTCGTGAGATATTTGAGCGTATATATGAAGATAGAAAAACACTTCCATTTACTCTTAGATGGTACGTAAAGGAATTCAGCATAGAAAAGCTCAGAAGTGCTATGAGGGTTCTTATAGATAACGGTCTGGCCATAGCATATCCCATTCTCATAGAGATTAATGGCGGTATTGTTGCACAGTATGAGCACACTATTATATTGACTAGTAGAGGTGAGAAAATAGTGACAACTTTATGCTATTAAAGAAACCTTATTAAGCGTGTAACGGTATAAATAATGCATCTAAGTTATGCGAAAGGTGTTGAAACACGCTGAATATGATAAATATGCAAACAGGGGGGGATTGGAACACTTTAATATCAATATTATTCTGGGTTGTCTTTATGCTCTACTTTTTCACAGATCTGCCTCAGAAAACACAGTTTATGAGATATGAGAGGGGTGTCGCTGCAAGACTTGGTGTGGTAGAGGGGCTTGTCAAGGAAAGTATATCCAAGGTGAAGACATATTTAGTAAAACTTGGTGTAAGCAATGTTGATGCCTTGGTTAATAATACGCTGGAGGGCTACTTTGCAATAGAGCCTGTGTCGATAGAGCCAACAGATATTATAAAGAGATTGGATCACATAATAACAGTAAATGAAGATAAATTCAAAAGCGATTTGCAGAAAGCTATGCCCAACATGGGAAGACATATGCTTAACAACATAGCTGTCTCACTATCTGTCACCTCAGCCCTCTATACAGTATATAAGATATTGAGGCATTATTACCTCATAGGTAGGAAGTATGAGAACTGGATTCTGTTAATGCAGCTCTACCTCATGTTGCCACAGTTAGTCAGAGAGCTTATCCCCTACGTTAAAGCTGTTGAAACCTTTGCTAAGGGTGTACCTGTAGGTGATTCTGTAGGACCTGTAGTTGCATATAGACTTGCAGGGCTTTCTCCAAGGATAGATATTGAAGAAGATACAGTATACTCTGTTACTGAGATAGAAGGAAGAAAAATCTATGTAATAAAGGCTAAGGGTCCTGGAGCAACTGTTGGAAGACCTGGAAAAGCAGTAGCAAAGATGGCTGAAATGCTTGGCTATAAAGTGGCACGAATAATAACAATAGATGCAGCACTTAAGCTAGAAGGCGAGCCAACAGGTCTTGTAGCAGAGGGTTCAGGAGCTGCAATTGGGGATATAGGTCCAGAGAAAATAGAGATAGAGAGAGTTGCAGTAAGGTGTAATGCTCCCCTAGATGCGGTAATAGTGAAAATGAGTAATGAAGAGGCTATAAAACCCATGACAAAAGATGTTGCAGAAGGTGTTGAAAAAGCTTATCAAATGGTTTTAGAAATAATAAGAAATAGAACAAAGCCTGGGGACAACGTAATAATAGTGGGCATAGGCAATACGGTAGGTGTGTACTAAAATGTATATGCAGATAGACATCATAACAGCGTTACTAATAGCAGTAATGCTAGGATTAATAGTGTACGCAATAAAATCAGCTCTAGATTACTCAAAAAAGAAGAAAGAAACAATAGAGCAGGAAAACAAACCAATGAAAATTGTAAGCATTGTTACATGCCAGCAAAATGATTATACAATAGAAAGAGAATTCAAGGAAGGAGACTTCATAGGAAAAATAGATGGAACATGTCCCAAATGCAATTCACAAATGGTTATAACAAAAATCTACAGCATAAATATAGAAATGACACAAAAATCTTTTAAACCCTAGCTACACCAATAATAAAAATGGTGCCCCGACCCGACCATAGCGGCTGGGCAACACCCGGACTCGTCAGATCCCGGAAGTTAAGCCGGCCGCGTTGGATGAGGCTGTGGCTTCCGAAAGGGGCCGCAGCCCATCCAAGTTGGGATCGGGGCACCAATAATTGCCTCTGGTTGGTGTTTTTGAGATTTATCATAGTTTGACACTGCTCTCTTGACATATTAGTACTAAGCACTTGCAAAACATTTACAAACTTTGAAAGCATATACACATGCTGGCGAGCTACAGGAATTCTGCATCTAGATAACCAAGATCGGGTTCTAGGGGTGGCCCCCGAAAGCCCCAAGGCATATGCAGACTCAGGGAGTGGTGCAGAGGAAAGGAGATGAGGCTATGAAAAACATAAAATATATGAACCTATACAGGAGCTGAACCCTTCTGTCCCTAGGTAGCTATTCTCTGCATTTCAGAGTTCATCTAAGGATCTCTATCTTGCTTACAGAATTTTATGCCCCTCTATGAGTTCAGGTATAGCTATAGAACTCAATGAAAGGAATTTGCATCCATGTTGACAAGGTTTCAATTATGGTTAAAAAGCCCATGTATTCTAAAGTGTTCAATATTTTGTAATGTTTTGGTGTAGGTAGTCTTATAATCTTTTTACATGTTTTGCTCGTTGATGAACTCTTTATATATATGTATATTGCATTGCTTAGCTATGAGAATCTGCTTGTTCTCAAGTATTTTGCTCTATTTACTTCAACGCCTATGACTACGTTTTAGAAGTAGCAGCACTGCTGATGAGAATATTGGTAAAGAGAAAACTCAGTTAATGTCACAAAACATTAAAACACCTTCTCTAGGAGTAAATGGTCGTGGAACTTAATAATAGCTATTAACGCCTAGTATGGCAAGGAGGGTATGGGTTTATATACTGATAATAAGTATTTGCTACTACTAACTAGTTAAAGTTATTTAGAACTAATTAGAAGTATTATTAATAGGTAATGGATACTGTAGCTTCTGAGATAAGTAGAATAATTTAGGTGGTGGTATTATCAGATTTTGTGCTTGTAAAAGCATAGCTTTAGCAAAGCTTTTTCACAAGCCATATAGCGCCATCAATATCCTCTACTACATCTGAGCATCCTAGGTCGTAGCATAGCGAAGCAATAGCTGCTAGTAAAGCATCTACGATATGCTTAACACCTTTAGAGACCTGTTCAATGTTTTTTATAGCGAGTTTTTCAGCTAATAACTCTACCGATCTGCAACTGCTACTCTTCAAAACACTTTTAGGGTGAGTCTCAATAACTATGATATTCAACTCTTTAAGTTTTTTAACAAGATCTGTGGCTCTCAAGGTCAGATCCCTCATATGTGAAAAGCCTGGTGGAAAAACTCTGTAGCCTAATGAAAGCATCCTCCTATCTACCTTCCTAATAAAGCCGTCTCCAAAACCGAAAGGAGCATCAATAGCTACAACAGGTTTTTGATAGAAATGGATTTTTTCAACTATCTCTCTATCATCACCTAGGCACAAAGCTTCAGCAACAGTTAATCCCTTTGACTCTATGGCCACAAAACCCGAGCATCTCTGTGGATTAGCAGCTAAGTCTATACCTATATATGCACTATACCTATTCATGGTGTGCAAAACCTGCTCAACTCTTCTAACCTTTTCCTGGTATTTCTCAGTTCACTTCTAATATAATTCCTTCTCATTTTAAGCTCCTCTAGTTGCCTCTCTAACTCCCTCAGCTCTTTCTCCAAAAGCTCAACTTTACGCTCTAACACATCTCTATCTAAGCACACCTCCTCTATGAAATCAAGCGATTTTCTCTTCATAAACCTCACTAAGTTAGTTCAGCACCTTTTCTCTTTATATATTCATGGTAAAGCTTTTCAACAGTAAGGTTATTAACATACCTCCCATGTGGTCTAAGCCCACCAGAAAAGCTTTTGGGAATGTGAAGAAGTTCATGTAGCAAAACCTTAACTCTATTACTTTCAGAAAGTGCAAAGAAGTTTCCCTCTATAACCTCTATTACATATATAGGCTCTAAGCCTAAGGCAAACCTCAGTACAGAAGGAAGCATATATATTCTGGCAACAGCCTTAGACCTGCAATCTCTACACACAACAACCTTCACTTTATCTACATCAACATTTGGAAAGAAATCCCTCAAAGTAAAGACAATATCTTTAACAAGCATGGATAAGGTATCATCATAATAAAACTTGTTGCGATGCATTAACAAAGGCCTCTACACGTTGTTTCTAGGTCTGTGCAGACATATGTATTTATTTAAAGTTTATAGTTTATAGAATTAATAATTTAATTAATCATCAGCCACCGGAGGGTGTATAAAACTATATGAAATCTAAAAACAACAGCTAAAGGCTCTTTCACCACATCTTTGTATATGTTTCATTAGTGTTTAAATATCCTAGCCATTTTTTATGGTATAAGGGAATTGTTATATGAATTTTTCAGAACTGTTTTTGGAGATGTATGGAGAGATTGAAAATATTCCTTTAATTGATGTTCATGAGCATTTAAATCCGCTAAAGCTATCTCATTCAGGGTTTGAAGATATTATCTTCTATCATTATATCGTTACAGAACTAGTATCAGCAGGTATGAGCAGAAAAGAGTTTGAAAAGAGGAAGGGTTTAGATAAACTTCTCTATGCACTGCCCTACCTCAGATATATAAGGAATACAGCTACATTTTGGTGCTTAAGGCAGATACTGAGTCGTCTACATGGATTGGATATAAGGGCTATTGATGAGAATAATTGGCGTGATGTTGTTAAGGTATTAGAATCTTCTGCAAATAATGAGTCAAGAGCTTTTGAGGTGCTTATCAAGGAGTCTAAGGTTGGAAAATCGTTTTTAACTCTTTCTCCATTTTCTGAGGTTAAGGGGTATAACAGGGAGGTTTTTGTAGGAGTTCTTAGGATAGATAACCTAGTTAGCTACTTGAGCAAGGATAGTCTGCAGAGCTTAGGGAGATTAACAGGCTTTGAAATTTCAAGTGTTGAGGAATTGGATCTAGCTATAGAGTCGTTATTTAAAAGATTTTCAGAGGATGTTGTAGCTATAGCCCTGAGTCCATTGCCCGAGGAGGTTTATAGATCAGTGAAGCCCTCTGAGATCTCGCTATATTTAAAAGATTTGATGCAGAGAGGATTCCTTGCAGAAAATCCGAAGAGCTTACTTTCATCATATATTTTAATGAAGTTCCTTGACTTATGTAATGAGCATAAGAAGGTTTTCCAATTTATGCTAGGCGTTGAAAGACCTGTATCTGGTGCTGCACCACCAGACTACGCAATTACACACTCAAAAGACGATCAGTTGCTAAATCTTGCCCAACTATTTGCAATATATCCTGATGTAAAATTTGATATATTCATAGCTGATGCAAGGCTACTGCATCCAACTACAGTAATAGCAAAAAACTATCACAATGTATATGTATCTGGCTACTGGTGGTATTCAATGTATCAGACAATAATAAGAGACTATATTAGAATCAGACTAGAAATGCTTCCATACAACAAATTCAATGGATTCTTTAGCGACGCCTATGTTGCAGACTGGGTATATGGAAAAGCCACCTTAGCTAAGAAACAGCTAGCACACGTACTTACAGAGCTGATTCTCGAAGGCTACATAGACAAAAGCCTAGCTATTGAAATAGCGCATGCAGCTCTACATAAAAACGCAGAAAACATTTACAAAGTCTCTATTTGATCAACACAATACCTCCCACTATAAGAATATCACCATAAGTTATAAACCATAACAGAATAACACTATTAAAGAGTTATAATTCAAGTTCTTTGAAAACCCCTATCCTTAAGAACAGAGCTGTTTCCATTGATAAGGTTGCTTAAGTCTTTTTAGGGCTACGAAGAGACTTTAAACACTACAAAATATTGAGCACTTTAGAATGCAAGGGCTTTTAGTTGTTAAAAGCCCTTGCTTTTCAGGGTGGGGTTGAAGGAAAAGATTATGAGTTTTCTATATTTTGATTGCTCTTGGTGATGAGCATTAAATTCTCTGAGTCGCTGGCAATGATCAACAGTTTACCCATAGCTCCGAGTCCAATGGATAGGGGTGATGGGCTGGAGACCAGGCCCGGGATTGAATACCGGAAACAGGGGAATGTAGCCCCACCTCCCCGCACTAGCAGGAACCATAGCCCTTTAGGGTGGGGAGGAGGTCAGATACTCTAACTTGTTATAGAACGCTATAGAGGTATAGACTGATCTTGCATTCAGATTTCTATATCTTAATCTTACTGTAAAATTTGTTAATGCGTTTGGCGAATCTAGCCTAGGTGATCTCTTTTCAAAGTACCTTACAAAAACTTTGCTATTTAAAATCCTCCAAAGAAGCTATCCATTGTTACAGAACTCGAATATCGTATCTTGGACTATGGGATTAGAGTAATGCTTTAAAATGTTGCTAAACTTTACTTGCACTTACCCAAGGTATATGTAGTGAAGCTGCTTAGTATTTAAGTAGCAGGTCTATCTCTAAACAATAGCTAATAATGTTTAATGATTAGCTCTTACTCTTTTAAAACCTCATTACTAGTATGGAATAGTTTTTAGTGAGATATATCTTTCCACAGCAGGCCTAGGCTTTCGGCATAGCTGTATACCTCCTCTAGTTCCTCTGCATAAGGTCTTCTTGCGATATCCTCATATTCATAGGCTTTGTATTCTGGGCGATACTGATCCATTATATTGACTAAAACCCTTTCCTTCGGTAGGTTGTCAGCAATCCACTTCAATACTTTTTTAGAGCAGCACTCTACATGATTTGGTAAAACGAGGTGTCTTATTATCATATCTCCCCACTCAACAGCAATTTTATGATTTCTCCCAACAATATCAACATATCTGGGTATCTTTGAAAGCCTTAGGGCGCAGCTATTGTTACCATATTTGAAATCAGGTAACCATATGTCTATGACGTGTTTTAGCAGCTCCATAGCTTCTGAACTCATGTAGAAGTTACTATTCCAAAGCTGTGCAATGTTGATATTTAAATATCTTAAGCTTTCTAATATATTATGAAGATTAGGCGTAGGCTCGCCACCAACATGATTTATATTTCTAGCACCATCATGTTTTAGCTCTTTTTGTATCAATGCTAATTGCTTGGAATCGACCTCTATACCTCCAACTGGGTTTTCCTGAGAAATCTCCCAATTTTGGCAAAAAACACATCTAAAATTGCAACTTCCATAAAATATTGTGCCGCTTGGCACCAAAGGGGCCTCTTCTCCTATGTGGAGAAACCAGCTGTGAATATAGCTCTTCAGGCTCAGTCTGCAAGTACCAGCTCTTCCACTAATTCTATCAACACCACATCTCCATTCACAGAACTTGCAATTCCTCAGCATACTATAAGCTATCTTAATCTTAACATCTACAAAATTTTCTGATGATTCGCCATACATCTTCTTAAATTCGTTAAATTTTAGCTGGCTCTTTTTAACTTCATTCCACAGCGATACAAAGCTTTTTTCAAGCTCTCTGTGAACCCCCCACAAGCACTCTATATCACAGCCTTCAAACTTTATATCCCTAGGTACCTCAACAGCTTTAGCTATATGGAATTTTGCTGGGTAATCCTCTAGTAAAACTGCATAATACCAGCTAAGGGTCTTTTTGAATATATCTTTATGCAAAGCAGTAACAGCATCTGGTCTTATGTAGCTCCAAAAGAACTTTCTATACTCCGTCATAGAGTTCCTGTACCCCGATACTCATCATCTCTCAGTGGGCATGACTGAAGTCATCTATATACTGTATTTTCTAGACAGGAAAATATGCTTTATATAGCCCCTTCAAAGCAATTTCGCTATTGGGTGATTAGAGTTGAGAAGAGTGTATGTAGCTGGAGTTGGAATGACTAAGGTTGATAGGCATTATGATAAAGGGTTCCAAGAACTTGTATACTTAGCTGTTAAAAATCTGTTGAACGATGTTAAGGAGTATAGCCCTCAAGCAATAGTTGTAGGCAACATGATGAGCAGTTCGCTGTATCAGCAAGACTCTCTTGCTGCTGTTGTTACAGATGCTGTTGGGCTTAGAGGTAAGGGAGGTTTTAAAGTAGAGGCTGCGTGTGGAAGTGGAGGTCACGCCATCGCTGCAGGATATGCTCTTATAGCTTCTGGTCTTTATGACCAAGTACTGGTCGTGGGAGTAGAAAAAATGTCTGACTACCCAACAAGCGTAGTAACTTTAGCTTTAGCACAGGCATCAGATTTTGAGCACGAAGCGATATATGGTGCTAGTTTTGCAGCACTTAATGCCCTTGCTATGAGGCTTTACATGCATAAGTATGAAGCAAAAAGAGAAGATCTAGCTCTGTGGCCTGTGAGAATGCATGAACACGGCTCTCAAAATCCATATGCACAGCTGAGAAACAGAATAACAGTTGAGGATGTGATGAAGTCAGCTGTGATAGCGGATCCTATCAGGCTCATGGACTCTGCACCGATAGGTGATGGTGCTGCTGCAGTTTTACTAACTTCAGAGGATGTTGTTAGGAAGCTTACTGATACACCAATACAAGTTGCTGGAGTTGGCTTAGGTAGCGATGGTTTAGATCTTGCATCAAGAGAAGACTTGTTAAAGCCTATTAGCATAGTTGTTGCAAGTGAGAAAGCGTATAAAATGGCTGGTATAGAGCCTAAGCAAATAGATGTTGCAGAAATCCATGATGCGTTCACCATAACGGCTTTGTTATCTATTGAAGGTATGGGTTTTGCTAGTTTTGGAGAGGCTTGGAAACTGATTAGGGAAGGGAGGTTTGTGGCTGGCGATAAACCCTCATTAAATCTTAGTGGTGGTCTAAAGGCTAGGGGTCATCCTGTAGGTGCTACAGGAGTGTATCAGGTAGCAGAAGTGGTCATGCAGCTGAGGGGAGATTTTCCAGGTGTGAAGATAAGTAAAGCTGAAATAGGTGCAGCTATGAATACTGGTGGAGTTGCCACCTTGACTTCAATAATCATCTTGAAGAGGTGATGTGCATGAAGATATCTCCAGCTAGAGTTTGGAGGGAAAAAAATGCTAGATATAGGTTAGAGGGGGGGAGGTGCAAAAGATGTGGCAAATTATTCTACCCACCAAAAACGGCATGCCCTTACTGTGGTTGCTTAGAAGTCGAAAAAACAGAATTGCCTAAGAGGGGCAAGGTACTCAGTTTTGCTATAGAGCATGGAGTTCCAGAAGGTTTTAGACACCAAGCACCGATTATAGTGGCCTTAATAGAACTTGAAAATGGGGTAAAGGTAGTATCAACTTTAACCGATGTAAATCCTGAAGAAGTATATATAGGTATGTCTGTGGAAGCCACTCTTAGAAGGATATGGGAAGAGTCAGATGAGGGTATAATAATCTATGGAATTAAATTCATACCAACAGAGTAGCAACAACCTTTTAATGTTTACATCATAGTGCATCTAGTGTTAAATAGGGGCATTCTTTTTGAAGAGGGTGCGGGCAGTAATCTATGCTATAGCTCAGATAAATCTAGCTATACTGGTTCTCGCATTTATAAACGGTATTCTCTTCTTTGTATATTACTGCACTGTGGGTGATGTTAAAGGTTATTCAATAACTGTTAAATATCTTTTCTCAGTTTCACTACTACTATTCTTATGGGCATCTATAGCATACACAAATAGAAAGAATGTAATTGAAAACTACATCGACTTAATGATTGCTGCATCTCTTGTGTGGCTTTCTGTCCCCTTGTCCTCAACGATAATATATTTATCGACACTTAAATTAGATTTATTAGACGCCTTCTTTGAATCCTTTAGTGGATTCTCGGGAACAGGTCTAACAATTCTAAGCAATTTAGATGCCACACCATATGTTTTACTGATTTGGAGAGCCTTGACTCAGTGGCTTGGCGAGCTTGGAACAGTAGTTGTAGCAGGTGTTGTTCTGCCTTATCTTCACATCTCTCTAATTAGGATATATTCCATAGAGAGAGGACCTAGACTTGTATCAACAATTAGAAGATCTATGATCGACTTGTTTGCAATGTATGCTGCATATACGTTGTTAGGTTGTTTAATTCTATTTTTAAGTGGTATGGGACCTCTAGATGCAGTTATACATTCAATGACAGCTATAGCAACGGGTGGCATGTCATCAAAAGATCAAAATATTGGGTACTGGTACTTCAGAGGCTTGACTGCAACACTATTAGCCTCATCAATAGTGATGGTTATAGGTGCACTGAATTTTAAGGATCTTTATAACTTATCTAAAGGGCGTTTCAAGGGGTTCATAGACTCGCCTGAAGTGAGAGGCTTTTTTGCTATTTTTGCATTGCTACTCATATTTGCTATAATCTTTGGCAAGGCGTTTAACTTGAATATTGCTATAGTAGCTTATCATATAGTCTCTGGGTATACAACGACAGGTTTTCAAGTTGGTAACATATATGTATATCCAGACGCATTGAAGATCATTTTAATATTAGCTATGGTTATAGGCGGAGCAACATTTTCTACAGCTGGTGGAATCAAGACCCGGAGAATTGTAATAGCAGTAAAATCCATTGCATGGGATATTCAGAGAACAGTGTTACCAAAAGGCATGATAATAGTTAAGAGGTTGGGGCAGGAAATACTTGGTGAAGATACCATTACCTCGGCTGTGACTTATATCGTGCTCTATACAATAACCTTATTACTGCTATCATTAACGCTATACTTCATATTGATAACAAGTAACCTAACAAATTATAGCTTTCTAGACTCTCTATTCGAAGTAACATCAGCACTATCCTGTGTGGGGCTATCTGTTGGTATAACATCCATCTCTCTCCCACCCACAGCAAAACTTATATTAATTACCGCTATGTATTTAGGAAGACTAGAATTCCTCCCACTATACCTAGTCATAGGATCATATTACACAAAGAAAAAATTGCCTGGCTAACTTTTATCTTATAGTAGGGTCCTCTCTATGTTTGCTTAGTGTTATATCTATTTTTTGTTAAGGCTCTTTCGAAATTGATGGTTGGGAATTGGGTTTATGAACTCCGATCTCATTTCATTTATATCTTCAGAGCATGCTTAGATAGTGAGAAGTCTACCCCAAGCATTTCCCCGCTGACAGTGCTTGGTGGTATCTTGAATACTTGTACTTCTGTTAGCGGGGCTGGTCCTCATGGGCTCACAGTCCTCACCCACACTCAACAGGTCCCAGTAGAGCCAAACGCCACGAGGCTCCCATCTGAGTCTCTCTGTGTCGCCGTAGAGCGGGTCATCCGAGAGTTTATAGTGGTGTGTAGAACTGTTTAAACATTATTCTATAGAGCCAGGCATCTACAGCTATTCACAACTATCTAAACTCGTCATCAGTCCTGTAACAGCCTTAGCTGGGTCTGCATCAACTGCAAACACTTGTGAATAGCTGTAAATACTTGAGCTAGTTGCTTTCTATGACTACTAACACCTTAACCTTCTTCCCATGGAACTTCCTGAGCCTCTCCTGATAATCCTTTGGTGGGTATAGGACTATTCTGTTTCCAGAGTATTTCGATACTGATGCCTCGAACATGTAAACTAGGCTCATGAAACCACCAAAAATATAAAAACTAGAAAAGTTTATAAGTTCTGCTAACAGAAATTGGTTGTTGCTGATAGTCTATGAGCCTCTCTATGAGGGTTTTGGCAACAGCAAAGATTGAGGCTGT
>JAPWTX010000055.1 GCA_028275825.1 Ignisphaera sp. | reverse complement strand
CAGTTTCATCATATTTTTAGAGAAATGTTAAATTAAAAGCTTATAAACCTTAGCATATACTGGTCTTTCAATGATAGTGTACTTTATATAATTGCAAGAGGTGTGCGAAACCATGCCATGTAAAACTCAAGTGAAGGTTAAGGATCCAATATCACATATAGAAATTACGTTAGCACCTGAAAAAGTTTACATAATAAAAAACAATAAGGGTAAAATAGTGAAGATAGGACTCTTTAAGAGTCCTAAAACAGGACACAGCTTTAGGGCACTATTGCCCCTTACATATGAATGCTAAGAGAATAAAAACGATGTGTGCAAGCATCATTATTTAATTGCATTAATATACTAAAGATTAGAACAGCTAGAGTTCTACAATTCTGAATTATGAATGTTCACAAATTGTTTATCAATTCTCTACATCTACTGCTTTCACATTTATTATTAGCAACACAGTTAATTAGTATCAAGATTCTTACTTTAACTAGATATACATCTTCTCTTCCAATAATTCTTATGAACTAATGCAGCTAAGTTATGAACGCTTGCAAAGAAAAGAAGTGCTTCGTAATGTACACTAATTGTATGAGTTAAATTCTAAGCTAAAAAAGTAAATATTATATGGCTTCTTCGGTTGATTTTAATATTTCTTCTCCCTCCTCTGGAGGTAATGGCACTTCTTTTATTCTCTCCTCAACTTCTTCAGCCAGTTCTGAGAGTATCACTCTTATTTCCCTCACCGTTGGCTTAGCAATTTTCTTAACCCCTCTATGTCCAGGTAGGTAAACTGCCCTAACTATATTTGCCTCTTCTAAACGCTTAACATGGGTGCTTATGTTCGCCTTGCTTTGACCAAGTTTTTCAGCCAGATCCTCTATTCCCATATCACCTTTGAATGTGAGTCCAATAATTCTCAACCTTGTTAATGATGCCAAAGCGCCAGCTATTTTCTCTATAAACTCCTCACCAGCAACATACATCACATCTCCTTCGATCCAAATACCTCTACGAATCCTAGACTCTTTTTGAGTCTCTTCAGTCATAACAATCACCACAACTCTGAATTCTTCTAACCCCCTTTCCATCCTTAAACGTGAAAACACTTAATAACATAGATGGGTTTAGAATTGCACCATGATATTTTGCTGACTTAACCTTAAACTGAATCCCCAAACCATTGCTCTTGCCCCAAACGACACTCATGACTTTAGCTCCACGAGTCATCATTATCAATGGACTACAAAGCTTAATGCTCATCACCAAGCACAGCATAGCCAAGATAGCTTATAAGTTTTTCACGTCATATCTATCCTTGACTATTACTTTACGTTTCATATGTTTTTACATGGTCTGATGATGTTAAAAATTGTAGGTTTTTGGAAACAAGTATTTTAGTGTGTCAATGGGATTGAGGACAAGAGGCAAATCAAGCTATGTTTTTATCCATGTACTGAATTCGTTATCAGCGGCATCCTAATTTTTGTCTTGCAGGGTTCTATTCGATTTAAGCATTAAAGTATATAGTTGAGGTTCGCAATGGAATGTATAAAAATGTCTTTATTTTAATTCATTATACCATTGCTCTGAAAGGCTTAACTGAGTTGCAATAATCTTAATGGCTCTTTCAATCCATTCTCGTAATGCAACATCTCTATTAGATGCAAATTTTTTGCTCCAGTCCTCTACACCAAGCTCACTAGCTAGGAGTGCTATAGCGTCCTTCGCTTTTTCCCCTTCAACTATTCTAGGTTTTGCCCCTGCCTTAATGTTGTACTCAGCTATTTGTTGATATAATGCTTTTATGTGTTGATCTAAATCTATTTTAATACCCAAAGTTTCATAGAGTTTTGGCAGTATTTTCTCTGCCCAACCTCTGTGAAATCTGCAAAGCCCTGCATTGGATATTTCAGCCTCTTTAATAATACGCATAGCAACAGTTTTTCCAAATTCCTCTGGTTCTGTGAATGTTGTTGTATAATTTGTCCAATACTTACCTGTTACAGGCAGAGGTAGAAGAAGCCCTGGTGTCCAATAGTAATTCGGTGTCATATACCATCTATCACCATAAGGCTGGTATACCACTAGATCCTCAAATTTCATTCCAAGTCTCTTCACTCTATCTGCAAACATTTCATTTAGTTTCTTTGCAGCTTCCCTAATACCTCTTGCCACAACTTTAAGTATTTCTATCTTCCCTTCTACCAGGTTTACCAAGAGCTCTTCAGCAAGCTTAGCGTTTATAGCCAGCTCCTCTACATTTAATAGCATTGGATCAAACTTTGGTTTTTCGCTAAGACCTATTTCCTGAGGCTGAAGAAGACCTCTATAAGTAGCCTCAAGGAGCCATGCAATAACATGACCTATAGCTATAGCATCAAAGCCTAATTGATCTGCTAAATCAATTAGCTTTGCTGTTAAGCCTATTTTGAACACCCCTATCCAAGGTCCTAAAGCATTTGAAGGCTCATAATCTAGCTTCTTACCTCTCCAAATCTTCTTGCATGCCGCTGGACAAGGCTCGCCACAAGTTGCCCAAGTTTTAGCCTTATCAAATGTCTCCTCTTTTACGGGTCTCCAGAAGTTCTCTAGTAGAACATCTACTATCTTCTTCCTCATTGCTTTATGTAAATATATTGTGTTATAATTGAACATCGGTAAAGACTCCCTATAATGGGGGTAATTTACACCAAACGTTCCACCTACACCAATGCTGGGATCATATCTATACTTAACAGTGGCCTCATTAACAGCGCTGATGTAGTCCTTGCCCAGCGCATTCTTCATAAATGTAACTAGCTCAGCATAATCTGTTAATTGCTTAGGTAGCTCTGGTCTATAGCCTCCTCCAGCAATAATAGCTACTACATTATGTGCTTGTGCTAATACACTTCCTGGCCCACCTCTTGCAGCAAAATCCTCAGAACCTTCAGCAAACCTTTTCCTTACAAAATCAACATCTATCGAAACAAGTGCTCCATATACTGTCTTTAGTGCAGCAGGCCCTACAACTATGGGCCTTGCCTTCAGAGTTGATATGACGTCCCAGTATGTGTCTATCAAGTACTTTTCTAATGCATAAGCCCCTACATACCCCCCATAGTTCTTGAATATGTCATTCAGCTTGGCTTCATTAATATGCTCTATGCTAACCTCTTTAACACCTTTTTCATCACCTTTTACGAAGATTATGGCAGGCTCTTCGCTTCTACCTTCAATAGAAATTGCATTAGCACCACACCCTATGAACCTATATGCAGCTCCACCCATTTCAGATACATGTATACCACCAGTCTCAGGACTTCGAAATACAGCAACAAGTCTGTGCGTTCCAAAGAGTTTACTACCTGCAAAGACTCCTGAACCAAGTACTAATGCATTAACAGGATCAAAGACGTCCTTGCCCCAGCTTTCAAGTTCATTATGTATC
Source organism: Ignisphaera sp. (assembly GCA_028275825.1). Classification (GTDB taxonomy): domain Archaea; phylum Thermoproteota; class Thermoprotei_A; order Sulfolobales; family Ignisphaeraceae; genus Ignisphaera. The sequence continues at coordinate 4,480 of JAPWTX010000055.1, read as the reverse complement.
TTAATGCCGACGCCTACAGGTCCTAGTACCTCTTCAACACGATAGTTATTTAAAGTCCACTTTCTGCTATCAACATTTAATCTCAACACAGTATACTTAAACAAATTGACCTACACCTTCAACCTTTATTGACCAAGAACATTTTCTATGAAAGAGGTTAAATTGCTTTAAAGTATAACTATTATTGTTAATTAATACAGTAATTATAAGCTATAGCTAGTGGAATAAATGTTGACAATGCTTGCAAAACACTTATTAATTTCATTTCTGTACATGAATAGAGCAGTGTTTGATGTTTCATGAGAGTGAAGGAGGCTGTAAACAAAATATTATGGACAGTAAAAAAGAAGAAAGAGCTTGAAAGATATCGTCTAGTCATAACCGATAGAATTAGCCCTTTAGGCTATAGTGAGATTCCATTTACATGCATAGCTAGAATTGACAATAACTATGTCTATATTACTTGCAATAACGAAATTACAATAGTACCTATTCACAGAGTTATCAGAATAGTTAAAGATAGCGAAACCATTTATGATCGTGAAAAGTAATTTAATTACATTCTAAACACTTGATTCAATTAAACAATCAAATGCTTTTCATCGATTCATCGTTGTAAATACTTCAAATATAGTGTATGATACTACTCCCAAGTTTTACAAATTTAAAATGCTTTGCGAAGCGCAAAGATTTAAATTTTGAATAGGTGGTTTGCTTATTGTGGTTACGAGTTATGGAGATGATGAGTAGTAGTGTAGAAAGAGATAATGAGGTAAGTGTAGAGTCTTTGAATGATTTTTTGCCTACTGGATTGCAAGGATTTATAATTAGAAGGGGCGCTGTAGACGATTATAGTGAAACGGTGTTATCTCTAATACCAAGAGTTCTAGACTCTCTCTACAGAGATGTTAGTAAGAAGGTTATAATGTTTAGAGATAAGGAACAGTATAGTAAAGTTGTTAGGTCTTTGCTTCTGAATTTTAAGCAACTAGTCTTGCACATAGCTTCTGAAGCTAAGTTATTGAATATAGATTTTGCTGTAATTTCAATGATTTTTTCGAAAAGTCTCTATAGCGCTGCAATTGTTTATAAAGAGGATAAAGCTAATGTGATGAACTACGGTAATCAGAATGCCAATGCAGTTGTAATCATGATATCTGATAGAAACATAGAGCTTGAAGAAGCTACTGAACTTTGCTTCAACTTTTTAAAGCAATATGTGAGGAAATACTACAAAAGGTTTTCAAAAGTTCTTCAGCTTGCAAGTACACATTTAGTGATTTTGACTGTTGATGATAAAAATGTTATAAGAGTTAAATTAAGGGAGGAGTATGGAAAAGGAACCTCACTAATAATACCCATTAACACACCTTCATGGGATGTGGAGAGTCTACCTGATAAACTTAAAGAAGATATCACTACACTTATTATTGAACCCATCAACATCAATGCACAATATGCCCCTAATGGCATCATAATTATAGGGCCTCCAGGTGTTGGAAAAAGTGTAACAGCTGAGGCAATAGCTAAGGGGCTTAATAAAAAGGTTGTCAGAATAAATCCTGGCATCTATAGATCTATGTGGTATGGAATGACCGAAAAAACATTGATATCAATTTTCTCAACATTAAGAAGCAGAAAAGATGTTGTAGTTTTGATAGACGATGCGGATTTTCTGATGAATAGATTCAATGCTATTCACGAAGCATTTGTAGCAGAGATGAATATCTGGCTTAACATTCTCCAAGAGAGACAAAGACCTCTAGTCGTTATGACCACTAATACTCCTGAAATTCTAGATCCTGCAATGCTTAGACCTGGCAGATTAGACATATCAATTTTTGTAGGTTATCCTGACAGAAAAATGCGAAGAAAGATAATCTCAAACTTGTGCAAAATATATAGTGTGAAGATAGGTAATGAATTGTTAGAAGATATTGTAGCAAGAACGAGATGGTTTAATGCTGCTGAGTTAGATTCTGTGATTAGGATTGCAGCTAGCAAGGGAAAGGGTATTATAGATAAGGATGCTGTGGAGTGGACTTTAAGAAAAATTCGCATAAATGAGAGTGAGAGAAGGATTATTCAGGAAAACATAGAGAGCTATATTACAAAGATGCCTAATGTAGTAATACGATATGTACCTAAAGAACTTGAAATATAAAAATCACATGCATTGCTAGGTGTTGCTCTGCTTAGATATGCTTAATGCAGATTCTTGAGGCTCTATTCTTAGTCGTGTCAATTCTGAGTTCTTTTCCATAACTGCTATAAAAACTATGGAATCCCCCAGATCAACACTATAAGCATAACCTTTCTTCATATATTTAAGTATGTTCATAAAATTTAAGATATGAGCATCCTCTTTTCTCCTATGAGAACTTTCATATCGTAAGTAATTTATCATGGAAGCAGTCAACGCTGTTACAATAAATATCAATATTAAGATTATTGAAAGAACTTGATCCAACTTTGTGCCACCATGAAAATATTTTGAAAGTTTCTAGTTTATAAAGAGGGATAAGGGTTACTAATGTATAACTCATAGCATACCTAGGTAATATCTCATACCATGCTCATACTCAAATTTAGCTGTTTATCTATATTCAATTGAATGGCATACAATTCCTAGCGAAACAAAGGGTGTTCATATGCTGTATATGGATTTGATACTTTCGGTTTACTCTCTGTGTTTATCAAGCATTCTAAATACATACCTATAAAATACTCAATATGTGATTCAAGGCTCTCTTTTAAGGAGGTATAAACTCTTTAGTGCGAAGTTCTCAAAAACCTTTTTTGTTTCTAGGTGTAATTAGGTAGGGCTCATGACAAAGTATGTATTTGTAACTGGAGGCGTTTTGAGTAGTGTTGGAAAAGGTGTTACTACAGCATCCGTAGCATTACTTTTCAAAGCTATGGGTTTCAATGTCACTATCGTAAAAATAGATCCATATCTCAATGTTGATGCAGGTACCATGAATCCCTATGCTCATGGCGAGGTCTTTGTAACAGAAGATGGTGGAGAAACAGATCTTGATATAGGTCATTACGAAAGGTTTCTAAACACAAACTTGAGTAAGAAGAATAATATTACGGCTGGTCAAATTTACTATGCTGTTATAATGAAAGAGAGAAGGGGTGAATATCTAGGCACCACTGTACAAATAATTCCCCATGTAACTAATGAAATAAAGCAAAGAATTAAAGAGGTTGGAAGAGAGCACGATGCTGACATAGTTTTTGTAGAGATTGGAGGAACTGTAGGTGATATAGAAGGCTTACCCTTTCTCGAAGCGGCAAGGCAAATGAAGTTAGAGGAAGGTTTTAACAGCGTAGCTTTTATCCATGTTGCACTAGTTCCAATGCTTAAGGCTACAGGTGAGCAAAAAACAAAACCTGTTCAGCATAGTGTACAAGAGTTGCGGAGGATAGGTATACAGCCAGATATAATAGTTGCTAGGTGTGAAAAACCATTAGATCCTGAAGCAAGAAGCAAGATAGCTTTATTTAGCAATGTTCCTCCTGAGGCTGTTGTGTCAAATCATGATGTTACCAACATATATGAGGTTCCAATTGTTTTAATGAATCAGATGGTGCACAGAATTCTCGCTAATAGACTTGCTTTAGATTACAGAGAGCCTGACTTGTCGCCTTGGCTAAACTTTTTGGAGAAAGTATCTAAAAATGCAAAAATGGTCAAAATTGCAATGATAGGAAAGTACACCAAGCTAAAGGATAGCTACATAAGCATTACAGAAGCAATAAAACATGCATCAGCATATGTAGGTGTCAAACCTGCTTTAAAATGGCTTGAATCTACAGATATAGAGAATGGTTATATTGATATAGAGAAGGAACTTACCGACATAAATGGAGCACTAATTCTTCCTGGTTTCGGAAAACGAGGCACAGAAGGTAAGGTAAGAGCAATTAAATATTTGAGAGAACACAACATACCAACTCTTGGAATATGTTTTGGCTTTCAATTAATGGTTATTGAAATAGCTAGAAATGTTATTGGATTGAGTGATGCAAATAGTTCCGAACTAGATCCTTCAACACCCCACCCAGTTATAGACCTTCTACCTTCGCAGAAAGGGATAGACACTATTGGCGGCACTATGAGACTGGGTGCGATAAGCATTAAATTGTATAAGGGTAGAAAGGTATACGAAGCTTACGGCAAAGAGATAATTTCAGAGAGACATAGACATAGATATGGAGTGAATATGAAATACATCGACAAACTCGAATCTGCTGGTTTCGTTGTAAGTGGCGTCAGTCTTGATAATGAGAGTATTGTTGAGTTCATGGAGCTAAACAGCCATATACTATTTATAGGCACACAATCACATCCCGAATTCAAAAGCAAACCATTGGCACCATCACCCCTATACCTCAGCTTCATAAGTAAGGCATCCGCTAACTAATCTCCTCCCCCACTCTAAAGAGCTAGGACCCCCTTTAGGGTGTTCAG